>JAENYQ010000041.1 GCA_016841675.1 Desulfotomaculum sp.
ACAATGAGCATTACTTTTATGGCCATACTTTTCATGGCTTTACTGCTTGTGACTCATTCTATAGCTTACCTATCCTATAAAATGTACTTCTGGAAAGCGTCATGATTCGGTAACTGGTGTTTATGAGCTTAAAGAGCTTGTGGATTTGTATCCAGAGATTAATTTTCATGCTGCTGTTTTTGATTCGGCTTATGATGCCAATGCTTGTAGGGATTTTTGCTTAACATTGGTGCTGCAGTCTAGTTTAATGTGAGAAAAATTAAACGGATAGTCTAGATTAAAGTGACCGGTAACACCTTTATGAGCCCCTTTAAATTTCTTTTAAATCCTACATTTACTTATAGAAGCAAGATCATCTATAATCGTTTGGTAGTCCAGCTTTTTCCCTTCGGCTTTCTCTCTTTCGGCAATCTTTTCTTGATGGAATTGGATAATCTCTTGATTAAACGGCAGATTCCCACGGTCTAGATATCTCACCGCTCCCTGATAATCCCGGACTCCTCTTACCTTGCATTGAACATATTGGCTCGTAGCAAAAGGGTTATCAAAAACACCAGATGCGGTAGCCTTGACCAATCCAACGGCAGCATCCCCGTTCCCCAGGTCTAAAATCTTGTTGACAATGAGTCTTGTTTCCATCTCCAGCATCTTGGCTTCTGTTGCAACTGCTTGCACATCAAGCTGTAGATCCTGTTTTTTTAGAATATTAATTAATGTTTTGCCGAGTCGCAAGCTGCCGGCACTAGCCTCCCGCGTCGGAATTGTTTTTGACTCCTCTATTGTCTTAACCGTTGTGAGTTCACTTTTGGCGGCTACGGCAGCAAAAACGCCCAAGTTAATGACGGTCGAAGCGGAAAATTCATCATCCGGAAATTGGCCGGACCAAATGGTCATGTCCAAAGTTATTTCTACATCTTGGTAACCCAAAGTATCCAAATATTCTTTGGTTAATTTGCGAAGGACTACCGACGCAGCCACATCTTGAACAACATTCCCCTGGGTATTAAAAGCCATACTGAAGTTCTTGACTCCCTGCTCCGCAGCGATGATTGCGGCAGAGATCGATCCTGCCATAACCACGCTAAAGGGACACAGGATAGCAAAACCCCCAAGGAATGAGGCAATCAAAGGAATTCCTCTTTCTGTGTAATACCCCATGAGCCTGTATACATACTGGTATTTTCTAATTACATCCTCAAAGGGTATATTTCTCGAATAATGACATAAGGCCATAGTAGGATCTCCAGAAGTACCAGTGTACCCACTGGCAAATCCAATTTCTGCGACCAGCCTCTGATCTACGCAAGGATTTCTAAGCATCATTGGCAGATCAATCTCTTCAATTAGCTTTCTTGTTCCTGCAACGCCATGTGCTACAATTGGAAACCCGTTAAGGACCCACTTACCCGTTTGCACGCTCTCTTGCAGACCGCGCTCTGCCTCCTGGTACCGCTGATTCCGGGTCAGACTGTCGATATGTGACCCCAAAAGGTCTGCTTGACCCTCATTTTGTAAATACCTAAGATAACTGCTAAATTCATCCAAAGTAGGTATTCCCGACTCACAGCGAATCAGGGTAGTCTTGGTGTCCCGAGCTTGCAATAATTTGAGAGCAAAATTCTTGTGCGGAGGCATGCTCCTGTGGAATGCTATTCCCTCCCCCAGATTTACTTCCGCACCGGTAGGCCACGTGGCAAGAACTTGTTTTCTCTCCTGGGAAAATTCTTCATCATTCAGTTTTTTGTTTTTTAGTTTCATGAAGCTTCCCCTTTCCTTTTGCAGTCATTCTCCAGATCCTCAATTACTTTGGCAAGTTTTATGTCAGGCGGGTACACTCGGTCAACACCCATCTCTTTGAATAACTGTTCCGAATCCTCCCAATTCGTTTCACCAATAATTAGTTTTCCTCCAAGGTAGAGAAGAACATGGTCAAGGCCCGCCTCCTCACATTTTTCCCTAAGTCCGGCGACCCAAATTTTCGAATGGCCTCCCAAAGAGGAAACAAGAATAGCATCGGCATTGGTTTCCACGGCGGCATTGATAAATTCTTCTTGCGATACTTGAATTCCCAGGGAAACGATATTAAATCCCGCTTGTCTTAAGGCATACTCAACGCTTCTTATTCCGACAATATGGACATCCTCACCTATTACTCCGGTGACCAATGTCCCTTTTGTATTTTGTGTATTATTCATGAACACCCCTCATATTCCATCTCTCTGGATTAGACTTTTTTAAGATGCTTTTTCATAATCCGTAAAGCAGCGCTGGGAAACAATTCGGAGAGTAAGCCCACAGCCCAGAGGATATAGCTTTCATCAATATAGTAGTCAGGGTTTAGGGGGCGCAGAGATTCTGGCTCATTGATATTATAACAACCCGCTTCCAACACCTGACGGGGTTCCCGACCGTAAGCAAATATACCCCCGGTACCAATTAGACATTTAATATTGGTTAGATCCTTACCGTATTGAAACTGGACCTTACCGGAAGGATAGTAGGCTTCCACAATCCTACCGCAATGCCGGCTCATACCGATGTCTACCGCTACACTGGCTAAGCAAGTATCAATACAGAAATCATCGTCATTTTTGGAAGTATAGTCAACATGGGAGGCTAAATATTTTACTGCAGCTTCCGGATCAATCCGTCCAGTTAAGGAGGCATCCAGCTCGGCTATTCTGTCAAGGAATTTTTTTGTTCCTGCTTTTTCCAGAATAGTCTCAGCATTCCACCTGATTCCAAGATCTCCTTCCACAGTTCGCTTTAGATAGGGCTCCTGTAATCCTTTAAGTATAGCATCCCCAGTAAGGCGGCCAAGACCTATGGAATCTACATCTGTGGTGGCTCCGCCCACATCCACAACCATTAATTCCCCCATTCCACTTTCTTCTTCGGTTCCCTCTGCTAATAAACGGGCTCCATTTAAGACTGCGGTTGGGGTGGGCACAATTATTTCCCCTACCAGGGCCTGCGCCTTGTCTAATCCTTTGGCATGGACGATTCGTTTCATGAAGGTTTCTCGTATAACGTTCCGCGTGGGTTCAACATTTAATTGTTCTAACTCAGGCATTACATTGTCCACTACAATGGGCTCTTTGCCACTTCTCTCCAGTACCGTACGAGCTTCTTGAGAAGCAATCCTGTTACCCGCTACTATTATAGGAACGTTGAGTGTAGATCTCGCGAGCAGCTCAGCATTATGAATAAGACATTCTTTATTACCTCCATCCGTGCCTCCCGCAAGCAGTATCATATCAGGAGAGATTTTCTCAATCTCTTGTACATCATGCGGACTCAGCCCGTAAGCATAAGTACCAATCAGCTTAGCTCCGGCTCCCAATGCAGCCTCTTCGGCAGCTTTGGTTGTCAGTATTCGGACCAGACCGGCCGCTACTACCTTTAACCCCCCGGCTGCGCTGCTGCAGGCAACAAAGCGTTCAGGCTCTAACCTCTCTAACCCTAATTTAACCCGCAGATTCTCCAATGCTTTATGTAAAACAATTGTCATATCACTATCAACGGTTCTGGGAGATTGGCTTACTCCCACTAATTCCTCTTTAGCGAAATCCACTGCGGCTACTTTGGTATAGGTGCTGCCAAAATCAACCGCTATTGTTAATCCCATTTCATCACCTCCCCTATTTATATTAGATTAGATACCTAATATCAAGTTAGCTCTACAAAGCATTGGTTAGCGGTAAGGTAAAGCAGAATTCTATTGGGTAGGCTTGAAGGTAAAGTTAATTAATACTATTACTTGCCAAGAGGAAAGGGCTCTGCTGTAGAACACCTGGTAAGTTTCGCCGGAGATAATGGAGGGGGGCTTCTAGCCGCCCTTCTCCTTTACACTCCGTACCCCCGCTAGTACACAAACAGCTCAATGCCTCCGGTTACCATAATTTCCGCGCCATTGACGCTTCGAGCCTGCTCGCTAGCGAGGAATGACACGACAGAGGCTAACTCCTCAGGCTCTTGCAAACGCCGCGTCGGAATCCTGTTTATTATTCTCTCCCTCGCTTCCTTAGGGAGACCCTGAGTAGCAGGCGTATTAGCTAGGCTGGGGAAGATAAGATTACTGGTGACACCTTTTCGCCCATATTCTAATGCCGTAGTTTTGGCCAAACCACAAAGACCGGCCTTACTTGAAGAATAAGAGGACTGTCCAAAGCCACCATCTAAGCCTGCCCTCGATGAAACAAGGATTATCCTTCCCCACTGGCGCTTAGCCATCGTAGACCCCACCTGTTTGATGCAATAGAAAGCACCTGACAAATTGACAGCTATCTCTCTGTTCCAATTCTCCGCGCTCATCTTTTCGATAGTTGCCATATTATCAGTAATAGCTGCGCAATATACCATCACGTCAACCGGCCCCAACTCAGTTACGACTTTCTCAAAGGCCTGTTGCACGTTGTCGCAATCGGCTAGATTCACCTTTACTGCTATCGATTTGCCCGATTTCTCCCGGATTATCTGGGCGGTTTCCTCTGCCCCTTCAATATTTATATCAAGAACACCTACATTTGCTCCTTCTTCAGCTAAACCCAAACAAATGGCCCGGCCAATCCCTCTAGCGCCCCCAGTCACTACTGCGGTCTTGCCTGACAAACCGAAATCCACTATGATTAACCTCCCTATAATTAATTTTGAAGAATATTAACTGTACAAGACTTAATATCGCCGGCCTTATCTGCGCCCATACATTCCGCCATAAACACTTTTGCACCTTCCACTTGGCAGGCACCGGCTTCTCCTCGAAGCTGGCGAACGCCTTCCACAATTTGCGCTACTGCGGTAGCAGCGACAGGGTGTCCTTTCGAGAGTAATCCTCCTGAGGGATTCACGGGTATCTTTCCGCCTAGGCTGGTCGCCCCTGATTCCAATAGCCTGCCACCCTCACCTTCTGGACACAACCCAATGCCCTCATAATGTACTATTTCAGAAATTGTAAAAGCATCATGACATTCGACAACATCAAGGTCTTGAGGTCCCAGACCGGCCCTTTCGTAGGCGATGCTACTAGCACGCCGATCCGCATCCCATTGAGCCATATTGCATGGATTTTCATAGCTGCCTGTCACTAGCACGGACGCCGCTACATTAACAGAACGAGAGGTGTATTGCCTGGAATAATCAGAGGCGCAAAGTACTACGGCAGCTGCTCCGTCAGCATTTGGACAGCAGCTCAAGCGTGTTAAGGGGTCTGCTATCATAGGGGCATTAAGCACTTCCTCTACTGTTATTGGGCTTCTGAACTGGGCCAACGGGTTAAGACCAGCGTGACGACGATTTTTAACTGCCACCATGGCTAATTGCTCTTTTGTAGTGCCATAGGTCGCCATATGCAAATTAGCGCGCATGGCAAAAGCGTTTGGTACCACAAGACCTTCCAAAGTATCTAGCTCCGTTGAACCAGCTTGCATTAGACCAAGATTAGGAACTACCAGTTTTTCAGCCCCCACGACGATGGCTATGTCATACATTCCCGAAGCAACACCCATCCAGGCCAAATTAAATGCGGATGAGCCTGAGGTACAAGCGTTCTCGATGTTAAACACCGGAACGCTATTAATCCCAGCCTGCCAAAATACGTTTTGTCCTACGGTAAAGTCTGTAAAAATATTGGCCGCCTGCATATTTGCGAAGAAGCCAGCATTGATTTGAGATGGCTTGATACCGGCATCCTTGATGGCCTCAATTGCAACCCGACCACCTAATTCCACCAGCGATGTCTCAATATGCTTTCCAAAATTTGTAATACCCACACCAATTATATCTACCGATCTCATTATTGCTCACCTCCATCTTTAGGTGTGAAGTAGTACCGTAAGCAAGCCTGGCCGTTGTTGTCTACACCGATTGCTCCAACTCGGAGCGTGACCCGTTTGCCAAAGTCTAAGTCAGAAATCCTGTCCGGATCGAGCAGGCTAAATATCCGCAAACCATCGGCCTCAAGATCGACCCAGCCCACTGCATATGGTTGGGGAAGACCATAAGGCGGCTTTGTCCGCAATATTGAGTAAGTATAAATCTTTCCTTCTGTAGAAAGTTCTATATTTTGTACTTCCCCCAAGCAGTGGGGACAAACCATCGGCTTAGGGAAGAATTTTTTGTTACACTCCGGACATATCGCCCCGTTTAGCCGAGAAGGCGGTCCTACCTCGAAGATCCCTTCCATTACAGGTTTTAAATCGTTATTCATCATTGACCTCCTTTATCTAACTATTATTACCGACCTTTCCACACCGGCTTGCGCTTTTCTATGAAGGAGCGAAAACCTTCGTGATGATCTTCGCTGCCTACCACACACTTTGTACATTCAGCCTCATAATTCAACCCGGATTCAAGGTCGACTTGCAGGCCTGTATTAATGCTTTTCTTGATCGCTTGTAATGCCAGCGGCGCCCTTTCTGATATTTCACTAGCTAGCTCCACAGCCTTAATCAGGCAATCTTCTGGTGTTGTTACTTCGTTGACCAGGCCAATTCGATAGGCTTCAGTTGCAGTGATGAAATTACCGGTGAAAATAAGCTGTTTGGCCAATGCTGGTCCTATAAGACGGGGGAGGCGCTGCGTACCGCCAGCACCTGGCATAGCTCCTAATTTGGCCTCTGGTAATCCTAATTTTGCTTTTTCTGACGCCACACGCAGATCGCAACAGAGAGCCATCTCAAGGCCTCCGCCCAAGGCGGCGCCACCAATTGCCGCAATAACCGGTTTACTCAACACCTCAATTTTATGGAATGTTTCGCGTGTTAGGCGTGAGAAGGCGAGAAAGTCATTTATCGTCTCCAAAGAGGTTACGTACTTGACATCAGCGCCGGCGCAGAATAACTTCTTTCCGCCTGATAAAACCAACGCGCCTATGCTTCCGTCACTTTCGCATTTATCTAGAAGTTCACCAAGCTCTCGTAATAGTTGCCCGTCGAGGGAATTCATTTGCTCGGTGCGGTTTAGAGTAATGACACCAACTGCACCTTTCGTCTCAAACAATAAAGTTTCTAAGTCCACTTGCTTACCTCCCAACTTCATGTTTTACATCATCAGCATCAGAAATTAATTTAGAGTTTACTAACCAGTTACATTGACTCACCCCCAGGCATCATTGCAATTCAAATTTCCTCTACTAATATGTCTTAAATTTCAGGTGCATGACAGAATGAGAGAGAATCACAAAAACCTTCTTCACGCCGTGTTAGTGCCCGATTGCTCCAATGTATAATCATTTTTGTTAAAAGTAGGTAAATTTATCAATAGACAATATACTACAAATTTATTGGATACAATCGTCCCGACATACCGTTCGACCGTTCGGTCAGAGCTGACTCGAATTAATTTTATCAAAAATATTGCATTTGTCAATAATTAAAGTGCAAATTATTAAATTATTTTAAATATTTTTTATTTTAAATATTTTTTATTATTAGTATTCTAAGACTTAACCATCTTAATCATGGCACGGCAAGAGCCACTCTCCTTATAAAATAATCTTCCCTACTTAGTAAATGGGGGAAGATTATAAAAAATAAAGTGAAAAACATAGGTGGGCACTATTTAAAGCAAGAAACCCCCATAATCACCTTGAGTCATTTTATAAAAATAACTTGACTATTAAACTCCATGTTGCTGCAATATGGTTAACTCACATCCCAAAGGTAATTAACAATCTTAAAAACCATACAAACCTAACTAATTGACAATTACTACAGACTACCTTGACAACCAAGGTTACACCAAATCTCCTGCCGCGTACCCGTGAACATACCATAATGCACAAGTATTCGGTTTTTCAATTAACAAAAGTTATGGCCGTAGTAATTGTAGCGCGAAGTCTGCATATATTTTGGAAATCGCTTGAGAGGAAATCTCCCCTTCCGGATTATACCATTGAACGAGCCAGTTACACATTCCTAGAATGGCTAGAGTTGCTACTCTAGGGTTTATTTGCTTAAATTCACCGCTGTTTACACCATCTTCAATAATAAGGTAAAAGATTTGACCATATCCATCGCGTACAGGCTCTAAGATTTCGCTATAGGGAGGCTTGATACAATCGCGTTCTTGTAGCAAGACGGCTACGACTTCAATACTATCAACGAGTACCAGAATATGGTTGACCACCGCAAGTTCCAACTTCTGTGTGGGGGACAACTGCCGCGAATATATCTCTTGTAAATCAGGGTAAACTTTCTGCATTGGCTCGTTAAGAATTTGGAAAAGCATGTCCTGTTTACTTTTGATGTGGTGAAAAATAGTTGATTTGCTAACACCAAGCGCATCAGCGATCATTTGGGTAGAGGTTCCGTGATAACCGTGAATGCGGATCAGCTTAGCCGCAACTTTTAAAACATCTTTACTGGTCAAATATACCTTTTTTGAAACATTCTCACCCCTGGTATTATTTGATTGACTATATTGATTATCAGACATATCTCCTCCATAATAAGCGGTTTATTCTTAGGATTATCACGTATTGCATTTACTATTGATTTCTTGGGACCTGTCTGATTGAAATTTCAAAAAATATAGATAAAATGCACCATTAGGCCAACATACACATATTTGAATTTTAGATATGTAGTATATAATTGGATTCAATCGTCTTCACATACTGTTCGACTGGTCGGTCAGCGATAACTAAATTAATTTTACCAAAAATTCTGTATTTGTCAATAATCAAGTGCTAATTATTAAAAATACTCTTTAACACTACAACGTAAACTCACTCAAAAAACCATCATTTCATGAGGCCACCCTGCGATTAAGGGTAGATATAAAAAGATGGAAGGCAAGGTTACATTAGCACGGTGCAAATAAATAGTCGTGGACTGGATACTGGCATGACCGAGCAATTCCTTAATTTATAATAGAGTGGCGCCGTCTTTAAGCAAATGGGTTGTAAATGAGTGCCGCTTATGGGGTGCACTCCATAAGCGGCATTGGACAAAACCGCTATCGCGGTGGTAAAGACATTGAATTCATAGATAATCCTTAAATCCAGTAAAATTTTTAGTCATGCTTCCATCTGCTCTGTGACTACCTTAAAATTTATTTGCAGTTTCTACTGCAAATAAATTTTGAGGGGAGCACATTATGGAAAACAAAGAACAGGTTTTATCACGGATGAAAAAAGACATCCTGCTTAGCTAACTTAAAATGGTCGTATAAAAATGCGGGAGGGTACTTTTTCCACCCTGCATTTCGCCACCGTTTGAATTGATGTGACAGTAACCTTCGGATTATCCAGCGATCCAAGCGGTTGAATAGTTTTCGGACATGAGCTTTACGGTAATAGTTTCCCAACCCCTGATTCCCGGGTTTATCCATTCAATTATATCCTTTAGGGTAAGTGGTATCCTGCGCTTTGTTCTTGCTCTGATTTGGTCCATAAATCTTTTAACGGATTTTTCTTTGGGTACTGCGTAGATATTTGATTTAGGTTGGCTTTTGATCAACCGATACCCTAAACGTGTCATTTCGTTGTCAAAGGGGGTCAGATAAATGTTACTAATTAATGCTAAAATAATGCTAAAACTTTTACATGTCTTTTCCCTGTCCCCTACTACTCCATGCTTCCCTTCTGAGCGATCTGCCTTTTGGAAAGAGTCACCGCTACAGAACAATTACACCGCCACTCCCACAAAATCAAAAACACTGAGAGTAGAAATCCAGACCCGTTAATTATCCCACCTATTATCGTCATGTCCTGGTGAAACGGAATGAGAAGGGCAATACCGGCAATGGTAAATAAAACTCGACGAATTGTCGGCACAATCTGGAACAGGTAACCTACCAGACCAATACCTATGAGCACCGAACCAATAACTGCCGTTGCTACTGAAGCAACAATAACTATCCAACTGTCGCTTTTCAATATTAGTGCCGGTGAGTATACGAACAGAAAGGGTATTATGTATGCAAGTATGCCTAGACGCACGGCAATTAAGCCAATGCGGTTTGGATTGGCGCCTGAAATGGTCGAGGCGGCAAAACAGGCAAGGGCAATCGGTGGCGTCCAATTAGAGACCATAGCAAAATATAAAATAAACAGGTGAGCAGCCATGGGCACAACACCAAGTTGCACCAGCGCCGGCGCCACAAGCGTGGCCAACAATGCATAGGCCGGCAGCGCAGGCATGCCCATCCCCAGGATCATCGAGGTTAAGGCCGCAAGGATAAGAAGTAGTAATAGATTACCCTCACCGACAATAGAAAGGGTGTAAGCCAGGTTAAAGCCAAAGCCGCTGATGTTGGCTATTCCTACAATTATACCGGCGCCGGCTATTATTGTACCGATGTTCATCAGCATCTTGCCAGTGCCTTCGAGAGTAGCCAAGATGCGGGGCATGAAGTTGACGCGAGCGCTCTTGGCCATTAAAAGTATTGGGACTGAGGCAAAGGCCGTGATAATGCCGGCTGTGCTAGGGGTAAGACGAATAATCAATAGGGTATAAATAAGAATACCTAGACAGGGAATGACAACCCATGCTTCACGTAAGACTTCATGCCTCTTTAGGATCTCTGATTTGTCCAGTCCTCGCAATCCCTCTTTTCCGGCTTGTAAGTCAACCTGGACAAAACAGACTAGATAGAAAAGCACCGCTGGCACCAAAGCCGCAATGGCCACCTCTGCGTACGGTACCTCTAGGTTTTCAGCCATCAGAAAAGCAACAGCACCCATAACCGGCGGCATAAGGTTGCCTCCCGAGGAAGCAATAGACTCCACCGCCCCGGCCATCGCAGGTTTGTAGCCAGTTCGGATCATCATCGGGATGGTTACCGATCCGGAAATCAAGACATTGGAGATAGCCCCACCACTAAGTGTGCCGAGTAAACTTGAACCAACTACAGCTGCCTTAGCAGGCCCGCCACGAAAGCGACCAAAGCCCAGTAAAGCTATGTCGGTAAGATGTTTGCCTCCTCCGAAGGAAATTAATACCTGACCGAACAGGATAAAGGCCAACGCAATCCCAGCGGCAATGGCTATGAGGTTGAGCATACTGTTGGGATCAAGATAAAGATAGGAAGCTAACCTCTCCCACGAAGTGGCACGCCCGTGCAAGGTACCCGGAAATAGGTTGGCGTAGCGGCCATAGAGGATGAAGATGCTTATCACAATCACCAGCACCCAGCCAGCGTAACGACGAATAGCCTCCAGCACGAGCAAGATTGTTATTGCTCCCAGTATGGCCCGGTCAGGTGAAAGCGACCCCAAACGCATAGCCAACTCCGGGTAATAAAACGTGAGGTAAAGGCCTGCCGGCAACCCAGCTAGAGCCAGGAGCGCGTCATACCATGGCAGACGGTTGCGTGGAGATCGACGTGTGGCGGGGGTAGATATAAACGTGCCGACCAAAATCAACGTTATAAATAGACCGATATACTGTTCTGTATAGAAGTACCAACCGAAGTACATGTGAATGTTCATCATGAATAAAATACCTACGATGGGAACCGAGCACAAGAGCACACGTTGAAATAGCCCTAAGTAACCCGAAAGAACTCGAAAACGTCCTTCTTCGGTCTCAATTAACCGCTCCTTTATTTTTTCTTGGTTTTTCATCCCTGCATTCTTAGTAGCCATAGTTCTTTAGTTCACCTCTTTAAATTATTTATCTAGGAGCCAGTCGCATACTAGCATACAAGTAAGCGACTGGCCCCAGACTACCCTCAAAAGTATTCCTCCACTGTTTCCAGAGAAATCTCTTTCGGTTCGCCTCGGCCTCTGTAATCCACAATCCCCTTTTCATCAAGAAGCGTACAGCTCCTTCGGAGTAGGCCAGGTGAACTAAAATAATTCTCCACCATGTTATTAAAGCATTAGCATAGAGTTAAATTGGCATCTACTAAGTATCAGATCGATTTATTGACAACCTCACTAGTTAGCCTGCTTTTAAAAAGCACTGCCTCACTGCCCCAAAAGCTTCTTTTGGTTGGCCTCGGCCTCTGAAGTCCACAACCCCTTTTCCTTCCAGAAGCGCACAGCTCCCTCGTGGTACGGGGCAGTTGGATTGGGATCAAACATGGTTCCTTGGGTCCACATACTTAGCATCGGGTATATGGGGTGAAGTTCCTGATAGTTTTCGTATAGGGTCTTGGTGATCTCGTAGGCAGCGGCGGCACTGAGCTTAGACGAGGCAGAGAGGCCAACAGCATACTTAATTCCAACGGTATCCGCCTTGAGATAGCCCACTTTCTTTTGGAGAAATAAGTACGCACCAGGCACCCGCTTCTGCAACACATCAATTAGCTCCTTAGGCGGGTTGCCGGCCTGTTCGATGGGTAGATCTCCGAAATTCAGCGCATTCAAGGGGATTCCCGAGTCAACCTCAAGAAGTTGGGCGCCATTGGGGTTGGCTCCAAAGGCTGCGTCAACCCGTCCTTCCTGTAAGGCACGTATGGCCGAAGCGGGGTCGGGTACCGGCACCACCCGTACATCATTCCAAGTTAGACCCACGGACTCCAGGCCAGCAGTAACCATCTGCTGAATTTCCATGGCACCCCCATATTCACCTGCCACGCGCTTGCCACGCAGGTCCTTGATTGACTTGATACCAGAGTCAGCCCGTACCACCAGCGTCATCGAAGGAGCATCATGTCCACGAACCAACGTGCGGAGGTTCTTGTGTGGTTTTTCGTAGCCATTTACCCCGGCATAGGCCCAACTCAGAGAAACTACGGAGTGCACAGCTAAGTCAAGTTCACCTGTGTCTACTAAAGGGAGATAGGCATTTTGTCCGGCACTTGGTTGGACTATCACCTTAATAGAAGAATTATCGCTAATCACCTTGGCCAGCCCAGTTCCAACGGCATTATACGAACCGCCAACAGGGCTCGTTCCCAAACCGACAGTCGCCGGCAAATCTATCGACGCCGCCGGAGTTGCTTCGTTTTCCTGTGCGTTGTCTCTGGGTACAGAATTAGATTGGCATCCACTAAGCATCATACCGATAACCAATATTAAAACCCAGAAAACCAAAAAATATCTTCGCAGCATAAAATTAACCCTCCTATCTCAGATTTAAAAATATATTGATTCCATTGCAAAAACCTTTTTTCGCGAAGCTTTTGATGGAGGAAACCCTCTACCCTGGCTCAAAAAATCGAGTAAAGACCAGTAAAAATTGCTCCTTTTATGGTCTGAAGTGGAACTAAAATTAGACAGATGAACCTAGCTAGGTTTTATATGAAAACACCCCTCGATGCTGCTCCTGATCCTTCTACAAAGGCTTTTGGATCCAAAGTCTTATAATAACTGCCGCTTAATTTTTTTGGATTAAAAGCATCTTTTACCATCCACTGGTATACGAATACCTCGGGTTGGGGAGTAGATGCAAATGTTTTATTAAACTCTTCCTGGGACCGGTTGTATCCATCGGGGCGCCTTGAACTTTCGTTTAATTTCCCCATACAGCCACCCAAGCCTTTTTGTGCCATCCATTGATTGGTTTTATTAAAATACTCGCATACCCCTTTTATTGATTCTTTATCATGTGCATCAAAGTGGGCAAAAAACTCCCACGAAACGCCTCCTCCCCCGCCAACGCCGCCAAGGCCACCCATGCTGGAATTGCCGCCAACAGCAGCCATATGGTTGTGCTTTATCTCCCATTCGCGTTTGATGGCCGAAGCCTCTTCCACAAGAGAAGCGGAGTAAAAATAGTTGCCTCTGGACAAACCAAAATGTCCTTCATATGCGCCACAATAGACATAATTCAAGTTTTTGCGCCCCATTCTGATTAAATATAAAAGGGCCCAATTGGCAATGTCAGGCTTTAACATCATTTCATTTTTCCAACCGCCGACCATTCTTAGGACTTCATCCAGCGCCTTCTCTTTGTAGTCCATATCCAGCATTGTCATCCCAGCGATGACAACCTGTACATCAATGCGCATAGATTCAGTTTGTTTTTTTATTTCTTCATCCTCTAAAAGGTCCGGAAGATCACAAAGTTGTTTATTCGGATCTGAAAGGATATTCACCATGGCTCCTTTCATATCGCACCCAAACATGTTGAACTGCCTGTGGCCAATGTATATAATGCGGTTTTCATGGATCATCCTAACAGCCTCTGCCCAAGCTTCCCATGTAGGAAAACAAAGTGTGTAATATTTAAAGTTTTCATAAAGATCAGCTTTGTATGATGGCGGTGCCCCTGTCGATGGTAAATAAGTTGGTCCCGGCCAGGGTGAAAGCTTAATGGCGAGCTTTGTGCACACACCCATATCCCCTGCCGTGCCCGCAACTCCCCGCACAATGGCCCTAAGGCTTGGCCCTGGACCTTCGCCGCAGAACCAACCATCCCCTGAGCCTGCCGAACCTGTTCGGAGAATCTCCCCGTTAGGCAGCACCCATTCAGCGCTGAGCATGTTATCATAATTCGTTCCGGTAAAAATGGATGATGGCCCCGGCCCCTGCCAACCGGCCGTAGAAGCTAAGGTGGAAGTGCTTCCTCCAGCCCCTTGTATATTGCACGTCATCCCATGTTTCATTGTCTCGGCCTGTATGGCAGCTGCAATGGCATAGGGTTCAATAATAGCCAGCTGATTTTTTGCATCTACTTCGATTTTGTTCATTCTGCGCATATCAAGTTGAATGGCGTTGTCCGATCCAATATAACCCTGAGCGGACCAAAAGGTAGTGGACGCTTTAAAATGGATGCCATGTTTGTTGCACAGCAGAACGATTTTTTGAACTTCTTCTGTACTCCCCGGCAAGAGCACGGCCTGGGGTGTTGGCGTCCGTTGGTCATAAGGCCCATAGTGGGCTGATGACTGAGCTGCCACACAGCGATATGTTTCCAGCACCACTGGTTCTTCTGAGATGTTCCCTATTCCCACAATTTCTTCAAATTCTTTATAAATCTCACGGACTAGTGCCATATTTTTCCCCTCCTTTAAAGTGCACGGGCGACCAGTTCGAGCAGGTCATACACCGGCATCGTTTCCCCGTCTTTACCTACGGCTTTTGACAACATCCCATTACACCACGGACATGCTGTAACCAACGCATCCGTTGCTGTGCTTTTTGCTTCGGCCACCCTGTCGCCGGCAACCCACTCTGCATAAGCAGGCATGGATTGGCCGCAACCACCTCCCGCACCACAACACCAGCTATATTCACGGATGCGCTCCATTTCCACCAACCTTATTCCCGGTATTGCCTCCAGTATATTTCTGGGGGCGTCATATATCCCGTTAGCCCCATTGTTTCTGGGTCGTCTCGGTTCCCAAGTATGAATCTGATTAAAGATTTTTTTCTCTGTACCATTCCACGGTACAAAGGGCGCCCCCTGCCGGCCCAGATGACACGGGTCATGATAAGTAACCGTCATATTCACCGGTTTTGTAAAGGTTACCCTTCCCTCTTTTACTTTTCGGTCAATATACTCAACCACATGAAGAACTTCCATCGTTAGGCCCCGTTCTGCGTACAACCGTTTCAAAGCATGATAACAGTCGGCACAAGGCGTTACAATTATCTTGGCCCCTGTCTTTTGAATTTTCGAAATGTTTATGTCTGCGGTTTTTGAAAACTCCTTTTCAAATCCCATTTGCCATGCCCTACCACCGCAACACATTTCACTCTCCCCCAATACCCCAAGGTCGGCCTCCATGTTAAGGAGCAGACTAACTGTGGTTCGCAAGGTTTCCTTAAGCGTCTTATCATACCCATATTTACAGCCGGGGAAAAACAACACTTCGGCTTTTTCTTTTGCCAGATCCTTAAACCCCAGTCCCTCCGACCAGACAGCTCGGTCGGCTTTTTTCATGTTTGGAATCAGCGTTCCTTCTGTCGCAAGAGTATTCAGCATTACCTTTTGTGCTAAAATAGTATGTCCTTTTTCTATCACATCCGCCTTTAGGGCAATGTTGTGTTCCAAAGGCTCAAGGTTATACCTGCTAATCTTGCAGGCCACATCACATGCCCCGCAGGAAAGGCAAGAGTGAACCATCTGGGTCATACCTTCGGTGTAGTCAAGCTCCTCGTTAGCAACAGCAAGCC
Source organism: Desulfotomaculum sp. (assembly GCA_016841675.1). Taxonomy (GTDB): domain Bacteria; phylum Bacillota; class Desulfotomaculia; order Desulfotomaculales; family Desulfallaceae; genus BRH-c8a. The sequence goes on from JAENYQ010000041.1 coordinate 16,010, forward strand.
CGGCTTGAAATCGGCCTCGTGCTGAATACGTATTAAATTTAAAATAGGCGTTTGCGGGGCAATTATAGGCAAACCGGTTGCTTTTGATTTTGTCAAGAGGGATCCATTTACAATAGGAACAATTGCAACACCGCTCCTGCATGGCCTTGTAATCGGCAAGAGTTTTCTCCTTCACTTTGCCACCTCCACCGTTGCCGTACTTAACTTCCTTGGATTCATGATCATTTTTGGGTCAAAAATCTTTTTAACAGTCTTCAGATGCTTTGCAGCTAACGGATCTTTTTCAAACTGCAGCTTTGCCCAGATACCGTATGGCCGGGCAAAGTATGCACCCATCTCACTGAATATCGCACTAGCCTTAAAAAACAGTTCTCTTACCTGCGCCAAGTTGTCAGCATGATAGGGTAGTAAAAACTCACAGTGACAGGATGTTCCGGCATGCTGGGGTTGAATATAAACCCCGATCTCTTTGACGGGATACCCTGCATTTTTTGCCAGCTCATTCATGGCATTCACGAAGAACTCTGTTTTGCTGATGGTTGTAACAAAAAATATCTGGGCAAACTCTTCACTGTATGACTCTCTCCAATGCGTTCCAACGCAGGCTGAGGTGATCCGGCCAAGAACATCAGCCCCCTCAATCTCTTTTCGCTGCGGGGAAAGATTTAAGCCTAATTTCTTTGCTATGTCTGATATATCTGACTCTAGCTGTTTTACTCGCAGTTCAGGGAGCATCTCTTTCCCGGCAATCCCAACAATGGCTTGCCAGTCATTTAGTTGTTTTCGTATCTTTTCCTTTGAAATAACATCTTCGGCAAGAACAGTGGATAGATAGGCAGCGTTCATTATCATGAGTTCATCACTAAATCGCCAGCGAAGCACTTCAAACGTAAAGTCGCAAAGCTTTTTAATGCTAGGCGATTCAACAGTATGAATATTATGAATTTGGGGCAACTGCTCACATTTGACCGAAGCCCATGTTACAATACCCATGGTTCCCTGTGACCCGGTCAATAATCTGCAAAAATCAAGCATCATGGGACCAGCGCCGTTGATTTGCCACTTTCCCTGGGCCTGCTGCTTATTAAGGTCCCGTACGCCACCTCCGGCTTCGCCGGTATACATTCGGTTCCCGTCCCCCCAGGTTACTTCCATGCACCGAAGAGGATCGATATAATTCCATTGATAGACTGAGTTTAGTCTAGGCTGCACCTCAAGCAAACTGGCAATCACCGATTTATTTATTTTGGGAGCGAGGGGCACTGAAATGGTAAGCCCCTCATCGGCCAGCGCCTTTTGCAGCTGTCCGTAGGTCACCCCCGGCTCAATCACCGCCATGCAAAAACGCCGGTTGATACTAATAATTTTTTTCATGCCGCTCAAATCAACAATAACTGCCCCCGGCACGGAAGGCGCTGACGAACTGCTATAATGTGGCCCGCCTGAGCTAACCGGCACAAGAGGAACCCCATTTTCTTTGGCATAATTAACTATGGCCTCCACCTGCTCCCCGCTCTGGGGCCTTACAATAGCCATTGGTCGCATAGGTGTTTCAAAGTTACGATTTCCAATGTGTGGCAAAATGGCATCTTCACTGAATTGTACCGCACCTTCCCCAGCAATTTTAATCAATTTTTCAATTGTGTTATTCAATCACACTTCCCCCCTCTTTAACGATTATATAGGTAGCTTAATTTATTAGAGTGATTATAGGACTCCCAGTTAAGGCACCAGCAACTTAATGAAAGATACGATATTATCGACCTTATCCAAGTTAAGCGCCATATCGAATGCCTTTTTGACATTCTCAAGCGAAACCTCACCGCCAAACTCAACGTTAGCAACCATTTTGTCATAGATAGCCTGCTCGGTCATCGGCTTCTTGCGGATGTCACCCAAGATGATGTTCTGACCGTTCTCACCACGGAGAATCGTACCATCCTTGAGGGTGACTTCGACAAAAGCGCCAAACTTGCCGCCCTTGGTATCCGGATTCCACTCGACAATCTCGAGCTTGTTGAGCAGATCGCCGACCTGAGGATCGGTCATCATCTCAGGAGCATAGTGCGCCGGGGTTACATTTCCTCTCAAGATGCAGGAAACGGTCGTATAACGCAGGCTAAACAGTGCATCAGATTCCTCTGTGGTGCCAAATTCGAACGGCCTACCGACAAAACCCGTGACGATATGCGGGGCACCGACGATGATCTTCTCGATCTCGCTAGCTTTGTAGATCTTGCCATTGGTTGCGCTCATCATGGCATCAAGCGGAGCATGCGTTCCACGGCAGCAAGCCCAAGGTTTGATAACTACGTCTGAGAAAAACTTGGTGCCGAGATCTTTGGTGAGGTTCGTGGTATCATAACCGGGAGCGAACATATCGAAAAAGCACCGATCGCCGGTCAGAGGTTCAGGGAGACCATGATAGCCTGCCTGAGCGAACTCGGCAGCAATAATAGCGCTACGAGCGGAGTTGGCAATTGGAAGCTTGAAGGTCCAGTAGCCCTTAGTATTTGCCATCGTGCCGCTGCAAGCGTTAACGTCGATTCCAAAAGCATCAACAATCTGCTCAGGGTTCAGACCAAGAAGCTTGGACGCGATTGCCGTTGCGCCGATGCTGTTACTTGTACCATTGCTGTCAAAATTGCCAAAGACGTCAAACTTCGAAGCAGCAATCATACGGCAAACGATATCGTCACCGATGCAAAGAGCGGTTAGAATATCCTTACCGCTCTTCTTTAGGAACTCGCCCAAAGCAAGCACAGTAGGAACCGTGGTACCAGTAACATGAGCAGGCCACGTGCAGTCGATATCTTCAGCATCGATGCATTCGAAGTCAAACGAACGAAGCATGAGGCTATTAATCCAAGCGGCGTTGTGTGCAGGAACCTTGCCACCGAAGTTGTAGATGGAGCTCTCACCAGCGCCACCCCAGCGCTTGACAAGTTCGAGAGCCGCATCGATTCCCTTACCCTTGGCACCAGCGGCGAAAACACCGACTGAGTCGGCAAGCCTCCACTTAGCGCGGTCGATAATTTCTCTGGGGATACTATCGAATTTAGTTTTTTGGATATGCGCGGCAAACTCTTGAGATACGTTCATAGATAATCCTCCCTCATATTATATTTATTTAGAGACTTAATTGAACGGTAACCTTTCCGGTGGTTGGCACTTCTCAAAGGCGTCCTGTCCCGCAAATCGGTAAGGCGGAAGGAGGGGTTTTTCCCGATTTCAGCCCTTGATTAATGAAAATTAAGTCCTTTAAGTTCTTTATAAGCTTGAATTGCTTTCCTTACAAATTCAATTGTTATTAAGAATGTACCAAAAGGTATCAGTACCAGTAACAAATATGTTGGAGTTTGTAAAGTATCTGGAATGCGAACACCTCTAATATATTGTTGATATGTTACTATTGCCCCGAACCATGTGGTCACAAAGCATGCAATCCCACCTAAGATACATTTTGCTAAATTTAAAACTGACCGTTTTTTTGGGTTGAGCAAATAATAAAAAGAGTCAATAACGGCATGTTGATCCTTCCTTAATAAGTATGCTGCACTTGGAAGACCTAAGATGAGCAAAATATAAGTAGCTAACTCTGATGTAAATAGGATCGGTTTTGAAAAATATCTGCAAAAAACTTGAACAACTATTAATATCATCAGGAGCAAAATTAAGCCAGATGAAATAACAGCCATACTCGTCAAGACTTTATCATATGTGTTATTTAAAAACTTTTTAAGTCCATCCAATCTTTTTCTCCTCCTCAACTCTTACAATTTTCCAAATTGGTTCCAAATATCAAGTTGGGTTACCTTAGATAAATTTTCACTGGATAGTACTAGGAAGCCATGTTGCAATTCCTGGTAATAGTATAATTAGAATAACAGTTGCAATGTTGCATGCTATAAATGGAACGACACCCTTGTAAAGATCCGTCATCGTAACATCATCTTTGTAAGCAATGCCTTTCATTAGAAACAATATCATTCCAAAAGGTGGTGTTATACTACCAGTTTCTATGACCACGATGTTTATAACCGCGAACCAGATTGGATCAAAACCAAGTTGAAGTATAACCGGGAAAAAGATGGGAATAGTTATCATCATGATTGGAATCGAACTCATAAAGCAACCAAGTATAAAAACAACAACCTGCATTAAAAATAATATAATGATTGGGTGTACGTCCAAAGAAGTAGCAAAAGTCGATATTTTGGAAATAATACCTGCATAAGCAAGTATTTGTCCAAAACCCACAGTTCCACATATGATTGAAAAAATCATGACTGAAGATGTAAATGTATTGAATAAAGCCGTCTTCAATAAATTGAAATTAAGTTTTTGATGGAGAAAACTTAAAATAACAGCACCAAAAGCTCCCATTGCTGCAGATTCCGACGGGGTAGCAACACCCATAATGATCGTCCCTACTACAGCGAAAAATAAAATACTTAAAGGAAATATATTAATGAGTATAGATGCCAATTTTTTTTCCAAAGATACTTTATCCACTTCATAGGCCGGAGCCCAGCTTGGATTTAAATAAACTCTTATCACTATTTGAACCAGATAAAGAGTTCCCATAACCAGCCCAGGAACAACGCCTGCAATTAAAAGTTCTCCAACAGAAATATTTGCTATACTGGCATAAAGAACGGCAAGACCACTTGGTGGGATTAGGACAGCCAGGCCACTAACACCCATAATTGGTCCATATATCATTTTTTTATCGTATCCTCTTTTTTTCATTTCGGGTGCTAGTGTCGAACCCAATAATGCTGTGTTAGCCATCGCAGATCCAGATACAGCTCCAAAAACTACTCCCGCAACGGTTGCTACAATACTTAATCTTCCAGGTACTTTTCCTAATAACTGTTCCAGTGCATTTAGGGCTTTATTTCCCAAACCAGAATGAAATAATATTTCTCCCATTAATATGAACATGGGGACCGCTATAAATGTAAAATTAAAAAGGGACGTAAAAATCGAAAGAATAAACATATTTGCACCGGCCATACCACTCAATACTAAAAACATAACTAAATTAATTGTTAAGAAAACGAAAGCTATAGGATATGAGCTGCCCATTAAAAAAAATAATAGGAATGTAATTAATAAAAAAGCCTGCCACCATTCCATAAACAAATACACACCCTCTCAATCATACGATAATGTTACATTCCCTAACCGAATTTAAGATGTTTCACTAATGGTAATAAAGACTATATAGAATTTGGAGTCCACGAAAGGAATGTCTAACAACACTCCTAGTTACCAACCCCCACACCACTTTTACCAAAATACCGTGACCTGTTGCCACTGCACCGTTTAGAATTGGTTCAAGGAAGCTTTCTCTCCCCAAAGGGAATTCGAGAGCTTGAATGTTAATGTAATCAGTGATATTTTCGGCCTGTTAAAGAACCCCTTACCCGACAAATTCCGTAGATTGAATGGGACGTATGAGTTATGGACTGGGTGAGACTGTTATTTCCAAAATACATGTTTTGGTAGGTAACATTCTCAAAACTTGATCGTAATCACCTAATTGCATAGAATTTCAATACAGAGCCGTAGATTATACTTTCCGTGAAGGACCGGCGGCCTTGACAGCCCTACGGGCTGTCAAGGCTACCCTACGGCCCTAAAGCCTAACCCTGGGTTACCCGGGCGATAAGTCATATAAGCTACCATGCAAAGGTCGTTTTTTCTAAAAGTTATTTAGCTAACTTCTTTTCTAATTCTGTTCCATAACTAGGTGATTTTTGTTTGACATAGGTCCAGCCCACTTCGTTAGCTATTTTTTCTAATTTTTCAGCTTCATCTGAGGATAACTCAAGAACTTGGCCCTTTTTATCCGTCAAATCCTTCAAGTTTATGTCACGCTGTTTTTTTATTATTTGAGACAGCGCATCAGCGATTTTTGGTGTATTCTGATCCAATAATTCCCTAACATCACTGGGTATTTTGTTCCAAGCATCCTGATTGATAATTATCGAATATCCTGGTTTAAACCAACCGGGAGTATAAACATATTTGACAAAATCAAACAATCCTTCGCCTTTGCCAGTAATGGTGGGACCAACTACACCATCGACTAGTCCTTGTTCTAAAGCACTATACGTATCTCCAGCTGGAATATTAATTGATGTCGCTCCGGTAGCCTTAATCATTTCTCCATATACACCAGTTGACGACCGAATCCTCAATCCTTTCATTTCATCTATACTTTTAATTGGCTTCTTGAGCATGAAAACAAATTGTGCATATTCTTCATTAAGCGGCATCAAAAAAAATACACCTTGTTTAGCATGAATATCCCGCAATAACTGAATGCCCCCACTTTTTATTTGTTCTTCAACACTCATTGGTGAAACAGCAATTGCATTTCCTTCAGGAATATACCCGGAATATGCGCTACCCGCAGTAAAGGCTCCATCAACTGCTCCACTTCTCACAGCTTCCAATTGGTCTGTCGCAGGAAATACTTCCGGCCCGCCGACTATATCAATTTTTACTTTACCATCAGTAATTTCCTCTACTTGCTTTTGAAAGTTTAATAACAATTGCCATGATGCTGATGACTGGCCCCAGGATGAAATAAATCTCAATTTGTAAACTTCGTCGTTAGCCTGCGAAAAATTTTGCCCTGATTGATCTTTTAATGTTTTCTCTGTTTTTTCACCACAGCCAGCTACAAAAACCATAAGGATTAGAACCAATAATAAAACAAAAATTTGGGGTAGTTTTTTCTTTGTCACAATTACCAAACCTCCTAAATTCGTTTTTTAATAATCTTGTCATCTTTTTTTACTCTTTCCTGCTCACTATACTCTGCCCCGCAATAATTCGCCCAAATAGCTATTTCCAGAATCATTATTCCGTTAATTTTTCTAACTTTTCTCTTTTTTCACATAATATTAATCATAATCATTAATCTTTTTTATCGTTTTCGCGAGGACGCCTTTGTTGAAAAACTTTCCATATCTACAAATTAATGGATCTAAAATAACTTTGTCTCATTTAATTTCACTCTCTATTCTCTATTCATCGTCCCTTCCCAAGTGCCGACAGCTTTTTTTTCATCCGCATCTGAATACCATTGGGTTGTAACTGTTTTGGTTTCCGTATAGAAAGCAACTCCATCTTTACCCATGGCATGAAGGTCGCCAAAGAAGGATTCCTTATGCCCTGAAAATGGAAAATGAGAGATTGGAACCGGGATACCAACATTGATTCCTACCATACCACCATGAGTTCTCCTCATAAACTCTCTTGCCATCTTACCGTCCCTGGTAAAAATAGAAGAACCGTTAGCAAATCTGTTGCCATTCATAATTGTCAGGCCATCTTCAAAATTTTTAATACGTTTAATAAACGTTACCGGGCCAAATACCTCTTCATTACCGCAAGTATGTTCCGGTTTAACGTGGTCAAAAATTGTAGGGCCAACAAAGTGTCCGCCTTCGTAACCAGGAACAACAATATTTCTACCGTCTAACAGCAGTTTGGCACCTTCCTGCTCAGCCTTTGCTATCCAATCACATACAAATTTTTTGTGTTCCTCTGATACCACCGGCCCCAGTTGTGTTGCCGGATCATATGCACAGCCTATTCTAAGTTCTTTAGCAAATTTCATCAAAATAGATACAAACTCATCTGCAATTGCTTCCTCAACGCATATTACCGGCAAAGCCATACAGCGCATTCCTGCGCAGCCGTATGTGGAATTTATTATTCTACGTGCTGCGGCCTCTAAAGGAGCATCTCTTAAAACGAGAGCATGGTTTTTGGCCTCGGTTTGGCACTGTGCTCTCTTGCCATGTGAGGCAGCGGTACCATAAACATGCCTTCCAACCGGAGTGGATCCAACAAAAGATATTCCCTTTATATCAGAGTGCCTTAGCAAAATATCGGCTTCTTTACGGCTGCAGGTTACCCAGTTTACTACACCCGCCGGCAAACCGGCTTCAATCGCAAGTTCTAACATTCTATGGCTGCTAATTGGAGTCATACTTGCAGCTTTCATAACTACCGTATTCCCCGTTGTAATACAGAACGGTATCATCCATCCCCATGGAATCATGGCCGGGAAATTAAATGGTGGAATTGCCCCAAATACTCCAAGTGGCTCACGATACGATACCGTATCAAAACCAACACTGGCCTGCATTATGGAATCACCCTGCATTAAATAGGGCGTAGAAATAGCACACTCACAAACCTCGATGGCCTTAATAACGTCACCCCTGGCTTCACTAATGGTCTTTCCTAATTCGACACTTACGCTTTTAGCAAGCTCATTAAGATGGTCATTAAATTTATTTCTTATATTAAACATAACTTCTACGCGTTTTTGTACCGGCATATCCGACCAAGAGAGAAATGCGGCTTTCGCAGCAGCGATTGCTTCAAGCACCTCCTCCTTGGTGCAACAGGGAGTCTCTGCAATCACCTCACCCGTACTAGAATCTGTGATAGGCATATACTTTGCAGTTTTTGATTCTTTGAATTCATTGTTAACACAATATTTAAGCCTCTTGACAGTCATTTGCATGTCTCCTCTCAATATTTCCCGCAGTGATAACAATCGAGCCTGATTCACTTTAGCGGGGTAATGTTTTGCAGATTTCTAATATAGGAGGTAATATTTTTCTCCAATCGCATACAACTCCAAAATGCGCCATCTTAAAAATCTGTGCTTCTGGATCACGGTTAATCGCAATAATGGTTTTGGCGGCGGAACAACCGGCCATGTGCTGAATTGAGCCTGAGATGCCAATGGCTATGTAAAGGTTAGGACTGACAACCTTACCGGTTATCCCTACTTGGAGGTTACTTGGTAACCACTCATTATCAACAGCAGCCCTTGAACCTCCAATACACCCACCAAGTATTTGGGCCAGTTCCTTTAGCTTCTCAAAATCCTCTGCACAGCCAATGCCACGGCCACCGGACACAATTATTTCCGCATCCTCAAGTTTCACTCCTTCGACGCAGCCCTCACTGAAATCGACAATTTTCTTTTTGAAAGAGGTTTCATCAATTTCATAGGGAAAACTGATTATTTCTCCTTGCCGGGTATGATCTTTAGGCGCTGGCTCAAAACGTTTTGGCCCCACCGTGGCCATCTGCGGTCTGTTTTCCACTGTAAAAATGCCGATCGTTTTTCCCCCGTAGACCGGACGAGTCATTTGCACGTTTCCCGATTCCGATACCATCTCAAGATCAATACAATTAGGAACTAGACCGATATTCAATCTGAAAGCCAGTCGTGGACCCAGGTCCCGGCCAACCTCGGTATGGCCTAATAAAAGCACATTTGGTTGTAGTTCCTGACATATTTGTGACATTACCGCCAGATATGGCTCCGAACGATAACGGGTAAAGTCCGGGTTATCAATAAGATAAACTTTATCTACACCTAAACTGATTAGTTCTTGCGCACTATTTGTGGTGCCTGATCCAATCAGCACGGCGGATAATTCTTCTCCCAACTGCCTGGCGATTTTTAGGCCGACACTGGCAAGCTCGGCATTAATCTCAGCCAGCCCCTGGTTTCTGAATTCAGCTAGAAATATTACTCCCTTGCTCTGGTTCAATTCCAATTACACTCACCCCCGGGATTTTCATTGCCTTTAATAAGAAATTATTTGACAACCCCTGCCAACACATCTGTCAGCTTTGCCGCCATTTCCTCAGGATTTTCCCCGTTAATCAGTTGGCAATTACTATTTCGTTCGGGGAGATAAAGTTTCTGCAGTTTGACTCGATTGTCAGCAACGGTTTCTAAGCCAAGCTGGGTACTGTCCCAGGAAGTAACGCCCATCTTTTGAGCAGCCAATGATTTCCTCATCGACGGGTAACGTAAATCCCCAATTTCATTACTTGCGGTAATCAACACCGGCATCGCAGTCTCTACCGTCTCGTAGCCGTCACCCATTAGACGTTCTACCTGTACCTTATCGCTACTAACCTCTACTTTACGTGCCAAAGTGATGTCTGGGATTTGCAGGATTTCCGCAATACCGGAGCCAACTTGTCCTGCGTCGGTATCTGCGGCCTGGCGGCCGCACAGGATAATATCAAAATTCTTGATTTGTTGGATAGCACAAGCCAAAATATGGGCCGTGCCATAGCTATCCAGTTCCTCAAACTGCTTATCTTCCAGTAAAATAAGTTCATCAGCACCAACTGCTAAAGTCTTTTTCAAAATCGGTTTGGCCAATTTATAGCCCATACTTAATACAATGATTTTGGCTTCTTGAATATCTTTAATCCTGAGAGCCGCTTCTAACGCATTTTCGTCAAACGGGCTCAAGACCGGTGGGGTGCCTTGAGGAGGAATAGCTTTCTTGCCATCGGAGGAAATTTGGAACAACGAGGCTGGTGCCTCTGGATCATATACTTGTTTAACGCATACTACAATATTTAACATTGTAATTATCGACCTCCTTTGGGATATTACGATCCTAACAGCCTAATCAGTCGAATATTTGTAAAATACATCACCAAGATCGTAAGGATCAAAGGCATCCTTTACCTTCTTTTGATATTTATATACAATCGGAAAAGGTGTGGCTCCAAACATCTTATTGCGAGCCTCCTGAGGTGTAGCCCTGCCATCAGACTGTCTCATAGGCTCCATATGTTTTGACTTTTCAGGACCAAGCCTATTTTCCTTCATGAATTTAGCCATAGCGTCAAAGAATTCTAATGTTCCTTCGACTGATTCCTTGCTATGGCTGTCAAAACAAGCGTGAACCTCCCAGCCAAATCCACCGCCGCCGCCTATTACACCAACGCTGCCCATACTGCTGTCACCGCCATCGGCTACCATCATGCCCTTCTTATCCCATTCCTGCTTAAATGCCTTTACTTTATCGATATGTTGGATCCCGAAATCCGGGGAACCAGACATGCCAGCAGTTCCTTCATAACTTCCTGAATAAAGGTAATTTAAATTCTTGTGGCCCCACCTGATTAAATAAAGCATCCCCCAGGCATTTCTCATAGGATCTTGCATTGCTTTTACCTTCCAGCCACCGGTTTCAGCCAGTATTTCCTCCAAGGCTTTCTCCTGCCATTCAATATCCCGCGGAGTCATGCCCGCCAACACAATTTCGAAATCATGCCTGGCTTCTTCAGTGTGCCGTTTTACTTCCGGATCTTCCAGCAGTTCTTCAAGGTCGTTAAGATGCCTGTCGGATTCGGTAAGGATCCTGATCACGCCCGCTTTGAGATCACAACCCATTTTATTAAACTGCCTATGAAGAATATAACCTATCTGAGCGTCCCAGATTTTATGCTGGGCATCGGCAAAAGCCTGCCACGTCGGAAAGCCAAGGGTATAATATTTGAAATTGTCCGGCAGCTCCGTGTAGTAGGCTGGAATTGTACCCTTAACAGGAAGTACGGCAGGCCCTGGCCACGGATAGACTTTTAGGGCAACCTTAGTAATTACCCCCATCGCCCCCATAGATCCCAATAAACCTTTCAATACGGCCCTCACACTAGGACCAGGCCCCTCACCATAGTGCCATCCGGACCCGGAACCGAGGGTACCAAATCTCACAATCTCACCATTTGGCAAAACCCATTCCCCTCCAAGCAGGTTCTCATTGGAAAACCCCATGAAAACACTGTCCGGACCTGGCCCCAAATATGCACAACTGGCCAATGGAGAAGCTTGGGCACCGGCACCGATATTGTGGGTATTAAGTCCATATTTCATCAATTCTGCTTGAAGAACTGCTGCTATAACATAAGGTTCAATTACAGCAAAACAATTTTTATCGTCTATCTGTATAATTTTATTCATCCGACGCAAATCCAACTGGATTGTATCGTCTTCACACGGATATCCCATACCCGACCAGCCAGTAGAAAATGCCTTTAGTTTTAATCCATATTTATTACAAACTTTGATTATATTCGAAACCTCTTCGGTGCAGGCTGGCAGTAAAACAGCCACGGCCTGAGGTGTAAAGACATCATAGAAAGGTCCCATGTGATTGGACGCTCGATTTATTGGATTCTGGTATGATGCTAAAACGACCGGGTCGTTGCTGATGTTTTCCGGACCCACAATATCCTCGAATAACTGATATATCTTTTTTGTTAATGCCATGTCTCGACCCCTCCTTCGGATTACATTGTCTGTTCAACAAGCTGGACAACATCCAGGACCTTCATTTTCTCCCCTGCGGTTTCAACGGCATCCAAAAAATTTCTCTCACAGTGCCCGCAAGTAGTTACAATGGCCTCAGCACCTGTGGATTTTGCCTCTTCAATTCTCTCGGCGGCCGTCCAGCCGGAAAATTCTGGATAAGCCATTCTTACACCGCCTCCGGCACCACAACACCAGGCATATTCCCTGATTCTTTCCATTTCCACCAATTCGATACCGGGTATACTTTTTAACACGTTTCTCGGCGCATCATACACACCCCGGGCTCCGGTATATCTTGGTTTAGGTGGATTAAAGAGGTTAATTTGCCCCTTGATTTTCTTTGCTACACCGTCCCATGGCACATATGACTCTCCCTGCCTTCCCAGGTGACAAGGGTCGTGGTAAGTAACCTTCATTGGTATTGACTTACCAAACTTTATCTTTCCTTCTTTAATCAAGCGCTCGAGATATTGCACAGTATGGAGAACCTCAAAATGCGCACCGAGGCGGGGATAAAGGCGATTAAAGGCATAATAACAATCACTGCACGAGGTCACCACCGTTTTGACACCTTGGGTCTTCCAAGCATCAATGGCGTTTTCGGCAAATTTGCGGTATTCACCCTCAAATCCCATCGAATGTACCCTAGACCCGCAACAAGCCTCATCTTTCCCCATAATACCGACATCAACACCCGCATTCTTTAGAATGGTCGCAGCGGACCGAGCTGATGGCCAAAGCTCCTCATCAAAGCTGAAGCGGCAACCGGCATGATAGATAACTTCGCATGGCTCATCGGTGGCAATTTTAACATCCAACCCCTTTGCCCAATCGCCACGTTTTGCTTTGGGTTCCAACATCATATTATCTTCTTTGCGCAGATGGTCTATATAAATCATGTGCTCTAGCAGAACCTGTCCGGCTCCCGTTAATGTCTTGCGCATCTCAAGGATATGATCCAAAGGTTCAACGTCATAACGGCAAACCTTATGTGCAACATCACAGTTACCGCAAGTTAAACATTTAAAAACTATTTCCTGAAGCTTATCTGAATACAGGTCGATCCTGCCCTCATTGAGAGCCAAGCCAATTGCAAACCTCCCGCGGGCGGAGTAACCAGTAAAGTTGTTATAGGCAATGCTGGGACAACCTATGGCAAACCTTTGACTTTTTATCTGATCAAATGGAATCCACTTGCAAGAGTTACACTCGCTGCATCGCTCCTGATCACGCCTGAAATCTTCTAATGCCACTTGTAAACACCTCTCTTTATTCACTTACTTTAATTAAAAACAAAGTTTACCCGGGTTCATAATATTATTTGGATCAAATATTCCCTTAATTTGCCTCAACATCTTTGTAGTTTGGGCATCCCTGTTATAAGCCATGTCTGCCCAGATACCATAAGGCCGGGAATAGAATGCTCCCTGTTGTTGCAGTTCTTCGCTGGCCCTCCTAAATAACTCCTGCATCTTGATTACCTCTTGCTGATTATCCCGGTCTAAGGGTAAATTGAATTCACAATGGCAGCTCGCACCCTGATGTATCGGTTGAATGTATACACCAATATCGGAGGTGTTGTACCCCCGTTCCTGCGCTACAGAATACATTGACCCAACAAATTCCGCTGTCTTTTCAAGGGTGGTTACGAAAAAGATGTCCTGACATCCACCCTGGTAACCGAGTTTCCAGTAAGGTTCCAGTGAGGGGTTGTTAATTGCTTGCAACACCTCACTGCTTCTTGTTCCTGGGATTTCCTTCTCTAGTTTAAGGCCAAAGCTCCGAGCAATATCTGAAATATCCGCCTCCATATATGCGACCTTTTCTTTGGGAAGTCTATCACGCCCTGATACGCCTACCAGGACAACCCAAGACGGCAATTTATCTCTCATATTCCTAATTTCGTCAGGTGTTTTTTTTAGAATACAGGCTAATTCAAAGTTGTTTAAAATCAGAAGTTCATCGCCAAATCGGAACCTGAGGAGTTTATATACAAAATCATGAAGATTATCAAGCTTTTCCGAGGCTACAAAAAAGAGCTTATGGATTTGTGGCAAGACCTCACATTTCACTATCGCCCAAGTTACAATCCCCATACTTCCCTGAGCACCTGCGACCAGCCTATAGTAATCAATTTGCTCCGGGCCGTTCGGAAGAAATGGTATCCGACCTCCTTCAAATTGCTTATCAATTGCTTCCCTGTCGTCGGTTATTGCGGTACCAGTCGTTAGCTTTTGGCCATCACCAAAAACCACCGTAATACACCTTAAAGGCTCGAGTGCTGACCATGAGTATCTAGGAATTGTCCGCGGCTCTCTTTCCAGCAGGCTGGCTAGCACTGATTTATCGGCCCGCGGAGGTAATGTCATGGAAAGCTTTAGACCTGCCTTGGCCAGCTCTGACTGAAGCTGGCCGTAGGTTACTCCCGGCTCTATTATTGCCAGCCTGCTTCTACGATCAATTTTAATGATCTTGTTCATTCCCCTAAGTTCTACAACAACGGCGCCTGGAACACTGGGAACAGTACCACCGTGAAAATGGGGTGCACCTGAGCTTACAGGCACTAAAGGCGTACTGGTTTCGTTAGCCCACTGCACTAATTTCAGTACCTGCTCCGTATTGCTTGCTCTTACTACAAACCACGGTTTCAACGAATGAACAAAGCTCTCGTCTTTAGCGTAAGCATCCAGTGTTTCGGGGTTATCAAGAACATTCTCTCTTCCAAATATCTCAACCAAATCAGTTTTTGCATCAACCATAGCTATCAACTCCTCGTGTTTCAAATTGTCTATGAGTAACATATCCTATACCAGCATCCCAGTTCTCATAAAAGAATCTACACTTGCCACGTTGAAACGCTCAGGGTACATCCATTGATAGTGAACTATTTTATAGAATTCTGGAATAGGATAAAATCAAGCAGTTTTTGCCCCCCTCCTAAGCTTAATTATAGTTAAGTTGGTCTTCCCCCAATAAATTAAAAAGTTAATTAAAGCATTTTTCTTTATTTTTAAGTAATTTTAAAAATTGCGAAAACATTATGCCTGAATAAATATTATTTTTTTAATTTTTCGTTAATTTAAAATTGCGAAACATCTCATCTGAATAAATCCCTCATTTTTTTAATCATAAATATTATTGGTGCTTTCGTCCAATTCATTTCAATGATTGCCACAATCATTGTAAGCTATGTGTTGTTCTATTCATTCATTGTTAGAAATGTGCGATAAGCCGATATCCTGAATTTATCACCCATGATGCAGGGCAAGCCCACACTGCTTGACTGGATTCGCTCAACTCAACGGATACCAAAATGGCACCCAATGCTCAAAGAAACAG
>JAENYQ010000042.1 GCA_016841675.1 Desulfotomaculum sp.
CTGACTCCTGACTCCTGACTCCTGACTCCTGACTCCTGACTCCTGACTCCTGACTAATTATCCCCCTCTGTTTCAGCCAGGGAAATGAAAACCTCTTCCATGGAGGGGGGTATTTCCCGGATGCTGGCGGCGGGAGCGTTTTTTTCAGCCAGGCGGCGCTCAATAGCCTGCCGGCCCACCTCGATGTCATCCACCACTACCCGGTACTTGTCACCGTAAAAGGAATAATCCAGGGTTTCAGCCAAACCGCTGAACATTTCCGGGTCCCGGGTGTTCACCCGCACTTCCAGTACCGGGTGCCGGAAACTCCTTTTTAGGTTGGACGGTGAATCCACCGCCGTTACCCGGCCCCGGTCCATGAAAGCTACCACTGTGCACAACTCGGCCTCGTCCATGTAAGGAGTTGAAACCAAGATAGTCAAACCTTCCCGGTTTAAACGGTACAGGGTTTTCCAAAATTCTTTGCGTGATTCAGGATCTACACCGTAAGTTGGCTCATCCAGCACCAAAAGGGCGGGTCTGGTTACCAGCGAGCAGGTCAGAGCTAGTTTTTGCTTCATCCCCCCGGAAAGGTTATCGGCTAACCGCTCCTTAAACATATTCAGGCCGGTCAGGGCTAAAATTTCATCAGCCCGGATGGCAATGGTTTTCCTGTTCAAACCGTACATGGAACCAAAAAAATTTATGTTCTCCATCACTGTAAGGTCTCCGTACAGACTGAATCGCTGGGGCATGTAGCCTAGGTTTTCCCGGGCCTGCTCCAGTTTACCCAGCGTTTCCCCCAGCAACCTGACTTCCCCGTTATCGGGCACCGCCAGACCGCAAACCATGCGCATCAGGGTGGTCTTACCCGCCCCGTCGGGACCTACCAGCCCGAAAATATCCTGTTTGTTAACGCTAATGCTCACTTCGTCAACTGCTTTAACGGCACCAAAGGATTTGCTAAGTTCAGCAACTTTAATCATAACTCATCCCCGAATACCACGTCCGCAGGCATGCCGGGCTTGAGCACCCCGCCGGTGTCTTTGACCCTAATCTTGACCCCAAATACAACATTGGCCCGTTCCTGCTTGGTTTGGATAGTCTTGGGCGTAAATTCTCCCTTGGAGGCAATCTCTTCAATTAGGCCGGAAAAAACCTGGTCACCGCCGCTTACGGTAAAGGTTACCTGCTGGCCCAGCTTAATGAGCGGCAGGTCGTCGGTGGGAATATACACCTTAATCCACATATCGTCCAGGTCGGCAATGGTCACCACCGGCGCACCGGGGTTAACGTATTCACCCACTTCGTAATTCCTTGACAGCACCTTGCCGTCAATAGGGGTAATAATTTTCAAATCCTCCAGCACTGCCTCGGTCGCCTTTAAAATGGCCTTGCTGCGCTCAACCTCAACCCGGGCAGCGTTAACCTGCTGGGGCCGGCTGCCCGATTCTAATAGGCTTAGCCTGACCCGGGCGGATTCAAGTTGATTCTCGGTAAGTTTTTGCCTATTGGCAGCGTTTTCGTACTCGGATTGGGGTATGGCCTCGGCTTCATAAAGGGATTCCAGCCGTTTAAAATCAGTAGCGGCCTGTTCATAATGTACCTTGGCCGTGTCTAGAGCCAGTTCAGCTTCTTCAATTTCCTGGCCCCGGACTCCGGACTGTAGATCGGCCAGGGCAGCCTCGGCTTTTAAAACAGTCAGGGCGTCCCGCTCCCGCTGGGCTACCAGTTCGTTGCGCGAAAGCTCGGCCACCAATTGCCCCCGGGACACCGTATCACCGGCGTTAACGGCCACGGTTTTAATAGCCCCCTGGATTTTTGCGCTCAGGTCAACAGTGGTAGTTTCAATGGTCCCGGTGGCCCCAATGACCGAGGATTCCCGGCTTAGGTAATAATGGTAACCCCAGTACCCCCCGGCGGTTAGCAGCGCAATCACTAGCACCAAAGCAATACTTTTTTTCTTGTCCATGCATTTCCCTCCGCGTTTAGTTGGTTAGTTGGTTAGTAGTTAGTTATTTCTTGGAATATGCTAGGTAAACTAAAGTACCTAATTTAGTTTACCTAGTGCCATAGTAGCACTAACTGGCTCCGTTGGCAATACCCATGCCTGTATGTTTTTTTTAGCCAAAGGCAATACTGCTGTAATAATATGGAATGAAAAGGAGGCGTCATACCAATGAATGGGGAGTCATTTGACTTAAGCCGGGTGAAAGAAAATATTTGTTGGGACGTGGATTTGGAACGTGAATTTATGCGGCCCAGGCGAACGGGATACTCTTTTGTAATCGACCTGTGCGATGGTATTCCCCGGTTGGCCCTGTACCGCATGCAAGTAAACCACAGCACCAGCACCACCCTGGATCGGCAACCGCCCCGGGGGTTGTTGGTAAAGGCAGTTACCAGCCGGGGTATCAGTATGAGTGCCGACAATATATACCCTATAGATGACAAAGTGCGTATATGGATTGAACAAAACCTGCTCAATGCCACGCCTTAAATAATTTTTCAGAACTATTCCCTTTACTCAGTAATCTCCATCGATGAGATAAACATTTTTAATAAACAATTGTGCACCGCGGGGGGAGAGCTGTCATCTAAGAGCGTTAGCGAAGGCTCTAGATTCTTCACTTCGTTCTACAATGACACGACGCTGTACAGTGCTCCAGCACCCTGCGGGGTTTTCTTTTTACCCAAGCAAACAATGCTGTTATGCGAATGCAACATTGTTATCAGCCACTTTAGCCCTGATCATGACTATCTTTTTCCACTTTCTCCACTCGACCGTACAGGTCCAGCACGTAACTGGTGGCCTGGTCATTACTGCGCATAATAATGCCGAAGGCGAAAGCGGTGTACAAATACCGCCTGAGTGCTTCCGCCAAATCTTCACAGGACATCCGTCCTTCCATAAAGGGAAGTACGAAACAAGTGGACATTTGGGCAGTAAGGGTATGGATTACATTGTCGATACCGGGATAGCTTACTTCAAATTCCCGGATAGACGGTGCATCCTTTAACATGGCAAAAAACTGTCCAGCCGCAAACTCATCAATTTCCTTGAACTGCATGATAAATAACTCCCTTCCTGGCGGGACCTCTTTTTACTAGCTTTGCCCGCCAAAGGGAGATTTATCCAATGTTTAGAATTCTATTACGGTACCGGCAGTATTAAAAAAGAAATCCGGGCCAAACTCCCGAGCCAGCATCGCTGCCGCTGGAAGCCCGGTGCAATGCGATACCCCTAGCTTTTCCACGCCCAGTTCACGCAGCGCGGCAGCCGTTTGATTAATCTGATCATCGTCTGCCCGTAGCAGGTGGGTGCCCCCCACCACAGCATGCACCCGGTCCACACCGGTGATAGTTTTGGCGTGGAGAATAGTATTTACCGCGCCCCGGTGGGCACAACCAAGCACCACTACCAGACCGCGCTCCGACTTGATTACAAGAGCCTGGTCGTCCAACAGGGGGTCGGTAATATAACCCGTTTCTGTTTTAACACACAGGTTGTCTTCCACGAACTCAAAGGGGGTAACCATGGGTACCTCGCCGGTAGTGACCATGTGGTCATTAAGCCAAACAGGCGCTCTGTCGTATCTAAAATCGGCGCCCAGGCTTTCCAGCGTTTCACGGCGCTGCTGAATGCCGATAAAGTGGTAACCCTTTTCCCCACCCCAGGGCTGCAAAGAGGCCGAATATTTTTGATCCCAAACGTCCGGATGAGCGTACACCGCTATTTTTCTGCCCATCCTTTGCAGTAAGGGGGTTAAGCCCCCGGTATGGTCCAAATGACCGTGGCTGAGCACTATTTGATCCACCCCGCCCAGATCAACACCAATTAGATCAGCGTTTTTCACCACCGCATCGCCAAAACCGGCGTCCAGCAGCACCTTTTCCCCCCGGAACTCCGCCAGGATGGAAAGACCCCATTCACCGGTAAGACCACTAGCCCCCACCGTATTGTCGCATAATGTGGTCAGTCGCACTTTCATGTGATCACTCCACTTTCCAGCCTTTTAGCCGTATTTTGTTACTTATGTTTATTATAACTTACGAAACAAGATGTGCGTGTTAAAATTAGCTTCATTTGGTAAAAAGGTCATGCCGGTATATACCAAGTAAAAGCTGCTTTCATAACTAAGCCTCTTTACGCGTAGAAAACAACTCTCGAAGATAATCCCGACGACCATGTAAGATACGCCGAATTGTTGGTAGGATAGGGTGCGGTTAAAAGGGAAAATTTACCACGCCTGAACCCGGATTTTATAAAATTTTCAAGGCAATATAAAAACAAACATTTCAATCTTGACCGAGGAGGTATGCGCCTTGGAAAACCAGACCAACATGTCACAAACTCTAACTTCGTTTCAATCAGACCTGAACAGGATCCAGACCCTGGCCGGAACCCTATCCCAGGTGGAAAAAGAACATTCCAAGTCTTTAACCGACCACGAAGACGATAAGATCAAAGGTATTGCTGTAGCAGAACAAAACAGCTCCAGACAGTTGGGGGAAATCAAGCAGCTTTGCCTGGGCATGGCCCAAAAGATTGAAGAAATTCAGAAATCAGTCAAGAAAAAGTAAGGGGGGCACTGTCTTTGAGTTTTTTGGCCAATCTTTTTAGAAAAGCGGGCAGCGAGGTGACCGGCGATGCCATGCGTACCATAGCCAGGGATCAGTATACTGAAAATTTGTTTGAGATGATACCGGCGGCCAAAAAAGTAAACCCCATCAACTTGGCTGAAATTGGGATGCGGGCCGCCCAGGGCACTCCATTGCCTCGCCCCCTGGGTAGTCATATCCATTTTTCACCGTGGGAAAAACTGCTGTTTAACCCGGTGCACCTGTACCGTTTCCCCACCCCCGAAGATGTTGGCATTAATACCTCGGTAGTGATCGGACCCCGGGCCCGCGTGCCCCTGCACATTTCCATACCGCTGATGATTGCAGGCATGTCTTTCGGCGGCGCTCTGAGTAAGAACGCCAAGATCGCCCTGGCCCGGGCCGCGTCCTTGGCGGGCACCGCCACCAATACCGGCGAGGCCGGTCTGATGGAGGAAGAACGAGAAGCGGCTTCGCTGTTAATTGGCCAGTATAACCGGGGTGGGTGGCTGAATACACCGGAGAAATATAAGAGGCTTGACGCCATAGAAATCCAACTGGGCCAAGGTGCCCAGGGGTCTACTCCCCAGCGGACCGCAGCCAAAAATATCGGCGAGAAGTACCGTGAAGTTTTTGATTTGGAGCAGGGCCAGGATGCTCAAATCCATTCCCGTCTGGATGGTGTCAACACCAAGGATGATTTCATCAACCTGGTCAAAAGGCTGCGGGAAGAAACCGGTGTGCCGGTGGGTTTAAAAATCGCCGCTACCCATTACCTGGAGCACGAACTGCAGGTAGCGCTGGATGCAGGCTGCGATTTTGTGGCGGTGGACGGGGCCGAGGGCGGCACCCATGGTGGGGCACCAATCCTGGAAGACGATGTGGGACTGCCCACCATGTTTGCCGTCAGCCGGGCGGCTAAATTCCTAAACCGTAAAGGCGCTGCCGGGGAGGTCAGTTTAATTGTAACCGGGGGACTGGTAACGCCTGGACAAATGCTGAAGTCACTGGCACTGGGTGCCAATGCCATCTACTTGGGTACTGCGGCAATTATGGCTATGATCGGTGACCAAATAGCCAAGACAATGCCCTTTGAACCGCCCACGGATATGGTGGTTTATACCGGAAAAATGACGGATCATCTGGACGTGGAACAGTCAGTACACAACCTGTTTAACTTCCTGAATTCCTGCGTCATGGAAATGGAAATGGTAGCCGTCAGTACCGGCAAAGTGGCCTTGGGGGACATCAACCGTGATGACCTGGTTTGCCTGGATCCGTTCCTGGTCCGGGCTCTGGATATTCAGTTGGGCTTTGTAGCGCCTGAGGACCAGGCCGCATACTTCGCCACCGGGGAGTGGATGCATCTTACCGCCCCGGAGAACCGGGAACAGGCTCACGCTCACTAAGCTTTAAAAAATGTAGTTAATTTAAACAAAACCCAGGCACCGTTAGGAGGTGATATTTATGCCCGACAGGAAAAACCGGGCCATTGTAGACCAGGAAGCCCAGGAAGAAGCAGCGCAAGACTACCTGAGGTTAATGACCGATACGGATGAGGAAACCACTTTAGGTTCAAAACACTTTTAACGTTAAAAATTAGGAAAGGTTTCAGGCAATACCCGGGGCCAATGTTGGCTATTTGCCAGGCTGTTTTTTAGGTTAATGAAAAAAACAGCCTGGCCCCTTTTTCTTTCACTACCCTCTATAGCCCTCTTTTATTACAATAATTACCACAATATAATGAACTTTTAACCATTGTTGGCATATTATAGCTATAGAAGGAGGTGTTTTTTATGCCCGATGATGTTACCAAAACCCAATCTTACATGCCTTACCCCCAGGAAACACTGGATGCCATGTACCCGGATATTTATTACCGGTGTTATCCAATGGTAAAACAGGCCTGTGAGATGTACGACAATCCCAACAATCCAGATTTTTATCCCTATCCAAACAGAACATCTGTTAATCAGATGGCTGATTATGTTTACCAGCGGGTCGCGACTACTGAAGGATATTATCCTATGAATAGGCAGGATGGCAGCGGTAATATACTTAGGTCCCTGATTTTAATCCTGATTATCAGGGAACTATTGCGCAGAAGAGGCTCCTTTTAAAAACCTGCAAAAGATAGCACCGGGAGAACACCCCGGTGCTATCTTTTACTCATCCGTCAGCCCCGTTTTTTCGGACATGCCTACTTTAACTCCCTTATTAATCCCATGCCGGTGCTTGCTGTTAAGCTGGGCTTTTTGAGACTTGGCCTCTCTTGGGTGGGGTGAACCGGGCGGGCGGTGCAGGTCTTCAATCAATTCCGGCTCCTTGTAACTGTAATCAGGGTGGTAGGGTCTCTCCGTCACCTCTATACCTCCTTGATAATGCCTGTTTTTGGGGGTCGCCAATTAGTTTTCTATTGCGCCTAATCCTAGTGTGGCATTTGGTGCAAAAATTATCCCTGTTGATCAACCCAGTCGCATCTACCTGAACTGGTGCATTGGTCTGGTATTATTTTTAAAAAGTTCTATGCTCGGTACGGCCGATAATTTCATCCTGTAGAGCCCGGCCCAGATCGCAGAAGTAATCGCTATAGCCCGCCACCCGGACAATCAGGTCCCGGTATTTCTCGGGCTCGGCCTGGGCGGCGCGAAGAGTTGCGGCGCTGACTACGTTAAACTGAATATGGTGGCCGTCCAGTTTAAAGTAAGACCGCACCAAGTGGGCCAGTTTGTCGATGCCGTCTTCGCCCTCCAGCACCTGAGGTGTAAACTTCTGGTTCAGCAGGGTGCCTCCGGTGCGCAGATGATCCATCTTGGCCGCAGAACTAATTACAGCGGTGGGACTCCGGCGATCCGCCCCTTGCACCGGGGAAATACCCTCGGACAAGGGCTGCCCGGCTTTGCGACCGTCCGGGGTGGCCCCGGTTACCGCGCCGAAATACACATGGCAGGTAGTGGGCAACAGGTTAATCCGGTACACCCCGCCCCGGGTATTGGGCCTGCCGTTAACTGCATCATAGTAAGCGTCGAACAGCTGCTGCATAATCCCGTCGGCGTAATCGTCGTCGTTACCGTACCGGTGGGTTTTGTTCAGCAGTAATTGGCGCACCTTTTCAGAGCCGGAAAAATCCTGTCCCAGGACGGCCAGCAACTGCTCCATGGTCAAGTTCGACTGGTCGAATACGTGGTGCCTGATGGCCGACATACAGTCGGTAAGGCTGCCCAGTCCCACGCCCTGGATGTAAGTAGAATCGTACCTGGCCCCCCCGGCGTTGTAATCAATGCCCCGGGCGATGCAGTCATCAATGAGCAGGGACAGGAAGGGCGCCGGCATGCGGGTGGCGTACAGCCGCTCAATAATGTTATTGCCCTGCACTTTTATGTCCACAAAGTACTGTAGCTGCTTTTTAAACGCGACCAGTAAGTCTTCAAAGGAAGAAAAACTGCGCGGGTCACCGGTTTCAATCCCCAGCCTCTCCCCGGTGCACGGGTCGATGCCGTTGTGCAGGGTAATCTCCAGAATTTTGACCAAGTTCAAGTATCCAGTTAGGATATAGCTTTCCTTACCAAAGGCGCCGACTTCAACGCAGCCGCTGGCCCCGCCGCAGCGGGCGTCGGCCACGGTTTTGCCCTGGCGCACCAGTTCCTGCACAATGATGTCGGCGTTGAATATGGAGGGCTGGCCCCAGCCCTGGCGCACAATGCGCAGCGCCCGTTTCAGAAACCGGTCGGGGTTCTTTTTACTCAGCTGAATGTTAGAACTGGGCTGCAGCAGGCGCATCTCGTCAATAACATCCAGCACCAGATAAGTGACCTCGTTGACCCCGTCGGCACCGTCGGGCCGCAGCCCTCCGCTGTTGATGTTGGCAAAGTCGGTGTAAGTACCACTCTCCTCGGCCGTAACCCCCACCTTGGGTGGGGCAGGCTGGTTGTTGAACTTAATCCAGAAACACTGCAGCAGTTCCCGGGCCTGTTCCCTGGTCAGGCTTCCCACTTCGATTCCCCGCCGATAAAAGGGATATAAGTGCTGATCCAAACGACCGGGGTTAAAGGCATCCCAAGTGTTTAGCTCGGTAATTACCCCCAGGTGCACAAACCAGTAATACTGCAGCGCCTCCCAAAATGTAGATGGAGCGTGGGCAGGCACCCGTAAGCAAACCGCCGATATTCGTTCCAACTCCCCTTTCCGCTCCGGGTCGGGCTCTGCTTGTGCCATTGCACGGGCCAGGTCGGCGTGGCGCTCGGCAAAGGTGATGATGGCCCGGGCACAAATGCGCATGGCCCGCAGTTCCTCACGCTTGTCATAAGCTATTGGATCATCCAGGTAGTTCAGACCGGCCAGCGCTGCGTCAATATCAGCTATAAAGTCCAGCATACCCAGGCGATAAATCTTGTCACCCAGCACGGTGTGTCCCGGCGCCCGCTGCTCCATGAATTCGGTGAAAACCCCGGCCTGGTAAGCCGCCTGCCACCGGTCATCCATCTGGCTGAAAATGATGTCGCGCATGGAACGCCCCTGCCAGAAAGGGATAATCTGTTCACGGTACACCCGCTTGGCCTCGTGGTCCACGGCAAATGATATCTTTTCCCGGGAATCAAGGATATCCAGGTCCTGCAGCGAGTGACAACACAATTCGGGGTACGTGGGCGACGCCTTTGGTTCGGGACCCCTTTCCCCAACGATTAGTTCCCCCGGTCCAATGTAGATGGCTTTCTTCTCCATCAGGTGCTGGAAAGCCATAGCCCGCAGCACCGGAACCGAATGCGCGCCGGCGCTGCGGTAAAAATCCGTGATCAGTTCCGCCCGCTCGGTGGTAATCCGCGGCACGGTATCCAGGCTTTGCTGCCTGAGCTTGGCTACCCGCTGGTTCATCCAATTCGCTCCTCCCGTCATCTTCAAACCAATAAGTTAATAAGTTAAGAGCCTGACCCCGGTTGAATATAATCTATCAGCAATAGTTTTAATCTTCTCATTGTCCGGCGGGCGTAGATCGGGCAGGGTGTAGGTTTGGCCCAGCTGCCGGTGCCGCCGGTCATTCATCATTTTTAGGTCATACAAAAACAGGTCTGTCAACTTGCTTATTTCCAGTAGTTGATCCCGGGGAGCAAACCCGCAGGTGTCTACAGCAGTATGTATTTCCCTGTCCCGGCAGCCGGCCAGTAAGGCCATTAAAAAGTCTGGCTGCATCAGCGGCTCACCGCCGGAGAAGGTGACCCCGCCGCCGGACTGGTCATAAAAGACCACGTCCCGCTCTATTTCCCGGACTACCTCTGCCGCGGTCATCTCCCGACCAGCCATTTCCCTGGCCCCGGCATGACATACCGCCGCGCAGCGGCCACAACCGGTACATTTGTCCAGGCCCGCAGCGGGATGGTTTTCGCCGGCGCCCGCCAGCGGCAAAAGCACCCCGTTGGGACAGACCCCGGCGCACACGCCGCAGCCGATGCACCGCTCCGGATAAAACATAACCCGGGGGCCCGGCAGCTGGCTTTCCGGGTTATGACACCAGTGACAGCTCAGCGGGCAGCCCTTTAAAAAAACGGTGGTGCGAATTCCCGGCCCGTCGTGCACCGAGTATTTCATGATGTCAAATACAGTTCCCCCGGACAAAAATAACACCTGCCATTTTCATGACTAAGCAATTTTTATATATGTCTAATTATAACATGGTAAATACTCAGGAGTCAGGAGCATGAACGTTGAATAAAAAGCTGGACAAAACTACCTGAAAATATTATATTAAGTATTAACTGGTAACTGAATATATTGCTTGGGTCTAATAGGGGAACTAGGTTAAAATCCTAGACGGTCCGGCCACTGTAAGTGGGATCCAGAACCACAAGTCAGGAGACCTGCCCAAGCGATGCGCGTAAACAACCTCCCGCGGAGAGGGTATCAGCGTGCTTAAATGCTTGCATCATTGTATTAAATCATACAATATCGAGCTTAAGCCCCGGCTCCCCAGGAGAAGGGGCTTTTTTTGTTTCATTAAATATCATGGTTATACCGTTAACTCAGTAAGTGGTACAGCATCGTGCATTGCTATGAATACAAGAATTGAAGAACCTTTTAAGCCTGTCATTCTGAGCGCAGCGAAGAATCTTAAAACCTGATCCTTCGCTGCGCTCAGGATGACAAGCTTAATTATAAATAACAACCGGTAAACTGAGTAAAGGGAACAATCATGTTAAATATTACAACTTAATACCGACGGGTGCTGTAGCTTGAGAAGCGGCAGCTTAATTCGGTTTTAATTACGGTAGGGCAAGGCAGTTCCAAAACACTTGGGATGCAAACCCAAATCGGCAAACCGGGCCTGTTCAAACACTCTGTGGTGTAAAGCGGGGGGTGATTGAGAGCCTGGTTTGAATGTGCCTTTTTTAAAGGCCCCGGTTACGGGTCTTTTATGTTTGTGATCCTAATTAAAAATAAGGTGGGTGTAAGAATGAAGCTAATTAAAAATAAAAAAATGGTTTTTGCATCTTTTTTCTACCTGACCTTGTTAATGCTGGCCTTGCCTAATACTGCCTTGGCCATGCATATAATGGAAGGGTTTTTGCCACCGGCTTGGTGCGGTTTATGGTGGCTTCTAACCATACCGTTTATAGCCGCCGGCTTGATGGCAATGAAAAAAAAGGTCGCTGATAACCCCAAAATGCTAATGCTGCTGGCCTTTGCCGGAGCCTTTGTATTTGCCCTGTCAGCTCTGAAAATACCTTCAGTAACAGGAAGTTGCTCACACCCCACGGGAGTTGGACTGGGCGCAATACTTTTTGGACCGGTGGTAATGTCCGTGCTGGGCAGTATCGTGCTCGTTTTTCAAGCGCTCTTACTAGCTCATGGCGGCATTACCACCATGGGCGCCAATGCCTTTTCCATGGCCGTAATCGGGCCATTTGCGGCGTATGGTATGTACATACTAATTAGGAAAACCGGCCTGCCCCTGTGGTTTGCTGTCTTCATGGGTGCTGCCATAGGAGACCTGTCAACATATTTAACTACTTCTCTTCAGCTGGCCCTGGCTTTTCCCGACACTACCGGAGGAATAATGATGTCTTTGGGCAAGTTCTCCGGTATTTTTGCGGTAACCCAAATCCCGCTGGCCATTACCGAAGGTCTTCTAACCGTTTTAGTATTTAATATGATTTACAAATACAGCCAAGATGAATTGACCGAGCTTTCCGTGTTACAGGAGGTGCAGCGATGAATAACAAAAAGACAAACTTCAGCCTATTACTGCTTGTATTGATCATAGCACTCACAGTGTTTCCGCTGGTTTTCTTCAGCGGGGCTGAATTCGGGGGGGCCGACGGTGAGGCCGAGGAAATGATCACAACAATCAACCCCGATTACGAACCATGGTTTACATCAGTGTGGGAACCTCCCAGCGGCGAAATAGAAAGCCTGCTATTTGCCCTGCAGAGTGCTATTGGAGCAGGATTTATATTCTATTACATCGGGTATAAGCGTGGTTTGCATGAGGCGAAGAAAAGCAGTTGATTGTTTTTTATTGATTGTTATAAAACTTTATATTGAAAGGCTATGTCTTTTATTATACAATAATGAAAAGATGGTAAGAAACCATCTTAAACAGTGTTAAAATAGTGGCTATTAATGTGAATTTTTAATTGCACTCAAAATCAATACAAATGGCCATGAAGGCTCATTCCTCACTAAAAGTGGAGGGCTTTCATGGCTTTTTATTTTTTTAACCAGGTCACGAAGACCCTACTTTCAATTAGCAAAGGGGGTTTTTGTTTTTTATACTGTGTTTCATTATATCTCATTTTTGTAGGAGGAGCATTGTAATGAAAAACTTATTACCACTACCTCATGCAGGGCTTGTAATTGTCCTGGTCCTGCTTTTGGCGGCCTTTACAACGGCAGGGTGCGGCAACAATGAGACCGGCGGTCGGCAAACAGCTGGTAACCAAAACGAAATAACTTCTTTTACCATAGCCGATTCCACCGGGGATTGGGGTTTTCCTTCACCTTATGTCCATTACTCCCGCGGCACCGGTTATGTCAGGATGAGTTTTATTTTTGACACCCTAATTTGGAAGAACGACAAGGAATTCATTCCAGCCCTGTCCGAGGAATGGGAATACCTGCCGGAAGAAAACGCTTATGTTTTTAACCTGCGACACAATGTAACCTGGCACGACGGTGAGCATTTTACCGCCCAAGACGTGGTATTCACTTATAATTACATGCTGGAGCATCCCTACCACTGGGTCGACCTTTCAGCACTGCAAGCGGTGGAAGCGCTGGACGACTACAGGGTCAAGCTGGTCCTGGGCAAGCCCTACGCCCCCTTCCTTGATTACGTGGCCGGCACGGTGCCGATACTGCCAGAGCATATTTGGAAAAACGTAACGGATCCGCTGCAATTCCTGGATAACGAAGCCCTGGTGGGCACCGGGCCGTTTAAACTCGCAGACTACAACAAAGAACAGGGAACTTACCTTTACAAGGCTTTCGATGAATACTACCTGGGCAAACCAAAGGTGCGGGAATTAAGATTTGTCAAGGTAAGTAATGAAATGACAGCTTCCGCCCTGCGGCAAAATCAAGTGGACATGGCACCGATACCGCCTGAACTGGTAAAGGACCTCAAGGAAGAAGGGTTTGAAGTGATCACCGGTTCCTACGACTGGGTGGCCAAGATGATGATTAATCACCAAAAGGAACCGCTGAACAACCAGGAATTGCGCCAGGCACTGGCTTACGCCGTCGACCGGCAGGCTCTGGTGGACACCACCCTGCGCGGCCACGGCATCCCCGCCAGCCCGGGCTTGGTTCCGCCGGACAATGAATGGTACAATGCCGGGTTAAACGACAGCTACCCGGTTGACCCGGCTAAAATTGAAGCACTGTTAACCGGGCTGGGTTACGTAAAGAACGGCGATTATTACGAAAAAGACGGCCGGACCCTGGAGCTGGAGCTGCTGGTCAGCAGCAGCGGGATCGGTGTGCCGGGCGCACCGACAGAGCGCACGGGCGAAATGATTAAAAGTCAATTGGAACAACACGGGATTAAAATTAACATGCGCAATCTTGAAACCAAGACACTGGACAACCGGGTGACAGAATGGCAGTTCGACCTGGCCCTGAGCGGTCACGGCGGTCTGGGCGGCGACCCGACAATCCTAAACAAAGTTATTATCAGCAAGGGTTTTAACAGCGCCAGATATACCCGGGACGAAGAATTCAACGATGTGCTGAAAAAACAACTAACCGTCACAGACCCGACAGAACGGCTCAAGCTGGTGGGACGTGCTCAGGAAAAACACGCTGAAACACTGCCCTGCCTGCCACTGTACCACCCCACCTGGTATTACGCCCACAACGGCCAGGTGAATATTTACTATACATTCCAGGGCGTGGGCAGTGGTGTGCCCATTCCACTCAACAAAATGTCCTTTGTAAAGTAGTCACTAATTTAAACCGCTCTGGAGGTGACTCCGTGTCCAGGACCGCCGGCATTAATTACATTATAGCCATGTTACTCATATTGACCCTGAACTTTATTCTGCCCCGCCTAATGCCGAGCGACCCGCTGCAGGCCATTTACGGTAACGAGGCCATGCTGGCCATGACTGACGAATTAAAGGCCCTGTTAACCAGCCGGTTCGCCCTGGACCAGTCCCCGCTAGAACAGTTTGCCGCCTACTGGCAAGCCCTCATCCGGGGCGACCTGGGCCACTCTTATTACTACAACGCGCCGGTTATAGAGGTAATACTGGGTTTCCTTCCCTGGACGGTGCTGCTGGCCGGCCTGGCACTGGTCATCTCCACCCTGTTAGGGGTGATCCTGGGCATAGAATCCGGCTACAGGCGGGGCGGGAAACTGGATCGGTTCGTGCTTTCCGGGCTGATGTTTTTCAGCGGACTGCCTGATTTCTTCCTGGGAGTTTTGCTGCTGCTTTTATTTGGCGTAACATTACAGCTGGCCCCCCTGTCCGGGGCCATGACGCCCTACGCCGGGTACACCGGGCTGGCCCTGGCACTGGACGTCATGCACCACTTGGCGCTGCCCCTGGCCGCTCTCATACTGGCACGCCTAACAACAACCTACCTATTGACCCGCAGTACCATGATTGCCACTCTGGGGGAGGCTTTTATCATTACCGCCCGGGCCAAGGGGTGCCCCGAATACAACATCAGGTACCGCCACGCCGGAAAAAACGCTCTTTTACCCGTGTTTACCGCGACGGGCCTGCAGTTCACCCGCCTTTTTACCGGCGCCTTGTTTATCGAGATCGTTTTTACCTACCCGGGCATGGGCACGCTGCTGTATAACGCTCTGCTTACCCGGGACTATCCCCTGCTGCAAGGCATACTGCTGCTGGTAGCAGTTGTTGTTTTAACCATCAATTACCTGGTTGACCGATTGTATCCCAAAATAGACCCGAGGGTGAGCCATGCACGTTAACTACCTGCGCGAAATAAGACAAAACAGAATCGGTAACACAGGACTGGTACTGCTGCTGCTAATGCTCTTAATGGCTCTGCTGGCACCACTGCTCAGTCCTTACAATCCGGTGGAATACACCGGAAATATATTCAGTCCGCCATCAACGCAACACTGGCTGGGCACCGACGACGTGGGCCAGGATATTTGGACCCGGATACTTTACGGGGCCCGCACATCCATGGCCGTAGGGATCGGGGTGGCCGGAACCTCTATGCTGCTCAGCCTGTTCGTCGGCTGCACCTGCGCCCTTTGCGGCGGCATTTACGACCGTTTATGGATGAGGCTGGTGGACATTTTCATAGTAATCCCGCCGGTTATCGTAGCCATTCTAGCCGCCGCTTACCTGAGACCCAATGTAATTTTGCTGGTAATACTTCTTTCGGCCTTTTTCTGGCCCGGCGGCGCCAGGGTAATCAGATCTCAAGTGCTTACCCTGAAGGAAAAGGTACCTGTAACGGCTGCCCGCACTTTCGGGGCGGGTTGGGGACACATCATGCTGCGCCATATAGTACCGGATTTGGGGCCAATACTAGTGGCTCTAATGATCCAGGACGCCCGGCGAGCGGTTTTCATGGAAGCCGGCCTGTCCTTCCTGGGTATCGCCGACCCGGCCATGATCAGCTGGGGCAAAACAATGCAACAGGCACTGGGGTTTACCTACCTGGAGGTCTGGAAATGGTGGCTGGTACCCACCGGTTGCGCCCTTTCGCTAACCCTGGTAGGCTTTACTTTTACCGGTTTTGCCCTGGAAACAATATTAAATCCCCGGCTGCGAAGAGAGGTAAACCATGATGCTTGAAATAAGGGATTTAAACGTATTTTACAACCATCAACCGGTTTTACAGAATTTCAATCTTACGCTGCGCCAAGGGGAAACTCTGTCCGTCATCGGCGAATCCGGAGCCGGCAAAACCACCCTTGGCTTAAGCATTATGGGCCTGGTAAAGGGAAAATGCACGGGTCAAGTCCTTTTCAACGGAGCAAACATCCTGGACCTGCCGGAAAAAAATCGCCGCAGTCTGCGGGGCAATAAACTGGCCATGGTGTTCCAAAACGTGGAGGACGCCCTGCACCCCTTGTACACGGCGATGGACCAGGTTGTTGAATCAATAATGGTGCATCGCAAAAACAACAAGGCTGAAGCATTTTCCCGGGCCAGGGAACTGTTCAACTCCGTGGGATTGAAAAGCGACCGGACAGGCGCCTACCCGCACCAGTTGAGCGGCGGGGAAAAACAGCGAGTGCTAATCGCCATGGCTTTGGCCAACGACCCGGCAGTGGTGGTATTGGATGAGCCCACCGCCTCGCTGGACGCTCTAACCAAGGCGGAGATTATTAATCTGCTGCGCGACAAGCTGCAAGACAAGATAGTGTTGATCGTTACCCATGATATTTCAGTTGCCGCCAGTCTTTCGGACAAAATGGTGGTGCTGTACGGGGGAAGGGTGCTGGAAGCCGGGCCCACCCCGGATTTACTTGGCCTGCCCCGCCACCCGTATACCCGGGGCCTTTTAAGAGCCTACCCCGGCATGAATTCTACCAAAGATCTGCAGGGAATACCCGGCCGTTTTCTACGCGGTGTCGAAGGTTGCCCATTCCACACCCGCTGCACCCAGAAAATAAACATCTGCACCCGGGAAATACCCCTGCCGACAGAAGCAGGCAGCCGGCTGGTGGCCTGCCACAGGGGAGGCATCATACCCCAACTGGAATTAAAAGAGGTCGGTAAATCCTACGGCAGACTGCAAGCGGTACAGAATGTAAATCTTACCCTTTACGAAGGAGAAACCGTTGCCCTAGTGGGAGAGAGCGGTTCCGGCAAAACAACCCTGGCTAAAACAATCATGGGTTTGTTTAAAGATTACGCAGGCGAGATACTGCTGGAGGGACAAAAGCAATCTGCGGGTGATAAAACATTTTACGAAAATGTGCAGATGATCTTTCAAAACCCCGGAGAGTCAATCAGCCACCACATGAACGTGCTGCAAGCCGTTAAGGAACCCCTGGATATTCGCAACAACGAGGGCGAGGAGGAAAAACTGGCCCGGGTAAAACGCGTTTTGGACGAAGTGGAACTGCCCAGCGATGATGCTTTTTTATATCATTACCCCCACCATTTAAGCGGCGGTGAAGCGCAGCGGGTGGCCATTGCCCGGGCACTGGTGCTAAACCCCAGGGTATTGGTGGCTGATGAGCCCACCTCGGCCCTGGACGCCAGTGTGCAGGCCAAGATCCTTAAGCTGCTGCTTAACCTGCAGGAAAAAAGGGGTCTGGCCATACTCCTGATCACCCACGATATCGCCCTGGCCAAAAAAGTTAGCGACAAGTTGGCCGTGATGGTACAGGGGCGCATTGTGGAGGCAGGTCCCGCCGGCGAGGTGATCAACAACCCGCGCCACGATTTTACCAAACGGCTGCTGGCCCTAGCTTCCACTGGTACCAATAACAGGCCGTCGGGGCTTGAGTATGGCAAAAAACCGATACTAAAAGAAGGAGTGGTTTAATAATTTTTGCGACAGTTTTTTGGGTATTGAAAAGGTTTTGACTGAGATGCATGGACTACATATGCAAGTTGGCCATCATGATTTGGGATGTTCAGGACCAGCTACAATTAACGTTGCCAGATGTAGACTGTGCCACTATCCAATATTCGCTGCATGTAGTGCCGGGCGGCGCTCTTTAACCAGCCTCTGGTAAGCGGTACCAGTAAAAAAAACAAGGAAAAAGAATTATGAATGACTGATTTTTTCAATGACCTTTAATGTGATCACAAGAAGAGAGTTATGAAATAGGGTAGCGCCCGGTCTCCGGCACCAGAAATCACCAGTTAATGCATCCCCGTTTTCGGTGGGTGCATTAACTTTTTTTGTGCTAAACAACTGGCTGCGCATTGGGATCGGCAAAAAAGTTGATATACACAATGCTATTGCTTAGGTCCAGTTCAAGTGCGAGTGTATATAGGCGGGGTAGTTTGCAAATTTTTTATTGTTATTAATATACCTTCCCTTCTAGCACATAAACTCCGTGAGGCTGAAAATGAACTTTTAATACGAAAAACCCGTCATGGTAATATCCTTTTCAGTTAGGAGTCGTCCTTGAATCGTCATTTTTAGCATGATTCTATAATAAACGAAAAGGCGCCATGAGTCCAGTCCATATTTTACCAAACCCCATAGGCGCTTAATATTATAATAAATGTAAGTACGGCGTACTATACGTAATCCTTCACCAAAGAAAATAACCATAATCTGTTATATTGCAAATTATGGGTGCGAAAGACGGGTAATTTCTTTTTTACAGATTATTACGGGCATATTGCGACATA
Source organism: Desulfotomaculum sp. (assembly GCA_016841675.1). Classification (GTDB taxonomy): domain Bacteria; phylum Bacillota; class Desulfotomaculia; order Desulfotomaculales; family Desulfallaceae; genus BRH-c8a. The sequence continues at coordinate 18,384 of JAENYQ010000042.1, forward strand.
TTAAGACAAATATAAGTATCAAACCCTCTTTAGCACTAAGCCACGTAAGCGTAAAATAGAACCCAGCTATTCTTTTACCCTTCCTTATGGGATACTCTCAATAGTAGAGCCGATAAGGCTCAGTACCAGCGAAGCTTAAATGAGGGGCAATTGTCAGACAATTTTATTATTCATAGAAAAGATATAGCCGTCAGACAAAGGTTCTAGCCTTAGGTTCTGACGGCTATATTAATAAGTTTTGCACTTAAATTGACGATTTTTCTTTCATCTCCTGGGCCTTGGCAATCACCGATTGCACAGCAGGTCTACATCAGGTACCAGCGGGATTTTTTGTAAGACATTCTTTACCGGTGTTTGCCCCGGTGTGGTCCTGAATATCTTTAATGTCTCTGCAACAACCATGGAAGGCAATATGCTCAATAATATCAGCCTCCGTAACGCCTTTACAGTAGCATATAGGGACAAATTGGTCGTTCTCTTTGAACCATATCTTAACTTTTATATCGTCTTTATAAAATACCAACTGGCCGAAATATACAACGTCACAGTCTTTTGAAAGGCACAGGGAAAAACCTTCTAATGAGTTTGGGAGAAGGTCATTATTAAGCATATTCTTTAATGTTTCGGCTTTAACCCTTTTACCCAACTTATGGCAAATAGGACAGGGGTATGTATCCGAATTTAGAAGATTTGAACCGCAAACTACAGTTGACATATGGAAACTGCGCTCCACTCCTTGATGGGTAGTCCAACGAAAATTACCAGACGCAAATTACTTAGATTACTTATAAACTCCGCCACGAAAATCAACAGCCTGTATGTATATAACCTTTTCACTATGTTGGATTTCAAAGAGCACTCGGTAATTGCCAATCCGTAAGCGATATAAGCCCTGATGCCCTTTCATGGGTTTTATGTCGCCGCGCGGAGGAATTACGAGAAGGCCCTTCAACCCTTGCGCTATTCGCTCTTGATTAGCCTTTTCTTGCTTGGCTATAAATTTCACCGCACCCCTATGGTAGATCAACCTGTAGCCCGAATTCACGCTTGGCGTCCTCCCCCGTCACATAACCGGCATCACTATTAAGCTGGCGTTCTTCTTCTTTGGTCAAGGGTTCGTCATCCGGTTTAGCTTGATCAATTTCTGCCCAGCCGGTCGGCTTTTTATCGGAACGCTCAATCAAATACTGGAGGAAATCAAAAACTGTTTTCTGATCATGCTCCTTTAGGCGCTCAACCAAAATATGAATATCCTCTTTACGCACCACCATAGGGAGTAACCTCCTTGATTTTTATAATGTCCGCTAAATATTATTAGTGGCTATAAAAGCCTCAAAAATTCATGCTTGATGTCCGCTAAGGGCGACTATATAATTAAGATACCATGTCCGCTAATGTGAGTCAAGAAAGAAAGGAGTCATTTTGTGCCGAAATCAGTAATGGTATCTACCCAGGCAGAGAAATGTATTAATGAATTTATCCTGAGCTTATCCGAAAATGAAGATCTTAATAAAAAAACGCTACGTGAATATGCAAGTGACCTCCGGGACTTCACTTCTTGGTTTGAAGAAACATGGGGGATTCACAGCGAAGGGTCTTTAAATTTTCATCCTTCGGAAATTACCACTCCTACCATAGTGCAGTACAGAGAATATCTCCAAAAGATTAGGTGCCTGAAACCGGCCACCATTAACCGCAGGTTAAATACTTTAAAACGGTACTTTGACTGGGCAGTGCGTCTGGACCTGGTGGCCATCGACTTCTCAAAACCAGTTAAACTCATTCCAGAGGAAAAAACAAGTCCACGTCAAATGACTGACAAGGAAGAAGCAATACTTATTACCACCGTCGAAAAGCACGGAAATGTTCGTGATAGGACACTTCTACTTGTAATGCTACACAGCGGTTTAAGATCCATGGAGGTTTGTGATCTGACCGTTAAGGATGTCACCATCGGCAAAAGAAGTGGCCATATAACTGTTCGTGCGGGAAAACGGAACAAGCAGAGAGAGGTACCGCTAAACAGCACAGCCAGGGCCACGCTTGAACCATACCTGGCATTCTTGCCCAACGGATGCGAATACCTTTTCCCCTCGGAAAAGACCGGAGGAAGACTTAATGAACGGGGCTTGCGCCACATTATTGAGAAGTATGCGCGCCTGGCTGGTTTGAATGGAATCAGCGCCCACGACTTGCGTCACCGATTTGGTTATGTTATGTCGGAGAAAACACCGCTGCACAGGCTGGCTCAAATTATGGGCCACGACAGTTTAAACACTACGATGGTCTACGTCCGGGCTTCCCCGGGCTACAATGGACCCCAATGTCAAGATACGATTTTTTAAATTCAAAGCGACACCGGGTATTTAGTTTGGTACAAATTAGGTATTAAACGATACTTACGCCTTATTACTGATTCCAAATTTATGGAATAAAAATAAATGTAATGATAGAATTTGAGATGTGAGGAAACAAATTTGTGCTTTTGTGTGAGGGAGGAAAAAGTATAAAGTCCTGTTAAATACAAGAGGGTTAACTTTCTTTGGTTTGGATTGGTTAAGAGGGTCATTTAACCGGCACACGTTCGGGTATTTCAAATTGTTTTATGTAATCGATTTATTTAACCATTCTAAAGCTAAAGCCGGGGAGATGTTCATGTCTGACAGGCTGCCTTATTAATCTCTTTAATTATCAAGTCCCCCATGCGATCCGAAGGCACTGGAAAGGTTAGTGGAATATAAACAGTTAACCTTATTTTGAAGTTACAATAGCAACAGTTTTTCTTGAAAAAAATAAGTTTATTTTAAAAGGATTTGGTGCTTTTTTAACTAATATTTAGAGAAATGGCATTTAAGTTAACAAATAGAACGGAAAAGCACTTAAACACATCTAAGGGCAGGCCCCAAAAGAGGGCTAAAAATGTAAAAACAGTTGCCTGTCCCCTTTTTTTGAGGTGAGTGGTTGTGGGCGGCGAAAAGCATGGAGTTGTTGTGAGGGTGTACTTGGGACCACTGGGTTGGGACTGCCTTGGGCTGGAATATGATTTTCAGCTACTGCTGTACCCTTTTGCCGGTAAGTTCATTTATTTGCACGACGAGCATGGGCACCGAATCCGGTGCCGGGTTAATGTCAAAGCCACCCTGCTAAAAGGCAAAGGGCTGGCGGCCTTCTTTGCCCGGCTGGGCACGGGCGAATTTGATGTTAGTATAATGGAACCCGGCAAGTTCCTGGTAAGTCCGGTACAAGCAGTTAAAAAACCAGCTACCCCCGACCAGGTGCCGGAACCGCCGGGTAAAGAAAATGCCGGGCCGGTCTGTGCCGGCGAGCCACACGCCAAGTCGGATGCCCCGCTGGGGGAGGAAAAGCAATTTACTCTGGTGTTTCCGGGTTTTGAGCCCGAGGACCAGCTGTCGCGCGAGGAAACAGATCGGAGGCGTAAGCTGTCCGGGCAGGAACCGGGCCCGGAACCGGTCACGAACTCTTACCCGCCCCCGCCCCCGTCCCCGAACACAGCACCGTTAAATAAATCGTTAAACAATAATACTGAGCCTGATCGTAAAGCGGCAGCACTGGACCAAACCGTCACTAAAAAAGGCGCGGGTTTACCCGACAAAAAAGTAACGGGCGTGAAATCACCCATTGGAAAGTCGCGTGCGGTCGGGAAAGATGTGCGAGCCGCCCCAAAACAGCAGGTGGAAAAGGGCAGGCCCAAGGGGCAGGCCGGGCTGCATAAAGCGCGGCGTTCCGCAGGGGATAAGATGTCGCCGCCGGGCGGTAAAACCCCCTTGGCAACCAAGGCCGAGGCCGAGGCAGCTAGGGTCAGGACAACCAGTGCCGTGTCACCCCTGTCTGGAGCGACCTCCGCCGATGTAACCCCGGCTGCAACAACCGTTGCTCCAAGCAACATCGTTCAGGACCTAAAGGTAATCTTCTTTCCCGAAGAAGACGCACTGGTGCTGCAAAAAGCTGAATCCGCAGGCCGGGACACCTCACTGCACGACCTGTTATTGCGCCGGCAGGCCCTGGGCTTTTCCCTGAGCCCTGGTTTTGATGTGCTACTTTCCCTTACCGCCGCGAGGAACGTGCAACCCCTGGAGTACCAGCAGAGAGCCGTGCAGCACGTGCTGCAGCACCTACGCGGCCGGGCTCTGCTGTGTGACGAGGTGGGCATGGGTAAAACAGTGGAGGCCGGGCTAATCATGATGGAATACCTGCTCCGGGGCCTGGTACGCCGGGTACTGGTGCTGGCTCCGCCCTCTCTGGTGGAGCAGTGGCGTGAGGAAATGCATACCAAGTTCAACCTGGACTTTATCACTTACGACAGCGCCGATTTCAAATCCGCCGCTGAAAACCCCTGGGGCCAGTTCCCCCGCATCATAGCCTCCCTGGATACGGCCAAGCGGGAAAACCACCGCCGGCAGGTGCTGGAGGTGGAATACGACCTGGTCATCGTTGACGAGGCCCATCACTTGAAGAATAACCGAACCCAGGCTTACCAACTGGTCAGCCGGTTAAAGAAAAAGTATATTCTGCTCCTCTCGGCCACACCCGTGGAAAATGACCTTGGTGAGCTGTTCAACTTAATCACTCTGCTATTGCCGGGCCAGTTGGAAACGGCTGCTTCATTCAAAAGTAAATACATTACCCGGGGCGACCCGCTAAAAGTCAAAAACGCCGCGGATCTCAAACGGCTGGTGCGGGAAGTGATGGTGCGCAACAGGCGCAGCGAAACCGGGGCCATCGCCAGCCGGCGCCGGGCTGAAGTGGTGGAAGTGAATTTATCCCCGGCGGAGGAAGCCTTTTATCGCCGGCTTACCACTTTCGTGCGGGGCCATTATGTTCCGGGAGCCGGGGGTCCCACAGGCGGGGTCAACCGGTTCGTGCTAAAAATGCTCCAGCGGGAGGTAGGCAGCAGCATTGAGGCTTTGATCCCCACCTTGGAGCGGATGTCGGCCAAAACTGAACACCCGGCATCACTGCGGGGGGTACTGGCCATCCTGTCGGACCAAGCCCGGCAGATCCAAGATCGTTCCAAGGCCGCCGCACTAGTCAAACTACTGGGACAGATTACAGATAAAGTGGTGGTGTTTACAGGTTTCAGAGAAACTTTACGGTTCCTGGCCGGACTGCTGCGCGAGCAGGGTCTGGAGGTGGCCGAATTGCACGGGGGCATGCGCCGCCTGGAAAAAGAGGAACAAGTCCGGCTGTTCATGAACAGCGCCCAGATTCTGGTTTCCACCGAGACGGGCAGCGAAGGGCGCAACTTGCAGTTTTGCCGTTACCTGGTCAATTATGACCTGCCTTGGAACCCGATGCGCATTGAGCAGCGCATTGGTCGCATCCACCGCCTGGGCCAGACCCGGGACGTGTATATCTACAACCTTTCGGCCGCCGGCACCATCGAGTCTTATATATTGGAACTGCTGGACGCTAAAATCAACATGTTCCAGTTGGTGGTGGGCGAATTGGATATGATCCTGGGTAACCTGAAAGAGAAGAAAGATTTCGAAGATATCGTCTTGGACATCTGGTCCCAATCCGCCGACGAGGCGGAGTTGAGGCGCAGTATGGACAGCCTGGGCGAAGACCTGGTGGCGGCTAGGGAGCACTACCGGGCGATTAAGGAACTGGACAATCGATTGCTGGGAGAGTTGTTGCCCGATGAGTAACGAGCGGCTAATTTTACAGGATTTCATGGAGGCCTTTTTGAACAGGGCCGGGGCGCTGGTGGAGCGGCCGGGCTACGGTATGTTGGAAGCGGTGCTGCCGGATGATTTGGCTTTGCACTTCGGGAAGAGCCATTTCTTGCTGGCCTTTGATTACGAAGTGGCGGGGGAAAACCAGGATAGCGCCTTTGTCACTCACGGAAGCAATCTGCTGGACATCACAGCGGGCCTGACCCTGGAATACGGGCGTTTTACCAGGCTGTTCCGACCGGATACCGGCGTTACCCCGCCCCGAAATTTGGAGCGGCAGATAATGGAGGGCCTGAAGTTTCTTAATTGCCGTCCGCCCCGGACAATTCACCAGTGGATGGTAGACCAGGTATTCTATGAGTTCAATTTTCGCTGTACATTTCGCTCGTACGAGAAGACCGAGGTCATGTTTCCCGTGGTAGTGGACAGCCACAGCGGGCTGCCTGAACATGGTTTTGCCGGGCTTTGGAAGAACGTGGCACCCCTGGACCGGTCGGAATACCGCCTGCCCCGGGCGGACGAGATGCCGCTGCCGGAATTGTACCGGAAAGCCTGCCGGGAAGCGGGGCAAACGGTGCAAAAACTGGCCGAGCCGGTGCGCCGGGCATCGTCAGCGTTGATGGAGCGGGAACTGGCCAAGATAAAAAACTATTATGACCAGACCACTAGGGAGATCGAGAACAAGCGTACCAACACCGATGATGCCGTAAAAATAGCCAGGCTGGAAAAACAGCTGGCCGCCACGGTCAGCGACCGCAGGCGCCGGGAGGAGGACATCGCAGCCCGTTATGCCGTGGAGGCCGATGTACGCCTTGACCACCTGGTAGCCTACCACCTGCCCTGTGTGCATATTAAACTGGAGGTACAGCACAAGGATAGGGCTTATAACCAGATTGTGGTATATAATCCCTACAGTCACAAAATAAAAGAAGTGGCCTGCCCGGAATGCGGTGAACCCACCCGCGTTTTGGTTCCCGGCAAAAACGGCCTGGTTTGCGAAAACGAAAAATAGGGGACGAGATAGTTGCTTTTGCTTGTTCGAGCACTAAAAAAAGGATTCCGACGTTGTAATACCGCCGGAACAAAAGAATTATATGGAGTTGGGTTTAGCAAAATAATTAAATTGAGTGCACTAGCTTCGCGGGGTCACCCAATAAAACAAAATAGCCCGGCTCTTCCGTAGAAAGCCGGGCTATTTCAAAGGTCAGAAACCTTTAAATCCATGCCCACAGCAAACGCTGACCTTTCCAAGGAAGGCTGTTCATGCCAATTATTCCAGGCAGGTCTCCTGACTCATGGTTCACAGCGCATCTCCCGCCTTCCCGGGTTTTCAAACACCCAGTGGCAACTATGGGAGCCGCTCCCCACATACAGTGGCCGGACCGTCCGGGATTTTCACCCGGTTCCCTTTTCACCCCCGGTATATATCGGGGGAACCTAGACTGGCTATTAAGTTAATTACATATTATCAGGGTTTGTATTTTTTGTCTATAGCCGGTTGTTACTTGGCCAATGTGTTGATGACATATTCCACAAATTCAACTGGCATTGAGCTTTTTTCGCATATTTCATCCATAGTCTGTCCCATATTAAAAAGGCGCTTAACTACAGATTCCATGGTTTCCTCAATTTCAATGATATGCCAATCTAAATCATAAAAACGCATTACCCTTTGCCCCCAAGGCTGTTCAAGTATTTCATGAATGAATTCGATTTGGTTATTTTTTATATATGATTGGCAGCAACCTAATAGCTCATTTTTCTTCTCGCTCATGAAACCAACGAAGTCGGTACCCGTTCATGGCTACTTCTCCTAAAACATCGAGAAAATGGTAATTTGCAATACTACCGACAATAGCACCAAAACCCGGGACCATTTGCAGCATTTTGATTAAATCAATGTGGTCCCGGTATTCCAATTGAAAAGAGCGCCAATCCATTTGTTTTAAATACCTTTCTTCAGGATAGTCGAGCACCCTCTCTTCCCAATTAGTTATTACTTTGTATATTTGCCGCCTCTTCAACTTACTGGAGAATGCCAGTTGGAAAAGGTTGAGAATATATATTCTTTCGCGATAATCCCTGACGTTAAAACCATAAATACTGGCAATATCGAACAAAAATTTCATTTTTATACTTAATAACAACGGAAAGTCTGCCAGGCCCATTAATATCCCGCCGGCTCCCGTACCTGCGCCTTCAGCGGCGGCAATTTTTTTATACCGGTTGAGTTTTTGTAAGGCCACTTTTTCACGTTCTTCCAGACAAACATCCTGCAACGGAAATCTTGTGGTAGTATACTCGGAACCTGACAGGACAACCTGTACGATATGTTTTGTACTGATGGTGATCACTTCATGAATTTTTTCAGGTACCATATGGTTGATCTTATTTTGAAAACCTTTTGTAGATTTATTGATGAAAGATGGCTTCCTGTTCATTTTTATTTGCCAGATTAACATTTCTTTGTATGCCTTTTGTTCGTAAACTTCCATATTTTAAACCCTGTCGCCTCCCCAAGCAGCCATTGATATTCTTCAGTTTATGGTTCACTATGTGGAAATGGGTGAGGAAAAGTTCTACTACAGTTTAAGGTGTTACTTCAAAGGACTGCTGTAAATGCAACAGGTTTTCCCGCATCACCGAAAGGTAATCCTTTCCGGCCGCTATTTCTTCAGCGGTAAGGCCGCCCACGGGGTTTAGAACCAGGGTTTCCACACCGGTTTCGGCGGCAATTACTTCTGATACTTTGGGACTAACCAGGCTTTCAAAGAAAATATACTTAATTTCCTTTTCCCTGACCATTTTAACCACGTCAACCATCCGGGCGAGTGTGGGCTCGGCTTCGGGAGAGAGCCCGCGCAGAGGCACCTGGATTAGCCCGTACTGTTGGGCCAGGTAACCGAAGGCGTCGTGAGAGGTCACAAATTCCTTCCCCTTGGCCCCGGCCAGGCTGTCCTGGTATTCTTGGTGCAATTCTAATATTTGCTGACGGTATTCCCCGGCGTTATGCTCATAGTAACTTTTATTAACCGGGTCGGCCTCAACCAGCCCGGCGGTAATATTATCAACCATGCTTACTGCGTTTAAAGGGTCCACCCAAATATGCGGGTCGGCTTTGGCAATGTCCGGTTCCTCATGTCCATCCTGATGGTGGTCATGCCCGGTAAGCAACGGAATGTTTTGGCCGGCGTCAATTTTGGCCAACCCGGGTTTATCGAGGGCTTCCAGTGTTTTGACCACCCATTGTTCCATCCCGGCTCCACAGTAGATAAAAACATCTGCTTTTTGTAATTCCACCATATCCTTGGGCGATGGTTCCCAGTCGTGCGGTTCAGCCCCCGGCGGTACCAGACAGGATACTTCTATCTTGTCACCGCCGACATTTTTGGTAAAGTCGTACACCGGGTATATTGAAGCAACCACCTTAATTCTTTCTTCCTGAGCCTGATCAGTCTGGGAGTTTTCTATTCCGGCACCGGAAGAACAGCCTGCCAGAACCAGGACCCAGACAATGATCACCAGAATAGCTAATCTACTGGATATTTTACTCATTAATCAACCTCCAACAATTTTTAAATAATAAATATTACTATTTAATTGCTAATATTATTATACACGATTATTTCCATTACTCAGTAATCCCCATTGATGAGATAAACATTTTTAATTTAAACAATTGTGCACGGGGGGAGTTGTCATCTAAGAACGATAAAGAAGGATCTAGATTCTTCACTTTGTTTAGATTAAGCTTGTCATCCTGAGCGTAGCGAAGGATCTGGTTTTAAGATTCTTCGCTACGCTCATAATGACAGGCTTAATGACAAGGTTCTTCATTTCGTTGTATTCATAGCAAAAAAGGCAAGCTTTTATCTCCCTTCTGACAACTTACCCAAGGAGAGCGGCTTTCCAGGCAGAATTCATGAAAACAAGTTTTTAACGCTTGCAATTCGCTGTCAACCAGGGACAAAGCCACTGCCCTATTTTAACCCTTAATGGCTTAAATTGCGTTTTTCTCTTTAAGGGCGTTGTTTACATAATCGATGAATTCATCAGCCTTCTGCTTCGGCGCCGGGGTCAAGTAACTAACCACAATAAACAGGACGGTGGAAACAATTGCGCTCCAAACGCCCGGCCACCAGCCCAGCGGCCTAATTTCGGCAAATTGGAAGTAAAGGGCAATGAACCCGCCCACCAGAATGCTGATAATAGCCGCCGCTGCTGTCCCCCGCTTCCAGAAAAAAGCTCCTACGATGGCCGGCACGGTTACCAACAACCCCGCCGATGAGGCCACCGAAAGCACCGCTATTAACCCTAGTTTAAGGTTGGCAAACAGAAAAGCCGCCACAGCGAATACCAAAACAAACCCTTTACCCACGGATAGCAGGCCTTTCTCATCCAAGTTGGGATTGATATGCTTCATGACGTCCTGGGACACCATCGATGACAGCGTAAGCACAATGGAGTTAATGGTGGAAATGGCCGCTGCGGTAATACCCACCATCACCACCAGAGCAATGCCGTTAGGGACAATATCCAGGGCCAGCAGGCTGGGGGTGGCCATATCACCGACGGTCAAACCGGGGATCAGTACCCGGGCCGAAAAGCCCCACAGAATGGAGATCAGGGTATAAATAAAGCCAAAGCACAAAAAGCCCATCACCATGGTTCGCATATGCGTCAGTGAGCGAGGGATAAACAGGCGCTGGCTGACCTGCGGGTTGGAAAGAGAGAAGAAAAACCAGGGTAAACTAAGGCCGATGAAAGTATGGAAATTAAAAAACCCCGGCCCCGGAACGGTTAAAAACTGCGGAAAATCAGTTTCCAGAGTAGTAATTAAGCCACCAAAGCCGCCAAAACCCCGGTATACGATAAACAATACCGAAAGGGTTGACGCGATAATCATAATCACTGCTTGCAGGGAATCAGTCCAGGCCACGGCCCGCATACCACCCATATATGCCCAGACCACAGTCACCAAAACTGCAATAATCAAGCCGTTTACAAAGGGGATGGCCCCCCCCGACATTCCTTCCATCAGGGTCCCGATACCGATTAACTGCACGGCACTGTAAGGGATTAAAAAGATTATCGAAGCTATAGCCGCAATCACCTGCAGGGTCTGGCTCTGGTAGCGGTTGCCCAGCATTTCGGCCGGGGTGACAAAGTTATAGTGTTTGCCCGCCAGCCAGAAGCGAGGCCCGAAAAAGGCCACCAGCACGAGGCCGGACAGATAAATCAATTCAAAGCCCCACGCGCCAACACCGCCGATGTAAGTAAAACCGGCCAGTCCTACCAGCATAAAGGCGCTGTAAGTCGTCGCGCTATAGGTAAGAGCTGCCACCACACCGTTGACCGCCCGGTTGGCCAGAAAGAACTCGGCCATGCCCTGACCCATGCCACGGCGGGCATAAACAGCCACTACAGTACCCAGGAGGAAATATAGAATTATGGCCGAGTATATATGCACGGGATTCATGTCAGGCCCTCCATTTACTGGTGATGATACCGACGCTGATAATTGCCACTAAGGCAAAAATTCCCCAGTACAGGAAGGCGCCGTAAACCTTGGCCACATTGGAGAGCAATAAAAAAGGTACGGTAAAGGCCGATAAAACTAGCATCACAAACCAGATTACCCAGCCTTTTATTTGGTTTTCCACTTGATCACCTCTAGTTGACTTGGAACCGGGCCTGTTCTCTATACTGTAGTGCTGATTCACGCCCGGAGCGCATTGGAACTACTTTATGCATTCCAATGCCAAATTATAGACTGCTTTGTCAAATATAACATTATCATTTATTTTTAAAGTTGGGAAGATCTCCGACCCGTGATCGCATAAAAAGGCTTTAAATTTTAATCGGGGAAAAACTAGAAATCAATTCACCGTTAACCACCATCGCCACCGGGAATAGGGCAGCATTATAAACTGCGGCAGCATTGCCTTCGGCGTCCGCCACCAGAACCCCTCCGGTGGCGCCGGAACCGGTCAGGCGGTGGATAGCTGCCCGGGCGGCATCATGCACATTCACACCCTGGTTTATTAAGTTTACTGTCCAGGCCGCAATATTGCGTTGGATAAAGATTTCCCCCAGGCCGGTACATACCACGGCCCCTTGCGGCGATGCATAAATCCCGGCCCCGAAGACACCGGTATCCCCCACCCGGCCCGGCAATTTCAATAAAACACCGCCGGTGCTGGAAGCAGCGGCCACCAGCCCGTTTTTAACGGCTATGCAGCCTACGGTATCGCAGGATCCGGACTCCCCGGTTAGCGCGCAAATATCCGGTTGTTCACCCCGCTGGTGGGCCAGGATAGCCTTTTCCCAGTTTACTTTTTGTTTTTCAGTCACCGGAGTAAAGCTTTCAAATCCCTTGTTACGTGCAAATTGAATGGCCCCCTCGCCGGCCAGAAGTGCGTGTGGTGTCTCATCCATCACCAACCTGGCCACCTGAACCGGATTGCGTACATCCCGGATGGCGACCACTCCGCCGCACCTTACGGTGGAACCATCGAAAACTGCGGCGTCCATTTCCACTTCACCGGCCAGGTTTAAAACAGAACCATAGCCCGCATTAAATAGCGGGTCGTCTTCCATGGCTACAACCGCCCGCTCCACGGCGTCCAAGTGACCGCCCGCCAGCGCATTGTACCCTGCCATAGCGGCTTTTTCCAATGCTTCCGACTGCACCGGGTGGTTCTCGCCACCGGCACCCCCGTGTACAATTACAAGGTTCATTTAACATCCCCCAAGATGAAAATAATTGCTTGCCAGCTTCTATTCTTCCCCCGTTGGTTGCGGATTACTAACTTATTACCATGAAATAGGTTCTATGTTTATTGCATCATAAAAATATAAATTTTTTAAATAACCAAGGTGCCAAGACAAATTCCCCACAATGCCATTTGTTGATTAGCATAGTGACATTAAACGAAGAAACAATAACACAAAGGAGGTGATGATTAAAAAATGAAAGGAACAAGCACAAGTTGGACGGTTCTGGGTCTGGGTGCCGGCGTGACTCTGCTGGGTAGAATGATCGGCGGCAACCTCGGTGCCGGTGTAACTGGTTTTGGTTTGGCCCACGTAGCTCTTGGCGTCCTTGATCAGTTCAGACCAAGTGTACAAAAATAAGCAACCAACAGTTAATACCTCTGCAAACAGTTTTTAACTGATAAGAGAAAATCGGCATCCCAAAAGGTAAAATAATTAAGCCCCTGGTTTTTTATCTCACCAGCGGGCTTAATTTTTTAATATGATATGCCGTTAACTCAGCAAGTGGTACAACGTCATGTCATTGCTATAAATACAACGAATCTGTCATTGCTATGAATACACGAATCCTGTCATTCTGAACGCAGTGAAGAATCTAAA
>JAENYQ010000155.1 GCA_016841675.1 Desulfotomaculum sp.
ATTCCCAGGCATAAAGTACCAATAATTTTCATTTCTGGTAAACCGATCACGCATGTGAGCATTTGATAACCTGCATATTCCTAACGTATCCCAACCGCTTATTTTGGCAAAAAGCTAAAATATGTTTAATGAGCTATTTCTGATTAATCTTTTTAGTCAAATTTAATCCGGTTTGCAGCACTACGTAATTCTTCCTCATGTTTTTGAATTCTTAGCTTTTCTTGCTCCTCTTTCATCTTGTGTTCTTGTAAAATTTTTTTCTCAATTTCATTAGCTTTCTCAACTGCAAGTTTGAGAGTATCACGATGATACCTTTCAACTTCTTCAATTGTTGTTCCATCAAGGATAATTCTATCCCCTTGGATACGAGCAATTCCTGGACGGTGCATAAGTGTGAAACTTGGTGGTCTATTCCATGTTTCTATGAAAGCATTTTCCCATAAGTTGGATGGTCGCCGTGATATTTTAAAAGGTATAGCATACAATGCACTCCCACGTGTTCCATCCATCGGAGGTACAGTAACTTCATCTACGATTATTCCTTCAATTTTAATATCATCATTGCATGAAGTTACCGGTTTATAACTTGGATTTTGCACTTGTAATTTTTTAACAGGAACACGGCCTACAGGAGGAGCTGTAGGTCTAAGATCATGTATTGTGGCTAATAAATCATTATAGCTATCTTCAGAATAGGTAACGCCCCTTAAATCAACATAAATTTTACCGAGCAGCCATGTGGGAGCTGCTTGAGGCCACTCTCCTTCGCAAAGAATGGGGATAAACTTTCTTTGATTTCTTTGTGTAAAAGCTTCTGAGGTTATAATATCTCCCTCGTATCCAACACCACCGGTTCGTCCATCTGATTTAACCTTATAACGGGGAGTGCAAATGATTAAAACAAAATCATTTTCTCTAATCGAGCGCTCCATAAATTCGGTAAGTTGGTCACCTGGGGCTAGATGCCATTGATCTAGTGTGACATCCACACCATCATTTCTTAACCTTTCAGCCAATTCCCTTACCCATTTTTTATGCTTCTCATTTTCCCATGAATACGAAACAAAAGTCTTAGGCATTTTCTCTCCTCCAACTTCCAGTTATAGACAATATGTACTCTAATTCATAAATACTTCTAATCATTTAAGCCTCATTGCCACCCCAGCAACCAGCCACCACACAATGTTGCTGCTCAATGCACAAGATTATATAACGTCTTACAAGCGAGCCTATGCTTATATATAAAATTCAGAAATAACGTTTATGCGGTGTACTCCGCGAGGTTACTTGCCTGGGATTTGTTCAAATGCTAAAGAACTTAATGAAATAATAATTTCATTGTTCGACAAAAAATTAACAAATCCTGCATTACAAGCTAAATAAAACCACATTTCTTCCAGTGAGTGGGTTTATCTGCAAACTACTGTTAATGCAACAGTTTTTAATAACCTTTAAGACATACCTTTATAAAGCCGTGTAGTCGGGTTACCGCGGTATTATAATAATGCAACGTGAGAACCGAGTTTTCTATAAAAAAACGAACACCTTCTGTTACCACTCCAACAGAAGGTGTTCAATCATCAACAATTAAATAAGAGCCAGGAGTTTTTGGATTAAAATACGCTCAGTTTGTTCTCTTTTACCCATTAATTTTTAGTTTCCAAAATACACCGGGCCGCCGAATAGCAGACCGGCAATGATTAACAGCCTAAACGCCTGCCAGTAGGTAATCTCTTTCAACCCGAACACCTGAGGTATGGTAATGTTCCACAGCCAGTTTAATAAAAACGCCAACACCAATAGCAGGGCTACAATACCCAGTAGCATTAGCAACGCCCCGCCAAATGCAAAAAAAGGGATCCCCGGAAACGCCTGATGACCGATAAAATCCAAAAAATCAACCTCCCCCATTGTTTAATTACCCGGCTACTAATCCCCGGCTGATTAGCTTTTTCTTCACCGAGGGGTAGTAATCGAGGTTGGTGTGGGGCAGGAATTTGCTGCCCACAAATTTATTCATAAACGCCTCGCTGGCGTTGAGTTCGAAGTAGGTGATGGAACGTAATAATTCATCGGCTTCCTGACGACACTGGTTTGATATCAGCGCCAGCCGGGCTCCTTCTCCCGAACTATTGCCCAGCCGAATCATCTTTTCCCTCGGCAGGTCCGGATACAAACCGATAGTCACTGCTGATTCAAGGTCCAGGTACTGGCCGAAAGCGCCGGCGGCATAAAAGGCCTCAATATCAGCCATACCACAACCCACGCTTTCTAACAGGTATTCTAAAGCGGCGTTTACTGCGCCCTTGGTACGCATGATGTTATTAATATCCGCCTGGGTAAACGTAACATCTAAACCGGTGCCTGATTCAGCAGCCGGCACCAGCACGAATTCCTTGCGCCCGTCCCTAAACTTGCCTGCCCGGTCGATAACCCCGGCTAGCAGCAATTCCGCCAGGCAGTCAATCAGACCCGAGCCGCAGATACCCACCGCCTTTTGACCGCCCATCGTTTGGTACTGCACCTGGTCGGTTACCTGGTCTATGCGAACTTGGTACACCGCTCCCGGTTCGGCCCGCATGCCGTGCCGGGCCACCCCGCCCTCCAGGGCCGGGCCGGCGGCC
>JAENYQ010000043.1 GCA_016841675.1 Desulfotomaculum sp.
CCACCCCTAGTTAAATGCGCCCATACAGTGGTTGGATTCATAGCAATGACATAAGACTCACTTTTGACTTTTAACTACCTTGATCACGGCCTGTAGGATTTCCTCGCCGGCCGGCAGCCCGGATGACTCGGTAAGCAACCAATTGTCTGGTATATATTCCAACTGCTCATACAATTCGCCATGGGCAGGTATAAATGCATAATCCGCCCCTTGAAGAAGAGGTAAATCCAATAACGAATCCCCTGCGGCAATCACATTGTGCTTACCTGTCATTTCGGTTACCCTGGTTAATGCGGTCCGTTTATTAATTAGTTGGGGAACCAAGTAAAGCTTTCTCCCCTGTATTGATACCTCCCAGTATTGCTCCCTGGCCCAATTACAAAAGGCAGCCAATTCTTTGGTCGGTATTTTTTCTCTTTCTATAATACAATAATAAAATACCTCATCTGCTTTACGCATTGGCTGCGCCCATTCATCACCGGCCAGCCGGTCAAACTCTTTTAATATATCATGCCCTGCCGCACATTGGTGGGAAAGCAACCGGTTTAGCATATCCCTATAGCCTGTGTCCACAACACCACCCCTAATTAAATTGGCACCGTTACTGGTAATGGCATATTCAGGCTTTAGTATGGTTTGAAAAAAATCAACGCGCCGGTATTGTTCAATAGTCCTTGTGGTGCAAGGGACAAATAGTAATTTACCGGCAATATATTTTAGTAATTCTGCCGCGGTTTCAGTCATGTAGGAATGATACTGGCCGGTTTCAGCCGCCTTGACCTGGCCTAAGAAACTTTCAAGAAACTTTTCCGAATAAATTAAAGTACGGTCAAGGTCGCTGGCAAAAATCATCTAGTTATCCTCCATTGATTTAATCAAACCACAGCAGGAATAATTCATCCCGGGGTACTCCTCAACCGGCACCCCCCGATCCTCAGCCAGCATCAAAATATGCTTAATATTGGGATGCTCAATACTCTTGACTAGTATTTTCCATGGTATCCGGCGTAACAGAACCCTTGTTGTTTCCCCGACCCCCGGTTTAACCATGTTAATACTTTTAATCCCAAACTCAAGCTGAATCTTGCTCGTTTCTTTCTTACCGAGCCACTCAGGAGCATTATCAATTCCCATTCCCGGGTTGTTCTTGATAAGATGCCGAGCTTTTGTGTGGGCGCTTGTAAAGTGCCGGCTAATAGTATTAACAAAGTAATTAGACAGATCTGCACCGGCGAGTTCCCTGTAAAACTTGGCCCCATGGAAATCCAGTGCGCCTATAAGATCATCCCGGTAAACTGTTCTGGACATTAACCCGGATACAGTTGCATTTAAGCAAGCGCTGGGAATTAAAAAGTCTTCCCTGGTGCCAAAAATACCGGCGCAATAACCGGGGTCGGCCAGCACAGCCATATCCCGGCAAATGGTGCCTTTTACCATCCCAAACTCCTGCTCAAAGTCCAACAGGGCCTTGATTAATTCATTGGTAATGGCTCCTTTGCCAGTCCATCCATCAATAAACTGGATTTCGCACCCCGGGTGTCTTTGCAGGATGTAAATAAGGGCATTTTGATCAATCCCTTTATCCCGTATAATTGAAATACTATAATGAGGCACATCAAGGCCGTAGAAACGCCGGATATACTTTTTGATCAGCACCCCTGCTGGTGTACCGGCCCTGGCCAGGGACACCAGCACTACATTTGGGGACATTCCATCGGGGACATTCCTCCGCTGGAGGTGTGTCCCCATTCCACTTTCAGAAGTGTGTTTGTTAAGAATGGTTTCGGATACTATGGCAGTGGCTAAAGCCAGCCTTAAGCTGGTTTCCTTTAAAGACTGGTGAAATAGCTCAATGTATTCTGGAACGGGTTTATATTCAATGGGTAACATTTCTGAATAATGCCTGCCTTTTTGAATCGCCCTTTCCCTTTCCTCATTGTTCTGCTCCTGAATGGATGACCCGATATCCTTTAATAAAAATATAATATCGTCACCGCTATAACTACCTAAAGGAGCGGGGTCGGGGAGCCAGGGGTATTCTTTAAGGGCCCCATAAATTGCGTATTTGGCCAAAGCGTTAATGGTAGCACCTCCAGTTCAATCAGCGACAGAAGATAACAAATGAGATCCAGGTAACCCCCAAACTCTTAAGTGCTAGTACCAGCGGGGCTACCTGTTCCGGCTGCACGTTTCTTTCCCAAAATATGAAAACCTCATCGTAATAGTGGGGAGGAATATTGTAGACAAAGTTTTTGATATCCGGCCGGAAAGGGTCGGCGAAGGGTATGGCATATTTAACGGCATAGTCATCCTTTAAACACGGGTGCACCGGGCTGCGTGTTGTCGACTGCACCCAAACACCATCACCCATAAACCGGGCAATTAAAAAAGGGATATACATAAACTCACCGGTTCCAAGGCACAGTGTCCTTGCACCGCTTCTGGTTTGGGCAAGTTTGCGGCCGATCCTTTTTGCTTCTAGATATAAATCATTACTAGCGTCCACCGTAATCCCGAATCGTCCGGTATATCCAAGGTAGGTCTTATTGATACCACCGGGGGATGCTGGATAATACATGAAATCCATAGGTTGATGCATTACATTAACTTTAGGAATAGAACCGCTCAGGGCGGTTAATGAACTATTAACGGCGGGTGAATCACCTTGTGAGTCAAAGCTTCCTTTTACAAGGGAAATAACTTCAATTCGTACACCTAATTCCCTTTCCAGCCGTCCATACTTTTCTTGGGCTGTTTTAGAACGCCAGTCAAGGATGGTTAGTATGGCGTATTTCGGTTGGGGGAATTTAGCTTGTATGGTTTTAATTATGTTCAAACAGGTATTACCCGTGGTAATTTCATCGTCAATCAAGACCAGCAGGTCATTGCCCTTTATAAGCCCAATATTATTAATCAGACACCTTTGATCCGGTGCATGACAGTGATCCTCGGTGAAGTATACGGTTTCGGATGAACCCTCAAGGGTCTCTCTCGTTGTATGCAGATACTGAATATCTCCAGTAAAACTGGTAAATACTGAATGGCCAAGTGCTGTAGCGGTTTCGGCAAATCCAATAAATAGTGCTTTCCCGGGAAAATGATAGATAGGTTTTTCAATAACAGCTTCTATATCAAAATCAAAATCATTGACCAGGGCTTCGGCAGCTTGTTTAACCTGTTCATTATCGACACCACTGTCGACGGTTATGTTCAGGTTTTGAGCCAGCCTTGAGGCTAATAGAAACCCAGTTATTAACGGAACCCGAGGGCGCACCGGGATATGTTTGCCTATTAACTTGCTTACAAATAGGTAGCTTCTTTTCGGGTTATTTCTGGCAGCCAGAGAGAAGATGCATTCGGGGGGCAAAGAATAGTAATTCTCTTCAACTTTGATATCCACCATCAGACCATTCAATACAGTGTAATTTTTCGCCTTCGTAGATAATGCTTGTGTAATCATACCGCTCATTAAGTACCCCGTATATTTTTGATAATTTCATAATCCTTTGGGCCCAAAAGGTGTGGGGCTTGGATTCATTCATCTTGTTGTTATATACGCTCTTGGAAACCCCGCCGTTTCCACCGTTGGCAAGGATGTCCCTGGCATCGCAGTACTCTTCATGGGTTACAACATAAAGCGCTTGCACCGGCAGTATGTGATCCGGGTGAATAACCGTCTTGCCAATCAGGCCATTTGCTTTATCCAGCATAACCTCTCTGATCAGACCGTCCATGTAACAGCAAAGCAAATTGTAACGCACTCTTTGGCCTTCTTGTCCAAACTGCTCCTGAAATGGTGATTGTCTTAATAAAGGTTTTAAAACCCTTTGACCTGAGGAAAAGTATTCCCAAACGGGACCGGATACCACATACTCGCCATTATTTCTCCTAAAAACATTAACCAGCTCGGCAATAAAGTCCCGAATAACCGCAATGTCGTAGATGGTTAACTCAGGGCTCCGGCGAATGCCATATAAACCGGATAAATCAGTGGCACCCATACGGACATTTAACACAATCTCTTTATAATCGTCCAGTAATTTTTTAATTTTTAAAAGCGCAATTGTCCTAGATTCCAAATAAATAACTTCAGGATCTTCAAGTATTGGCATACCATACAACCTTTTGCCAATTTGTTTATTTATTTTAACCAGCTGTTCAAAATATTCATAACCATTGCCGGTATTAAATTTGGGGAACACAAAGCCGGTTAAAACACTTAATGCTGGTCCCAGGCTGTTAGTTAGCCTTTTAAACTGGTTTATATTTCTAACCCTAATAAATATAAAGGGGAGCGCCCCCCCCTTTTCATTAATTGGGAACATTCCATCGGGGACATTCCTCCGCAGACCTTTTAGCTGCAGGGCCAGGTTTTTTTCTGCAACATCGACTTCCCGATCATCCACTGCATCTTCCAAGCAAATGACAGTGGATATGAGACCGGGAATTTCGTTATTCATTATTTTGCTGATGGCCCTGTGTGAAGTCCCGGGCATATAGAGGGTAGCGCCCAGAGCATGGGCTAATGTTGCTTTGTTTAGGTCCAAAGGTTCTTGAGTGGGAGGTAAAAAGAATATTTTTTGTTTCTGCTCATTACTCAGATAATCAAAATAAGTCATGCCGCTTTTTTACCACCTTCGCGCAAGTGATGGAGGAGCATGGTACCGAGCAGTACACTTGCCATCAAGAAAAAAACAATATAATGTGACACATGGTAGCCAAAGGCCTGGGCCATTAATTTTCCACCAATCAAGGCAATTAGTACATAAGCGGCAGATTCCAGGGTCGGGTACTTATCCAGCCATTTAATGAAAACTGTGGCCACACCCCGCATCATCAATATCCCCAACATACCACCCAGCAGCAGCACCCAAATTTGGTCGCTTAGGGCAAAGGCAGCCAAAATACTGTCAACACTAAAGGAAATATCCATTAACTCAACAGTAACTACCACACCCCAGAATGTATCCCAGAAACCACCTTTTCTAACTTTAATCTCGTCCTCTGCGCTTTCTCCCTGTCTTTTGGCAAGAAAGTATTTGGCTGCCAACCATAAAAGGTAACCGGCACCTAGAAATTGAATCCAGGTTATCTGGATCAGATACGTGCCCAAGCCGATAGCAATAAATCGGAAAAAATAAGCACCCCAAATACCATAGATTAGTGCTTTTTTGCGCTGGTGCTCCGGCAACCTGTTTACCACCACTGCCAGTACCAATGCATTATCGCAGGATAGCAAGCCCTCAAGAATAACTAACCAAAAGATAATGCCTAAATTTACCGGGTCTGTAATTACCCCGTAAAACAAATCCCACGAGAAAAAATGCCCATAGTTAGCTAACAGCCCGGCAAAAAAAACCGCAATAGCTTCCAATATAAAATAAAAGCCTCCTTGTTAAACTGCGGATTGATTACTTAAACTAATTAGTAAGCTTTTACAATCATTAAATTTCCTAATTATGCACAGGAAGGCCGTTTAAATCTAAGATATTAAGCAACTCTGAAAAGGGGTGCTCTAAAAGGCACCCCTTCATATAGTAGTAGTCTTTTGTTTCTAGCCGGCGTTTAAGCCATAGGTGGAAGCGAGTGCAGCTAAGCCGCCTTGGAATCCACTACCCACTGCGCTAAATTTCCATTCACCGCCATGACGGTATATCTCGGCAACCACTAGACCGGTTTCGATGGAGTAATCCTCGCCCAAATCATAGCGTATTAATTCTTCATCATTGTCTTCATTTACTACCCGCACAAAGGCATTGGAAACCTGGCCAAAGTTTTGATTTCGGTCAGCAGCCTCGTGGATGTCAATGCAAATAGCAATCTTCTCAATTTCAGCCGGAACAGCTGCAAGGTTGATTCTAACACTTTCATCATCACCCTCACCTGCACCGGTAAGGTTATCCCCGGACAGGACAACCGAACCACTGGGGTCTTGTTTATTATTGTAGAAAATGAAGGCGCCATCACCGGCAGCTTTACCTTCTTTGTTGACCAAGAAAGCCACTGCATCCAAATCAAAGTCTTTGCCACCATCATACTTATTGGTATCCCAACCAAGACCTAAGAAAATCTTGGTTAAGCCAGGGTTAGTTTTGGTTAAATCTATCTTCTGGCCTTTCGCTAAAGAGATCATGCTTTTGCCCCCACATTATTTAGTAATTGATTACACAAATCTCCTGGTCAAAGATTCCAGGCCGGGATCCGTAGTAGCTTCACCAAGAGCAGCAAATTTCCATTCACCGTTATGACGATATACTTCTCCGGCAATTAAGGATGTTTTGCCCTCGTAACCTTCAGACAGGTTAAACTTACATAATTCGTTATTATTTGCTCCGTTTACTATACGAATAAAAGCATTCTTAATCATCCCAAAATGCTGTTTACGGTTAGCGCAATCGTAAATATTAACCACAAACACCATCCGGTGCACATCTGCAGGCACCTTGGCCAAGTCAATATTAATTTGCTCATCGTCGCCGTCACCATCTCCGGTGAGATTATCCCCGGAGTGATGAACGCTTCCGCAAAGACTTTTTAGATTTCCAAAGTAAATAAGGTTCCTCTTCTGAGCTAATTTACCGTCTTGATTCAAAAGATATACCGAAGCGTCGCAGTCAATTTTCGGGGCACCCCCACCGAAAAGTCCACCTAAGAATCCACCACCGCCGCCGCTTTTAACGGGATCCCATCCCAAACCGGCTATAATTTTGGTTAAACCCGGGTTAGTTTTAGTTAGGTCAATTTTTTGTCCTTTTTGCAGATTGATCAATGAATTAACTCCCTTCCTAATCCAAACCGTAGAGACGCACAAGACCAGCTAGTCCATCGTTAAAGCCTTGGCCTACAGCAGCAAACTTCCATTCCGCACCGTGGCGATAAAGCTCAGCAAATACCAAAGCAGTTTCTATACTATAATCTTCACTTAGATCATAGCGCAGCAGCTCAGTATTCGAACCTTCGTCCAATACGCGAACAAAAGCGTTTGATACCAGACCAAAATTCTGGTTGCGCTCTGCTGCCATGTGTATGGTAACAGTGATAGCAATTTTGCTAACATTAGCGGGTACTTGGCTTAAATTAATTGTAACTTGCTCATCGTCACCTTCGCCCTCACCGGTAAGGTTGTCCCCCAAATGTTCAACAGAACCGCTTTTGTGTTTCAAATTATTATAATACACAAAATCTTCGGCACTAGCGCACTTTCCGTTCTCGCCCAGTAAAAAAGCGCAGGCGTCTAAGTCAAAATCCGCACCATCAAATTTGTTTGTATCCCATCCTAATCCGACAATAACCTTTGAAAGACCAGCTCTACCCTTTGTCAAGTCCACTTTTTGACCTTTTTGTAAATTCACTGCCATAAAAAAATCCCCCTTTTAAAACTTTCTTGTAGTTAATTCTAATTCATTATATGTAGTATTGCAATATAAAATCAGGTTTACTTATATAAGGGCTAAATATAAGCCACCACATGGTGTTCTTGCATTATTTTGAGGTCGAATCCATTACAATAGGATTAAGAACGTAAAAAGTCAGATGATGCCAGACACTGCCGATAGTAAACCCATACCATAGCGCGTAACGTAGATCTTGTGATAAGCAACCTCAAATAAGCTCATATTATGATTAAAGTTTAATACTCCAAGGAGGTTGAGCTATGAAACCCAAAATGATGGTTTATCTGCATGGCAACTAACCATGCTGGCCCTTGGACTATTACCGCCACCACCGGGACAGAAATGTCTTTACTACTTATAGTTACAAGATTATTTAATAATAGTAAGTGGAATATTTATTTTCGCCAGCACTTTATAAGCTACGCTGCCCAAAATAGCGCTCTTAAGAGTCCCCATACCCCTACTCCCCATGATCACTTCTTCAATGTCATTGTCAGCTGCATACCGTATAATTTGATTGACCGGGTCTCCCTTTAACATCACAGTCTCTACCTGAATACCGGATTCTTCAAATAGCGCTTTGGCATTCTCAAGAACGGAGCTAGAAGCCTGTGCAAAATGTTTTTGCAATTCAACAAGGTTCATTAATTCGAAGTCATGCCTTTGAAATTCGGAAAGGTTCACCAAATCAGTGTCATATAACTCTTCCATTCGCATGGTCACAACTGCCAGCAGGGTGAATCTTAGGTTGGGATTGTCTTTATGCGATCCAATGGCATAGCTAATTGCCCGCATTGAATTGTCGGACCCGTCAACCGGTACTAATACTTTCACTTAATCTACCTCCTTCTTTTTCGCTAACAATAAAGTTTTGCCCTCATGTTTTTTGATCTTTACCTTGCCTACCTGCCATTAGCCATGACCCCAAGTAGTAACTGCCAAACAATATCTGCTCTAACTTCATTAACCCCTGACATCTAAATAATCAGGTTGACTTTTCGAGAACTTATTGGCAATCAACTTATAAATCTCCATTACCAACAATAGAGGCAGCGCAAGTAATAGCACCTCAAACCATTCGAAAAGAGTGATCGGTTCAACCCTTAGAATATTCTGCATAAATGGCAAATGCATGCTTAGAATATGGATCCCTTGAGCTACGAGTACCCCTAGTACTAAAATATAATTGCGACTGATAGGTACTCTAAAGGCAGATACAAACTCCGAGCGACTATTAAAGACATGGACGTTTTGCATCAAGACCATCAACAATAGGATGATGTTGCGAGCATGAGTTTCATCCATCATCCGCACTTCAATAAGGATGTACCAAAAACCAAATGCTATCATGGCCATTGTCAGTCCTGATATTAATGTCTGGCTGATCATCTGAGGGTTGAATATTTTTTCATTGGTTTTTCTTGGTTTCCGTTTCATAGCACCAGGCTCGCCTCCTTCAAAAGCGAGCGCAACATCCTGGATCCCGTTGGTAACCAGGTTGAGCCAAAGGAGTTGTACCGCGATTAAGGGTAGCGGCAACCCGGCTAAAATTGAAACTACAAATAGAGCTACTTCGGCAGCACCTGTTGATATAAGCAAATATATCACTTTACGGACATTATCATAGGCAAATCTTCCTTCTTCCACCCCGGATACGATAGAAGAAAAATTGTCATCTGTAACTATCATAGAGCTTATTTCTTTGGCAACATCGGTACCAGAGCCCATTGCAACACCTATGTTGGCCCGCCGTAAGGCAGGAGCATCATTGACTCCGTCGCCTGTAACAGCTACGAATTCACCCTGATTGATCAGCGACTCCACAATCTCTAATTTCTGCGTAGGAGAAACCCTGGCAAATACATGGGAGGAAGAAACTAGATTTATAAATTCCGGGCTATCCGATGTGCCGGCCTCGCTTAATTGTTGACCGGTAACCGCCCATTCATCAACGTCTGCTATGCCCAACTCCCTGGCTATGGCCTGGGCTGTGCTTGGGTGATCGCCGGTGATCATTATTACCTTTATTCCGGCACCCTTACACTTATTTACAGATTCGATGACCTCGGGACGTAAAGGGTCGATAAAACCTACCAAGCCATAAAAAACCATCTCAGGCAGGTTTTCATCTGCATACACATTCTTTTTCACGTACCCTGGCCATTGAGCCCCGGCAATCGCCAATACCCTGTACCCCTGAGCGGCCATATCTTCTGCCTGTCTTTCTATCTGTTCGCGATCAACGTCAACGGTTGTACCTCCATATTGCATGCGGTTACAGAAATTTAGCATTGTTTCTACAGCCCCTTTGGCTGCTACAAATGTCTTGTCTTTTTTTCTATAGAACGCAGCTGAAAACTTGCGTTCCGATTCATAAGGTATCATCCCTAAAATTGGGTTTTCAGATTTCAACAGTTGCGGATCTAGGCCAAGTTTATACCCCATGGATAAAAAGGCTACATCCATGGCATCGCCATAATGCACCCCCTTACTCCTCTCTTCGATTAGTGAACCTTCATTGGCCAACATAGCCAGCGTGGACAATCCCTTAAGCTGCTCCCTGGCCTGCTCCGAGACCTCTACCCGATTAACGGAGGTAAATTCACCTTGCCCGTTATAGCCTTGTCCTGAAATGTTAAAAAATTGTCCATCTGCCAGTGCAACTTGACGAGCTGTTTGTTGATTAACGGTAAGTGTGCCTGTTTTATCACTGGCAATCACAGTGCAACTACCAAGGCTTTCAACAGCTGGGAGTTTTCTAACAATTACATTGCGTTTGGACATTCTTGATACGGCAATCGAAAGCGCAACCGTAAGTGCGACCGGCAACCCTTCAGGTATGGCTGAAACTGCAAGGGCTACCACAAAGAAAAAGATAGCTGCTGCATCAAGACCTTGTAAAAACAGAATCATTACCAGTACTGCACTGATAAACAGAACCAGTATGCTTATTTGACTGGTGAACCTTTCCATTCTCACCAACAGCGGCGGTTTGGCACTTTCAGAATCATTGACATGTTCAGCTATCTGGCCAACTTCAGTCTTTAATCCCGTAGCGATAACTATGCCTAATCCTCTGCCTGCCATGATAGTTGAACCGGCAAAGGCCATATTTTCACGTTCACTTACCCCGGTATGCTCTGGTAACAGTCCTGTACGTTTCGTTGCTGCGATAGATTCTCCGGTCAAAAAACTTTCGTCCGAAGAAAGATTCTTGGTTTCCAATAAACGCAAATCTGCAGGAACTTTATAACCTGATTCCAGCAGTACAATATCTCCAGGAACAAGTTCCTCAGATGGAATCTCAAATTCTTTATTACCCCGCCTTACCCTAGCCCTAATTTTAAGTAGATTCTGTAAGCTTGCTGCACTTTTTTCAGCATTGTACTCCTGGTATGCTCCCAGTCCGCTATTAATTAAGATTACTATAAGGATGAATATCGCATCGGTTGCCTCACCGATAACCAATGATGCTATTGCAGCGGCTATGAGAATAAAAATCAACGGATTCTTTACCTGATGCACCAGGGCTTCCCATACCATGGGAGGCTTTCTCATCGGCAATGCGTTCGGTCCGTAGTCTTCAAGACGTTCTGCTGCTTCCTTGGGATCAAGCCCGTCTCTACTACTCAACAACTCGGTATATAAACTATTTTCTTCAAAAGCATGCCATCTTTTATTCTCATTCTGCGCGCTAATTAATTCAGCCTTCATAAAAAATCTAATACCTCCCATTACTTATGGCCGAGTTTATGCTTAACATACTAAATATTTCCAAACCGATATATTCGCCGGGGCAAAATTAGTATAATAAAAACATTTGAGGGAGCTTTTGTGCTCCCTCAAACTTGTATCTTAGCTAATATTTTACTCCACTGATAAACTCTTGGCAAGGTTTCACGTGATGCCGCTGGCAAGGGAGGACGGTTTTATTTCCATTTGACCATAGATTAAGTCCCAATTCTATTTACTATTTTCATTTAAAAGGCGACCCCCCTCGGGATACATTGTTAGTTTGGAAAAAAATGATGGATGATTTATCAAGGAATGCCTTAAAGACTGGCAAGGACTGTATAAACTTACATTTAATTACCAGCAATAAATTTTTCTCTACAGTCCCAACTGCAAAAGTAATGTTTCTTATTATCTTTAGCTAAGATATACGCTTCCAACTTTGGCAGAGTACGTCCGCAAATATGATCAGTTACCATTTCAATTTCTTCTTTAACTTCCACTTTTGATACTGCATTATCTTCTTTTGCTTTTAGGGCTGCTTTCCTTGCCTGTAAATAAGCAAAATAATTAAATACACTACTTACTATCAAGAAGATTAGTAAGATATTTAAAAAACTTTCAACAGCACCCATTCTTTACACCCCTCCTTGAGTTGCTTAATATAGTCATGGGTTATTGGATAATCTCTTGAACCCTGCCAATTTGCCCATCGACGAGTCTTACTTTAATACCCCTGGGATGATTCGGTGATTTGGTCAAAATATCTTTGACGACTCCTCGTGTCCGCTCACCTGTCCTTTGGTCCTTTTTCAAAATAATATCCACCGTTAAACCCGCATAAATACTTGCTCTATTTTTACCTGGCATAGAATATCTATTACCTGCCTATCTTTTTAAATTTGACTTCTTATGCAAATCATGATAATTGTTTTGAGTAAATGTACATTCCTTAACACAAGCCGTGCATCCTTGTTGTTTTACAAACACCGGTAAACGTTTTTCCCTGACTATATGCGTCTTGCGCCCTCTTTTTGTTCAACAGGACGTTCAAGAATAGCCTTTAATGAACATGCCCTAATACATTTATCACTCTTACTTTATTTTACTACAAATCTCATCCTAAAAAAAGAACAAGGCCTTTAAAGGCCTTGTTCAGATGTTTCCTATAGCAAAATAATAGGGATGCATCCCAGATTGTGGTAATTTTTTGCATGCTCTTGAAGACGCTATTTTATAACGTAAATTAAATGTTTTTTTGATATAATAATTTATTGAATGAATCTATTGCACCAAAAGAGTAATAACTAATTCATCATTTTAAATAGGGGGAAAAATATGCCAAAAAGAACGGACATCAACAAAATTTTAATTATTGGCTCAGGCCCGATTGTCATTGGACAAGCTTGTGAGTTTGATTACTCAGGAACCCAAGCCTGTAAGGCTCTACGCAAGTTAGGTTATCAAATTGTTTTAGTCAATTCAAATCCAGCGACAATTATGACTGACCCGGAAATTGCTGATGTAACTTACATTGAACCACTAAATGTTAAAAGTCTGACTGACATCATCGCTAAAGAACGGCCTGACGCATTACTGCCAAATTTGGGCGGTCAGTCGGCTCTTAACTTGTGTTCTGAACTGGACAAAGCCGGTGTTCTAGAACAATACGCAGTCAAAGTGATCGGTGTGCAAATTGAAGCCATTGAACGTGGCGAAGACCGCATCGCCTTCAAAGAAACGATGAACCGGCTAGGTATCGAAATGCCCCGCAGCAAACCTGCCTACAGTGTTGAAGAAGCGGAAAAAATCGCTCAAGAACTTGGCTATCCAGTGGTTATCCGCCCGGCTTACACCATGGGAGGCACCGGCGGTGGTCTGGTTTATAATGTTGAGGAGCTAAAAACTGTTGCCAATCGAGGCATCACCGCCAGCATGGTGGGACAAATCCTGGTCGAGGAATCAGTCCTTGGTTGGGAAGAACTGGAACTGGAAATTGTACGGGACGCCAAAAATCAAATGCTGACCGTTTGTTTTATTGAAAACATTGATGCCATGGGTGTGCATACCGGTGACTCCTTTTGTTCTGCCCCCATGCTTACAATCAGCCCCGAACTTCAACAACGCTTGCAAAAATACTCCTATGCTATTGTGGAAGCAATAGAGGTAATTGGCGGTACCAATGTTCAGTTTGCCCATGATCCTAAAACCGGCCGGGTTGTAATTATTGAGATCAACCCACGCACCTCCCGCTCGTCCGCCTTAGCGTCAAAAGCCACCGGCTTTCCCATTGCCTTAATTTCGGCCATGTTGGCCGCCGGCTTAACCCTTGATGAAATTCCTTACTGGCGGGATGGCACCCTGGATAAATATACCCCTTCGGGTGATTATGTGGTGATTAAGTTTGCCCGCTGGGCCTTTGAAAAGTTTCCTGGTTCCCAGGACAAGCTGGGGACACAAATGAAGGCCGTCGGTGAAGTTATGAGCATCGGCAAAAACTATAAAGAAGCCTTGCACAAAGCCATCCGTTCCCTGGAAATCGGGCGTTATGGATTAGGGTTTGCCAAGGATTTTAACCAGCGTTCTTTGGAAGAATTGCTGTCGCTCTTGGCGGCGGAGCCATCAAGTGAACGCCAGTTTATCATGTATGAAGCACTACGCAAAGGCGCAGATATCGAGCAGCTTTACGGGCTGACCCATATCAAACCATGGTTTATTCAGCAGATGAAAGAGCTGGTTTCGCTGGAGGAAGAGATACTAAAATATAAACATGGGCAACTGCCGGACGAATTGCTGGCCCAAGCTAAAAAGGACGGTTTTGCTGACCGTTATTTAGCATTGCTGTTAAATTTACCGGAGAAAGAAATTCGTCAGCGTAGAACCGCTTTAGGGATAGTTGAAGGGTGGGAAGCTGTCCCGGTCAGCGGTGTTGAAAACGCGGCCTACTATTTCTCCACTTACAACGCCCCTGATCAGACTACCTCAAGTGACAAGCAGAAAGTAATGATCCTGGGGGGAGGCCCAAACCGAATCGGCCAGGGCATTGAGTTTGACTACTGCTGCGTACATGCAGCTTTTGCTCTGCGTGATATGGGCTTTGAGACAGTTATCGTCAACTGTAATCCTGAAACGGTTTCCACCGACTATGACACCTCTGATAAGCTGTACTTTGAACCACTTACAGTGGAAGATGTGCTGAGCATCTACGAAAAGGAAAAACCCCTGGGGGTAATCGTTCAGTTCGGCGGGCAAACCCCCTTAAATATCGCCGCTGAACTAGCTGAAGCCGGGGTGAAAATTTTCGGCACTTCGCCTGAAACTATCGATTTAGCTGAAGACCGCGACCGCTTCCGTCAAATCATGGAGAAACTTGATATTCCCATGCCGGAATCCGGTATGGCGGTGCATCTTGAGGAAGCCCTGGACATCGCCAACCGGGTTGGTTACCCGCTGATGGTTCGGCCTTCATATGTTTTGGGCGGCCGCGGGATGGAAGTTGTTTACGATGAGGAAATGCTCCGCCAGTACCTGACTGCAGCAGTCGGGGTTACTCCAGAGAGACCGATTTTAATCGATAGATTTCTAAGTAACGCCATTGAAGCAGAAGCTGACGCCATCGCCGATGGAACTGAAGCATTCGTACCGACGGTAATGGAGCATATTGAATTGGCAGGCATCCACTCCGGGGACTCAGCCTGTGTCATTCCGCCGATCAGTATTCCAGCCAAACATGTTGAAACCATTATCGAATATACCAAAAAGATTGCTAAGGAACTAAAGGTGGATGGCCTGATGAATATGCAGTACGCCATCGCCGATGACAAGGTTTATGTTCTGGAAGCCAATCCGAGAGCATCACGGACCGTTCCCCTGGTGTCAAAGGTCTGTAATATCTCGATGGCCCGGATGGCCACAGAAATTATGTTGGCAGGCATAACTGGTCAAGAGTCCCCTGTCAAGAGCCTTGTCTCCAAGATAATTCCTCATTTTGGGGTCAAAGAGGCGGTCTTCCCGTTTAATATGTTCCAGGAAGTTGACCCGGTATTAGGGCCGGAAATGCGCTCGACAGGAGAAGTATTAGGTATTGCGGATTCATTTGAGTTAGCCTATTATAAGGCCCAAGATGCCACCAAGTCCCCCCTGCCCATTTCTGGAACCGTGCTGATCAGTGTGACCGATCAGGATAAACCGGCGGCACTGGAAACGGCCAAGGTGTTTAGCAAACTGGGCTTTCATATTAAAGCAACGGAAGGAACCCACAACTTTCTTCAGGAAAATGGAATTATTTCAGAAGAGATTAAAAAATTATACCAAGGACGCCCCAATATAATTGATGGCATAACCAACAATGAGATTCACTTAGTTATCAACACCCCAAACGGAAAACGCAGCCAACACGATGATTCTTATATCCGCAAGACAGCCATTAAATATAAAGTACCGTATATCACGACGATGGCAGCAGCCCTGGCCAGTGCTAGAGGTATCGCGGCATATAAAGAAAATGATGCGCAGGACGCCAATTTAAAATCTTTACAAGAGTATCATGCGGATATTACCAACACCCTATAGACAAACTGAAAAACCAAAAGGGAACAGAATGGCACTGAAACAAAAGTATAAGCCCCTTTGCCTTGCCGGCACTGGGGCTTATACTTTATAAATGATGCAACGATGGCCACTGCCTCACCCAGTATAAGGCACTCGATCCCGTCGCGACAGAAAATTAACAGCAAACTACTTGAAAACCTCTGCCCCTGGCAAGAGCCATAAGAAACCCTCTTTCACAAGGAAAAGAGGGTTTCTTAAAAATTAAGCTCATAATAACCTACGCTACAACCACTACTGATGCGGTAACTTAATAAAGTTGTTATACTACTTTTATCTTGCTGGAGCTGCTACTTTATTTGCATCGGTATCGTTAGAGGCAATTTCCTCGGAAATACCTTCCAGGCTCTTGCCTTTTGTTTCCATTTTAAAGAATAGTAGTATGATTACGCATATCAGGGCAGGAGCAGCAAACATAGCTAAAGTACCCTTAAAGCCAAAACCGATTGTTTGTACAAAACCAGCCAGGATAGGCCCGGACATTGAACCAAGACGGCCGAATGCCTGGGAATAGGCTACGCCTGTATTACGAAATTCAGTTGGGTAAGACTCCGCAAGTAATGGCTGTATTCCAGTCAGCGCAAAGTTGGAGAAGAAACCAACTAATATTGAAAAAACAATGATTTGAGCTGTGCTAGCTGAATATCCAAGCAGGATTACAACTATGCCCAAAGAAATAAAACCAAACATTAAGGTTTTCTTGCGTCCATATGTATCAGAGCAATAACCGGTAACAATATTGCCAACTACGGACGCTGAATTTTGCATAATTGCAAATGAATAACCGCTTACCAATGAGTAACCCTTTGCTACTAGAAGTGACGGCAACCACCCCGAAACACCATAGACGATCATCGATCCCAGGAAATAAACAAATGAAAGACCCACAGTTACAGGTAAAAATTGCCGGGAGAATAAAGCAGCAGGGCCGACAGATTTGTGTTGGGTAGATGGGATGATTATACTACCAGGAGCCCAGTCTGTTGCAACTCCCTTGGCAGCTAGTTCCATCCTACGTATTATTTTGAAAGCAGCCTCTTCACGACCTTTCATTAGCAGCCAGCGTGCGGATTCCGGAAGTTTTATGGCCAGCAATATGGCGTAAAAACAAGGCAATAATCCTAAAAGGTAACAGACTTTCCACCCAAAAACAGGAATTATGAGCATGGCTACTACTCCGGCTAAAACCCAACCGAAAAGGAAAAATGCAAATAGAGAGGTTATAAATAACCCTCTATTTTTTGAGGGTACGGATTCAGAAACTAAAGTTATGGAAACAGGCAGGCAGGCGCCAAGACCAAAACCGGACAAGACCCGGAATAGTGCATACATTTCAAAGCTATTTGCAAAATATATTAACCCACAAAATATTGAATAAAATACACATGATAAAATCAAGGTCTTTTTTCTGCCTATAGCATCCGATAGAACACCTGCAGAAAACCCACCAAACAATAAACCCAGTAAGCCCCATGAAACAAGTGAACCGGTTTGTACTTTGGTCAATGCCCATTCTTCGGCAATCTGAGGCATTGTATATGCAACAATCATGTTGTCATAACCGTCGAAGAACATATTAACACCACAAAGAATAAATACTATCCACGTAAACTTAGAAATACCTAAGTTATCAATAAGGTTAAAAATATAGGTTTTCATTTAAGTCCCTCTTCCTCTTGTACAATTATTGTTGTTTTTACGAAAATATCTCCGTTCATTACTCCATCTCTTTTCTTGTACGATAGTTCACAGATTCTTCTTCATCACCCCCCTACAATTTGTTTATACAACGCAGTCAAATCAAGAAAAGTTACCTCCGGCGGTTTTTTAAAACTTTTGTGCTAACACCGGATCGTAAAGTTATATGGTTTGACCGGCCTAATCAAAATTAAAATTTTACATGGTTATTCCCTTTACTCAGTAACCCCCATTGATGAGATAAACATTTTTAATAAACAATGTGCACCGCGGGGGAGAGCTGTCATCTAAGAGCGTTAGCGAAGGATCTAGATTCTTCACTTCGTTCAGAATGACACGACGCTGTACCACTTACTGAGTTAACGGTATAACCATGAAATATTATTGTATTTTGGATTTCGTAAATTTTTTGCATTTTAGAAATATATGCAATTTTGGTTCCTTATCGGCTTACAACTCTTGTTATGGCAATACTCTCCATATGTTTTTAAAAAATAAAAGGCAGTTAACCATCTATTATTTGAATCTGTATCCCACAATTTCATCAGACCATCTGTTAGTCCCCAGAGCGACTAAACTGATTTTGTATCTAATTTCCATAATTTTACCTTGTAAAAATTTTAGACACTGTACATATTTAGAACATTTGGCGACAGGGTTTCTTTTTGTATGGCAAACCCCAATAAGAAACCCTCTTTCACAAGGAAAAGAGGGTTTCTAAATTAAGCTCATAATAACCTACGCTACAACCACTACTGATATTTGACACCTATAATGACCGGTTAGCTAATATGGAATTTTTAATGTTACATTTTCGGTGGCCTGAATCCAGCAGTCCGTGCCTCTTCCTCGGTCTTAAACCACGCTTCCGGCTTGGTTTGATCATAAGACGACTCACCGGGTAGATGATAAATCCTTTCACCCTTAGAATTAATATTCCCCTTAATTAATCCCTGGCCATAATCATCAACATACACTTGGCCGGAAAGCCGGGCATTGTCGTTAGCGACACCTGATGCACTCGGGCTCCTTGCCGGCGAGGATTTTTCTGTTGCTGCATTTATATCTTTTCCATCAGTTGTAAATACAATATTTCCACTTATATCGGTTCTATATAACTTGACTCCATTTAACCTTTGCAGTATCTCCTTATGTGGGTGTCCATAGTCATTTCCATCGCCCACTGATATTACAGCAAACTCGGGCTCAACTGCTTTTAAGAATTCCGCGGATGTTGAAGAATTACTTCCATGATGGCCAACCTTAAGAACATCAGCTTGGCAAGTGGTATTACTGCCGGCCAGCATTTCAAATTCTGATTGCTCCTCAGCATCACCCGCAAAGAGAAAACCGACCTGGCCGTAGGTAATCTTAATTACGGCAGAATAATTATTTAGACTATCATAGGTGGAACTTTGCGGGGCCAGCAGCACTGCTGTTAAATCCGCGTTATTAATAAGCTGAACTCCCGCTTTGGCGGTGGTTATTTTTAACCCTTTGGCCTGCACCGCCTCTAATACATCTTCAAAGGTTTTGGTACTATGATTAACCCCGGGCATATATACCTTGCCAATACTGAAATTTTCTATAACCGTATCCAGTCCACCAATGTGATCCTCATGTGGATGGGTACCAATGAGATAGTCTATTTGTTTTATCCCCGTTTTCTTTAAATAATTTACTACATAATCACCATCATTATTGTTGCCTGCATCCACAAGCATGTTTTGGCCTTGGGGCATTTGTACTAAAATACTGTCCGCCTGTCCTACATCAAGGAAGTGTACCTTTAACTGCCCATCCGTAGGTGTTGAATTGTCACTGCAGCCGGAGATTAATAACATGAAAACTATAAGGATTACTACAGTTAGATATTTTCTTTTAAGCATGGGCAGCCCCTTAATCTTCAAACAGTTTTCCAGCCCGCTTACCAGCAGCTTCCTTTCTCTTTATGGTAGCATCTTGATCCACTGTAATTTGAATATTTATTACATCCCCCTCTTTAGTGCCTTTGGGAAAAAGGATTTTGGGAACATGAAATACTCTACGGTTCATCTCTATTATGACATACTCACCTTCAAACCGGTCTACTATTAGCATCCTATTTTTCAACCTCCTCTTTAATAAGAGCATGCTCCAAACACAATTATAACGTCAAAAATTTTAACAGAGAAATAATTTAATACACACAGTAAGATACAGAAATACCTGTTAAGTAATAAAAAAGTTATTTACTTTTAGTAGCGCGAAGCCGCATTCTCCGCGGAAAAATTGCAGGCTACTCTGTAAAAAAGTTGTTTTCTTTATCTCTCGGCTTGAAAACAGAATAATAATTTTATTATAAAATAGTTATTTACTTTTCACTTTCCAAGGAAAAAACCAATAGGTAAACGCTTATTCTTTTTTGCACGGTTCTTATATCGGCCCACCGTGTTTGCTATTTGGCATGCACCACCATAGACCTGTCTATATTTTGAATTGTCCTGGCACCGGAATTGGCCATTGTTATATCTGTATCCGCCAGTAAGTTACGGATGACCCTAGTTACTCCTCTCTCCCCGGCCACCGCCAGTCCATAAACATAGGGCCGGCCCAACAATACAGCCGAGGCACCAAGGGCCAGCGCTTTTACCACATCGGCACCGCGGCGGATGCCGCTGTCCATCAGCACCGGTATACGCTTTTTAACCACATCTACCACCCCCGGCAGCGCATCCAGTGCCGCCACCGCCCCGTCAAGGTGGCGTCCGCCATGATTGGAAACAATAATGCCGCTTACGCCGTATTCCAACGCCAGTTGAGCATCACCAGGGCGTAAAACGCCTTTTACCAGCACCGGTAGTTTGGTTAGGCGGCGTACAAAGTCAATATCTTTCCAGGTTAAGGCAGGGTTATGGGCGATATGAGCAATCAGATCCAACACGGCCTGCATATCCTGTTGCGGCGGCCTGGCCAGTCTGGCTAAAAAAGCAGGGTCGGTAATAAAATTGGCCACCGCCCGGTTAAAAATGACCGGCGGGTACAAGTTGCGCAGTTCCCTTTCCCGCCAGCCGTGCACCGGTCGGTCTACGGTCACTACTATGGCCAGATAGCCCGCGGCTTCGGCCCGCCTGATCATGCTGACCACCACATCCCGGTCGCTGCCGAAATACAGTTGAAACCAGCGGGGCGCGTTACCCATGACAACGGCAACTTCTTCAATGGATCGGGTGGCGAATGTGCTCAGCACAAACGAAACCCCGGTGGCGGCAGCCGCCCTGGCGGTGGCCAATTCACCTTCTGCATGATATAACTCCTGCCTATCCACAGGCGCGAGTAAAATAGGGGTAGGGTAACGATAACCAAACAGGTTTACCGACAAATCTCGATCGGCCACATCTACCAGCACCCGGGGCAGGATACGCCAGAAATAAAACGCCTCCCGGTTGGCGCGGATAGTATATTCCGCTCCCGCCCCTCCGGCGATATAATCAAATATTCCTTTGGGCAAAACTTCACGCGCTTTGAGCTTCCATTCCTCGTATGATATTGGCAGGCGAGCGGCTGCCGGTAGCCGCGCTTCCTGGTAAATTTCCCTTTGCACTTCATGTCCGTAATCGGGCATTTGACACGCCCCCTTTAATCTTGGGGACATCTTCCGACCAGTAGAACACCTTTATTAAGCACCGATCCCCAAAAGAAATGTGTCCCCTTGCCTATAAATATGAGGCTGTGCCTTGTAATGTTCAATTAATCTCTGTTGGCATGCTGTTATTGGGAACATTCAAGCGTTGGTGCAGGAAATAGTTGAATTATGTAGAAAATGCATAATGAGTAAATCCTTACTGTTAACTGATTAATAGTGGTATAACCCCAAACTTGTGGTGGGGGGATGGGCATGATGGTTGACCAAAAAGATAAAGGTAAATTATACGGTGCAGTTGCCGGATTAGCTGCGGCTTTATTTTGCATCGGTTACTGTTACTTTTTGCCGCAAATGTGGCACATTTATGTGTTGTCTTTGTTATATATCCCAATTGGACTCTGGATTGGGTATTCTTATGATCGCATTAATAACCTGGCCAGCTCTGATTCCTTAACCGGTGCGGCCAACCGCAGAATGCTGATCCAGATGCTGCACAGGCACCTGGCGCATGCTAATAAAAACGGCACCATGCTTTCGATAGTATTTATTGACGTGGACAAGTTTAAGCTAATCAATGACCGGTATGGGCATGAGCAAGGGGATCTGACCTTGCAGCTCATTGCCCGAACAATAAAAAACAATGTGCGTTCCACCGACGTGGTTGGTCGTATTGGTGGGGATGAATTTGTAATCCTGTGTCCGGGTTTATCAAGAGCGCAAAGCAGCAGCCTGGTGCAAAGGATCAAAAAAACTGTTGCGCAGCAAGCCGGGGAACATCCTATAAGCGTCTCGGCGGGTATTTCAGTGTACCCGGAGGATGACCGGACAGCGGACGGGTTATTATCCAAGGCCGATAAGACCATGTATCGCAATAAAGCTAAAAAAGCTGTAAGCAGCAGCGAGAATGCAAAACAGATTATCTAACTTCGCATATTTACTTATTTCTTTATTTTTTTCCGGTAAGCAACGATCCACCAGGCTATGGCCACCCCGGCCACCAGGGCTATCGCCAGCAGCGTGTCTTCCAAAAATTCCATTTACATTACCCTCCCAGTTTAACATTTTAGTTTATCTTCGCACAGCCTGTAACACCCCGCCCTCGCATAAGGAAAGGGGACACACCTCTGCTTTATATGAACGGGGACACACCTCAGCTTTGGGGTCATGTCTTTGGGGTCGAGGAATGTCCCCGATTGTATGGGTCGAGGAATGTCCCCAACGTATGGGTTAAAACCCCGGCTGAACCAAGTCTTCTTTATTTGGTTTTCCGGGCCGGTGCGGGTATCAGGTCAAAAGCCGTTCGTTCTTGGCCGCGAAAGTCCCGGTACGGGTCAAAGCGCTTTAATCTAAGGGCGTTGGTGACCACGGAAACCGAGCTGAAAGCCATCGCGGCACCGGCCAGTACGGGTGATAAAAACCCCAGGGCGGCCACGGGCAGACCCAATGTGTTGTAAATTAAGGCCCAAAACAGGTTTTGTTTAATATTACGCATGGTGGCACGGCTTAACTTGATGCTGGCCGCCACGCCCCGCAGGTCCCCCCGCATCAAGGTTATGTCCGCGGCTTCCATTGCCACGTCGGTACCGGTACCAATGGCAAATCCCACGTCGGCGGTGGCCAGCGCCGGCGCATCGTTGATCCCGTCGCCAACCATTCCCACCACCCGGCCCTGCTCTTTTAGTTTACTTACTTCTCGCGCCTTGTCCTGGGGCAGCACCTCGGCCAGCACGTTTGGGAGGGCAATCCCCACCTGCCGGGCGATGGCTTCGGCGGTGCGCCGGTTGTCGCCGGTGATCATGATCGTTTCTATACCCATCTCCCGTAAGGCCCGGATGGCCTCAGCCGAAGTATCCTTCACGGTATCGGCCACCGCCACCACACCGGCGGCCTGGTTATTTACCGCCACCAGCATGGCGGTTTTCCCTTCGCTTTCGAGCTTTTCCACCGTATCCTGAATGGTTGAAATATCTATATTGCGGGAAGTTAAAAGCCGGCGGTTGCCGACCAGCAACTGCTTGCCCTCAACTTGGCCCGACACGCCGTGGCCGGGGATGGCCTCAAAACCCTGTGGGTCCACCAGTGCGATGTCTTTTTCCCGGGCCCCTTTGACAATGGCTTCCCCCAGCGGGTGTTCCGAGCCCTTTTCCAGTGCCGCCACCAAACCCAGCAGTTCGCGCTGGTCCATGTCGGGCACGGCGATAAACACGTCGGTTAAAGAAGGTTCACCCCGGGTGATGGTGCCTGTTTTATCCAGCACAATGGATTTAAGGGCGTGGGCCTTTTCCAGGTGCTCACCACCCTTGATTAGAATGCCGTTTTCCGCCCCCCGTCCGGTGCCCACCATAATGGAGGTGGGGGTGGCCAAACCCAGTGCGCAGGGGCAGGCGATCACCAGCACCGCGGTAAAATTGATTAGCGCCCGGCTGAAATTCCCGGTGTCGGCGATAAAATACCAGGCCAGAAAGGCAGTTATGGCAATGCCTACCACAGTGGGTACGAAATAAGCTGATATTATATCGGCCATCCGTTGAATGGGAGCCTTGGAACCTTGCGCTTCCTCCACAATTTTAATAATTTGGGACAGGGCGGTATCGGCCCCAACTTTAGTGGCTTTAAATTTAAATGAGCCGTGCTTGTTGATGGTGCCGCCGATCACTTCGTCGCCGGCGCGTTTATCCACCGGAATGCTCTCCCCGGTAAGCATGGATTCGTCTATGGTGGAGAAGCCGTCTTCTATAATACCGTCCACGGGTACTTTTTCCCCCGGACGCACCAGGACCAGGTCGTCCACCCGAACTTCTTCCACGGGGATATCCATTTCCCGGCCCTCTCTGAACACCCGGGCCGTCCTGGCCTGCAAGCCCATCAGCTTTTTAATTGCTTCCGAGGTGCGCCCTTTGGCGATGGATTCCAATAATCGGCCCAGGATAATTAAGGTAATGA
Source organism: Desulfotomaculum sp. (assembly GCA_016841675.1). GTDB lineage: Bacteria > Bacillota > Desulfotomaculia > Desulfotomaculales > Desulfallaceae > BRH-c8a. Next base: position 24,001 of record JAENYQ010000043.1, read on the forward strand.
TAATGGCACCGGTTTCGTAATAGACATGGCCCGGGATAAAAAAGGTGGTGGCCACGCTGTAAAAATAAGCGGCGGAAGTACCCATAGCAATAAGCACGTCCATGTTGGCGCTGCCGTGCCGTAAAGATTTATACGCCCCGCGGTAAAACTGAAAGCCCGCGATAAACTGCACTGGGGTAGCCAGGGCGAATTGAAACACTTTGTTATGCACCAGGGCCGGTAGCTGGATGTTGAACAGTTCCGCAAACATCATGGCCAAAAGGGGGATGGATAACGCGGCTGATAAAATGAACAGGTTGGTCTGCCGCCTGGCTTCCCGCTCCCGGGCCAGTTTTTCCTCATCGGCGTCGAACCGCCGGTCCCCTGATTCAGCGCGGTAGCCGGCATCAGCCACCGTCTGTTTAAGTTCTTCCACATCCACCCGGGTGGGGTCATATTCCACAGTAGCCCGCTCCAGGGCCAAATTGACGTTGGCCCGGAGCACACCCGCCCGGCCGGACAGGGTTTTTTCCACCCTGGTGGCACAGGCGGCGCAGCTCATGCCGCTGATCTTTAAATCCACCCGCCGGGTGGGTACTTGATAACCCAGGTCCACCACGATTTTGAGCAGCTTGTCCACTCCCACCCGGTCGGGGTCGTAATCAACAGTGACCTTGGAGACCGCTAGATTAACCGCCGCATCCAAAACCCCGTCTGTTTTCTTAAGCTGGCGTTCTATTTTGGCCGCACAGGATGCGCATTCCATGCCCTGTACTTTAAAGGATATTTTTTGACTCACGCTTGTCCCTCCTTGGTTTCCTCAATGTTTAGTATTTGCTTGGCGCACTAATGTTATTTTATTGAAAAGGCCATATGTTAACTTTAAATTTATTTTCTTTAGTTTTATAGTACAGGTTAAATCTGTGGTAGAAAAAGTTAAATTTAAAATTAGATACCTGAATGGTAATTAATTAACTTCATATTTCATAACTGGACAAGGGATATTACTTTTAAGGACTATGATGATCAAATTTTCAATGGAGGTACAGCTATGTCCAGAGTAATGAAATGTATGTGCGGGGAATGCCACTATAATGAAAAGCATGAATGCCACGCGGATGGTATCGAGGTGCGATCCAGCGGCGATAACCAAGTGGAAACGTCGGATGGAACCTGCTGTAATACCTTCAGGCCCAAACGGCAAAGAGGCGGTTGTTGCGGGTAAGAGGCACGAAGATAGCCCTCGTGGATAGCGGGGGTTATTTTTTACTAGGCGTTTTTACTAAGCATTAAAATCGGTCGTTACTTTACTATAACACAAAGAAGAACCTATAGTTAGCCAGGTCCTTCTTTGTGGCGGAAGAGGTGATGCCAAATTAAATGCAATTAACCTGTCTTACCGGCCTGCATCATCTGTTGAACCTCCTGCTGCAGCCGGGTGATATTTTGCATTTTGGCGTCGCGCATTTGTGTAAACAGCTGGCGTACTTCCGGGTTGGTAATATCCATCATATGCTTGTTATACATGGACTGCAGCATCATTTCATCCTGCAGGGCGTCTTGCAGTTTGTCCAGAGTGTTCATATTTAATGCTCCTCTCGGGGCTTGTTTGGTGGCATTTTTTTCATCCTTCTGCTGGTGCCGACGCCTATACCGCTCACACCGGCCATTATACTATACCCAGACTGGTCATTTTTTGGGACAAAGTGCCGTAGTGGTTGTGAGCGCCCATCTCCATCCCCTGCAGCATTTGCTGCAGTTTGGGATCGGTGATCTGCTGGGCCAGATCGGCATATTTTTTACCCATGCTTTCTTCGTGAAACAACATATCTTTTAGCGCGTTATTCATTTTTTCCTGATCAGTGAGCAATGTCTTTTCCCTCCTTACGTGGTGGTGGCCAAGGAATAGAACAGCTGGCCGGAGCCATCAATGCCGGCCAGGTAGAGCAGCACCGCCACCCCCAGCACCCGCACAAAAAAACCGAACGGGCTCAATTTTTCCACGGCCCCGAAAATAGAGGCGAGCTGTTCCATCTATCCTTACCACCTTTAATCGGGGACATTCCTCGACCCCAAATCTTTAACCCTTAAGCTGAGGTGTGTCCCCATTCCTTATTGTCCCCATTCCTTATTACTCTAAAAGCTCGGCTAGAATTACCGCCAGTATAATTATCGTTATTCCGACAATCAGGTGGGTCCGGGACCAGAGATTAGCCGTGTTGCCCGCCCGGGCCATTTCCAGCGCGTTTTCCTGGTCTTTGGGCGTGGCCGGAGTGATTATTTTTTTCATTTGAGGACTTAAGGTATAAATCTGGTACAGCAGGATTACAACCAGAGCCGTCACCAGAAGCAATTTAACAAACAGCACGACCCCCGCAGGTTGTCCAAATAGTGGGGACAACTTATCCACGTTACCGGAAACCGCGTAAATTCCGGTAACAATTAACACCGCCAGGCTACCCCAGGTGAGGGGCGAATAACGTCCAGCGGCGATCATGTTGATGGCGTGCGCTCGGGGGGTGCCCAGGTGTTTCAAGGCCGGTGCCACGGCAAACATATTGTAAATCATGCCGCCGATCCAAGTCACTGCGGCCAGGACATGTAAAGAGCCGGATATGCTGTGTAGAATTTGTTCCATCTGGTTTGCTCCTAAATAATTATTATACCTGTTAGTTTCTCTAGCCTTTTGGATTATATGCAAAGTTTACTATTTTCAGCCTGTATAAAAGCATCACGAAAAAAGCAACCTTCTTTTTTTCATAAGTGCCACGATTCCTTCGACCCCATTTAATCGGGGGCATTAACACCGTGAATAAATGGTAACAAACCAGGGAAATTGTACATATAACTTCTGCTTAAATATTGGAGGCGGGTAGCCATGCAAAAGGCTTTATTTGACGAAGTGTTCAGCCGTTTACCCGAGGGTGCCGTTACCGTCAAATACTGGGATGGGACCAACAAACAATATGGGAAAGGTAATTCCCTCTTTACTATCCACATGATGCGCCCACTGTCCGGATTAAAAGCGGCCAAAGACCCGGTGCTGGAACTGGGGGAAGCTTATATGGACGGGATTATTGAGGTGGACGGGGACCTGACGGAAGTAATTAGATGGGCTTTTACCAATCAAAACAGGTTCCTGACATCTCCTTCCGGCAAATTAGCCCGGCAGGTGTTGGCTAAAATAAACAAGTCCACTTCTCTGACAAAACAGAAAAAAGACGTGCAATTCCACTATGACCTGGGCAATGACTTTTACGCCCTGTGGCTGGACGATACCATGAGTTACTCCTGCGCTTATTTCCACAGCCCCGAGGATACCTTAACCCAGGCCCAGTTGCAAAAAATTGATCATATCCTGAAAAAACTCCAGTTAAAACCCGGTCAGACTCTACTGGACATCGGCAGCGGTTGGGGCTGGCTGATTATCCGGGCCGCCCGGCAGTACCAGGTTAAAGCTCTGGGGATCACCTTGAGTCAGGAACAGTATCAAAAAACCAAAGAGCGCATTGGGGAAGCAGGTCTGGAGCATTTGGTAGAGGTTGAGCTGCTGGATTACCGCCAGCTGGCGGACAGCGGTCGAACCTTCGACAAAGTGGCCAGCGTGGGGATGCTGGAGCACGTGGGTAAAGCCAACCTGCGGCGGTTTATGGCGGCGGTAGACAATCTGTTACAACCCGGGGGTCTGGCCCTGGTACATACGATTACCAAAATGACCGAAGGGCCCGTGAACTCATGGATTGAAAAGCATATCTTCCCCGGCGGCTATGTGCCTTCCCTCAGGGAACTGGTCTGGCTGCTGCCGGAACATGATTTTCACCCCCTGGATGTTGAGAGTTTGCGCATGCATTATGCCATGACCCTGGACCGCTGGGCGGAAAATTTTGAACGGCACGTGGACCAGGTGCGCCGGGAACGGGGCGAGCGGTTTGTCCGCATGTGGCGGCTATATTTACGCTCCTGTGCCGAATCTTTCCGGACCATTGGCATAGATGTGCACCAAATCCTGTTCTCTAAAAGACTCAATAATAATTTGCCTTTAACTAGAGAGCATTTTTATCATTGAATCCCATAGAGTAAAAAAACATGCCCAGAGAACTTGTTGGGCGTGATTTTCTTAGTGTATGGTATTGAATTGGAGTATTGGCCGCCAGCGATTAGCACAGTAAAAAGAGGTAATTAATATATATAAGAGTTTCACCCCGGGTTAAGAATGAAATAGTATTTAAGGGTAAATTCTTAGTATATGATCTGTCCAAGGAGGTCAACAAGCTTGAAAATTGCCCTTGACGCAATGGGCGGTGATAACGCGCCGGGTGAAATAGTACGTGGCGCGTGGGAAACCTGCCAAATGAGCGGGCTGAATGTGATACTGGTGGGTGATCGGGATGTTTTGCAGCAGGAGATTGACTTGCTGGGTCCCTGTAATGGGTTGGAGATTATACATGCCCCGGAAGTCATAAACATGGATGAAGCACCTGCTACAGCGGTGCGGCATAAGAAAAATTCCTCCGTGGTGCTGGCGGCTGAACTGGTGCGCAGCGGTGAGGCTATGGCTATGGTATCCGCCGGTAGTACCGGCGCCACTATGGCCGCCGCTCTGTTAAGGCTGGGGCGTATCAAGGGCATAGACCGTCCCGCCATTGCCAGCGTACTGCCTACCGCAAAAGGGGCCTCCATACTGCTTGATGTGGGAGCCAACGTGGAATGCAAAGCCAAGAACTTGCTGCAGTTCGCCGTCATGGGTTCACTATACGCCAAAAAAGTGCTGGGTATTGAAAACCCCCGGGTGGGCCTGCTAAACGTGGGGACAGAGAGTACCAAAGGCAATGAATTAACCAAAGAAGCATACTCTCTGCTGGCTAATGCCCACATCAATTTCTTCGGTAACGTGGAAGGATGTGACATATTCCGTAGCACTGTGGATGTTGTGGTATGCGACGGGTTTGTGGGCAATGTGGTGCTGAAAACGGGGGAAGGCCTGGCCAACGTATTGATGATTATGATTAAGGAGGAAATGCTGCAAAGCAGACTGGCGAGGGTAGGAGCCGCCCTGGTCCTCCCTTCGTTGAAGAACCTCAAGAAAAAGCTTGATTACTCGGAATACGGCGGGGCACCGCTTTTAGGTGTAAACGGCGTGGCTGTCGTCTGTCACGGCAGTTCCGGGGCCCTGGCCATCAGAAACGCGCTCCGCCAGGCACAGGAAGCGGTGGAAACGGGTTTGATTAAATCTATCGGTGCCAATCTTTGTGCTCCGGTAATAGAGGTAAGTAGCGCCTGTGAACAAATGAGGACATCCATGCCAGTATCGTAGGTCTGGGCCGGGTTTTAGAAATAATGATTAAATATGACGTTATTTGATTTTATCAGGTTAATGAAAGGTTTTTGCATCGTTAACGGCCTTTAGCTTCGAGCCCTTCTAATTCCGGCAAAACTATAAAGTATATAAGCAACTGCTAATCCGTAAACTATGTAACTTATAATATGGAACAATACTCCTACAGCGTCCCGGCGCATTTGGGGCGCGATACCCATCATGTCCACAACAAGCCCCATACCCATGAGCAGCATAAACCCGGCCAGGGCTAACCCCTTAATCCAGTAAAAATCATAACCCGCAAATTTCATGAAGTAAGCCAGCAGTACTCCTCCCGCGGAGCCAACTAAAAAGTGGACAAAAATACTTACCCAAAACCCCGCCAATGTATTTATTTGACCCGGGTCCAGGAAGATTTCACCCGAAACTTGCATGTCGTAATGCCAATTAACCCCAAATTCATCCAGATTAAAGAAAGAATGCGCAGAACAATCGTGCCCAGTATTCCCGCCACGGCACCGGTAATAAAAGTATCCTCTGCCGCTTTTTCCACCAGGCTTTTTGTTGAGTTTGCTTTCAATGTCTGATTTATGGTAGGGGCAAGTTCGGCCGCCGGCTCATAGTCGTAACGGACCCGGATACTTTCTATATTAGCTTTTTCATTGTGTAAAATTTGTTCTAAATCCTGGCGTTCCGATATTGGGTTAGCTGCACTAGTATAACATGCAATCTTATTTACTCCACCGTTACACTTTTAGCCAAATTCCTCGGCTGGTCCACGTCGCAGCCCCGGGCCACGGCCATGTGGTAGGCCAGCAGTTGCAGTGGCACCACCGCCAGCACCGGGGTGAGGGCGGGATGGGTTTGTGGAATGTAGATGACTTCGTCGGCCACTTTGGCCACTTCGTCCAGGGTATGTGGCGCCAGGGCCAGCACAGTGGCTTCCCGGGCCTTTACTTCTTTAATATTGCTAATAGTTTTTTCGAACAGGGTTTCCTGGGTGGCCAGGGCCACTACGGGCACGCCTTCCACAATCAGGGCCAGGGTGCCATGCTTCAGTTCGCCGGCGGCGTAGGCCTCGGCGTGAATGTAGGAAATTTCCTTCAGCTTCAGTGAGCCTTCCATGGCCACGGCGTAGTCCACGCCCCGGCCGATGAAGAAAAAGCTGGGGCAGTCAACATGCCGCCGCACGAAGTCCTGGATTTCCTTGCCGTTTTCCAGCACAGCGCTGACTTTCTCCGGCAGTTTTTTAAGCTGGCGTACGATGCGAGCGGTTTCCTCGGCCGACAGCGTGCCGCGCTTTTGGGCCAGATACAGCCCCAGCAGGTACATGCAAATCAGCTGGGTAGAGTAGGCCTTGGTGGAGGCCACGGCTATTTCCGGGCCGGCGTGGGTGTAGATTACGTCATCGGCCTCCCGGGCCACCGAGCTGTCCACCACGTTGGTCACCGCCACCACCCGGGCGCCCTTACGCC
>JAENYQ010000044.1:0-25707 GCA_016841675.1 Desulfotomaculum sp.
GATAATTCTTTCAAGATCAGCCTTACGTGATTTAAGATCTTCGTAGTGCTGCTTGTTTACTTTAAGTTTTTCAGCTTGTTCAGGCGAGAATAGTAAAAAAGCAGCTCGAAGTTCAATATATTTCATTACGTTTTGTGCCTTGAGCGAAGCGAAAGGAATGGGAATAACTATGAAAAGACATTGTGATGGTTCTTGACTTCCGCTAAAGGCTTACATTTGGAAAAAAAAGTCGCCCTAAGTCACCAAACAGCCGCCGAAATGGTGAAAAATAGTCGTTAATAATAGCATTTAGTTGAAACATCGAATGACGGAATTTACCGAAAACCGTTATCAGGTATACATACCGGAAGCTAACTGATAACAGCGAAAAGGTAATCAATAGAACTCGAAATCGAGTAGACTGTTAGTAGCGGTCTCTAGGGTTCGAATCCCTATCTCTCCGCCAATTATCAATAAAGCCAAGGAGTTATCGGCGATAACTCCTTGGCTTTATTTTTATGCTCAAAAATGGTCGCAGCCGACGATCTAGCCGACGAGTGTCGCCTGTTGGGCCGTTTTTTTGTACACGGGGATTTTGAGTACTTTGTTCAATACTAATTCATTTGATTTTGAAGTATTTTTGCAAAATAGTATGAATATGTTGACATTCGGGCAGTATAAGGCATATATTATGAATATGATTTTGCAATATTTTTGCAGAATGGAGGTAATTTTATTTTACTCGAATTTAAAGCTAAAAATTATAAATCGTTTAAAGAAGAACTGGTCTTCTCTATGATACCTGCTCCAAAACAAAAAGGTCTTGATTATAGTGTTCTAAATCAAAAGATTGGATCAAAAAAGTATAAAGGATTATGCTCTGCTGTAATCTATGGGCCTAATGCCTCTGGAAAAACGAATATTATTGGGGCAATGGAGGTATTTAAATCAATTATTTTGCGAGGTACTATTCGGAATGCTGAGGATGGGAATGTACCAAATGCTGCTGTCAATATGCTGGAGTTAATACCAAACAGCACTGCAACAGCACATAGCCCTGTTGAATTCTCAATAAAATTTATTGAAGATAACCTCTTAATTCAATATGATCTTTCCATCGATATTGGCGGCTTTATGGATGCCGACTATCCAAGGAATGTTTTGTCCGAACAATTGACTATAAATGAAAATTTGATTTTTTCCAGAAAAGAAAAATTAAATTTCGGTAATTTGAAGGTTATAAAAGATTATGTGGTCAACGAATTCGAAGATAATGCTGCTGGTGCGATTGCACTGGCAAAAAACAATCTAAATCATGAAGAATTGTTTTTGACAAACGGTTTTAAAGCCATGTTTAGTGCAAAAATTGTAAATATTATTACAGGCTGGATGGATAATAAATTCATGGTAATCTATCGGGCTGACGCACTCCATTTGACAAAAAAGTTTGCTGATCCTAAAAAGCAGACCGCATACATTGAAAAAACAATAAATGATGCGGCTCATCTGTTTGGCATCAATTCTAATGCTATTGGCTACATTGTTCCTGAAGATGATTCGGAAGCTAAACTATGCTCTATTTTTAAAGGTAAAAATAAAGGCACCGCGATGTCCGCAGAAATGTTTGAATCCTATGGTACTATCCGATTTGTGAATATTTTCCCACTTGTAATCAGTGCTGTACTTAACGGCGGAACCTTGGTTGTAGATGAATTCGATGCATCTCTGCACCCGATGGCGCTTATGAGCATTGTCAACATATTTCATAACGATGAGATTAACAAAAAAAATGCACAGCTTATTTTTAACACTCACAATCCTATTTTTTTGAACTCCAACTTATTTAGGCGTGACGAGATTAAGTTCGTAGAGCGTGATGACGAAACACATTGCAGCACACATTACTCATTGTCTGATTTTGGAACTACTGGTGATAAAGGTGTTCGAATGCATGAGGCTTATATGAACAAATACTTTATTAACCAGTACGGTGCAATTAAGGCCATTGATTTCACCTCTATTTTTGAAAGTCTGTTAGATGACAGAAAAGAGGTGTAGCACATGGCAAAAAGGAAGCCCAATAGAAATTATTACTTTACTGTAGAAGGCGAAACTGAACAGTGGTATTTACAGTGGCTGCAAAAACAAATTAACAACGAAGCGACTGCAAAACATACGGTTACTTTAGATTGTCCTATTCAGAAAAATCTATTGAAACGCGCTAAATCATTGATCGTAACAGGAAAAACAGTGATTACTCATATTTGCGACTATGAAAGCGATGAAGAAGTGCATACTACACAGTTTCGATATACCTTAGACGCAATGAAAAAATCCGAGTCGTTAGGGAAACAAATTAAATACAAGCTTGGCTACAGTAATTTTACATTTGAGTTATGGATGGTTTTGCATAAGATAGATTGCAATGGTTCACTTACACATAGGTGGAATTACCTTGTTCCTATTAACCGCGCTTATAATGAGAATTTTGAAAATCTTGATCAATACAAACACGAAGCGAACTTTAAAAGAGTCCTCAATAAAATAGCCTTGTCTGACGTGGGAAATGCAATTACTCGTTCCAGGGGCATCATAAAGAGAAATGAAGAAAATGGTTACACATTGCATCAATATAAAGGATATAAATATTATAGGGAAAATCCGTCTCTTGCAATATGGGAAGCCATTGAAAGTATACTTAATGACTGTGAGCTCTTGCAATTCCAAAAGATGTGATACTTTAAAAAGTCGACAAAATATTGCGTTTTTTGCCCCGATTTTACAGAGAGAATGAAGAAATACGCAGGTTCAAATCCCTCCGCTTCTACAGAATTAATGTAAGGCAAGGGTTCTCACTTATAATAGTGAGAATCCCTTGTTATTTTTATGGATGGATTGGGACCGTAGTCAACAGAAGGGGCGACGGTGGTCGCCTAATAAAACATGTTTAAAATTTAATGCTAAATTATAGACGGTGTAGCCATGTTAAGATGTAACACAGATAAAAACGTTGACAGAGGAAATAATTTTGTTATAATGTAATTATTGGTTCTGCCCTTTTCTAGAGAGGGCTGAAGTATAAAATAGAGACAAAAAAACAAGTTCAAGAACAGACCATTCTTGAACTTGGCGCTGAGAATCAGCTCATGTTTTCTGTGTAATCATATAATACCGTAGAATAAACTCCATAAGCAAGGGTATTTGTGGTTTTGCTGTTGAAACGCATTTTGTCTCGGAAAGGAGAAAAGATGACACATCAGCCAAATCGCACATTACTGAATGAGCCTTTTGACCCGCGGAGGATTTTGGTAGTGTGGAACAAGGCCACCATCATCCCCGGAAACGACCAATACGAGTTTAGGATAGACCGGTGTGGTGCGCGGATATGGTTCGCCGATTACGGGAATGTCAATTCCGATTTTGGTTGGGAAATTGACCATGAGAAGCCGGTAGCCAAGGGTGGAACAGATGACCCGGATAATCTCCAACCGCTGCATTGGCGCAACAACCGAGGCAAAAGTGACAACTGGCCGAATTGGACTTGTTCGTATCCGGCAACGTCAATAGGCTAACTGTTGCTACATTTGTTTGCACCCCAAATGGTGCGAGCGGTTGCAGGCGGAAAAATAAGACAAAGAGATAGCCACGGCAACGACCCGTTACCCCAAAAGGTTAATTTGTCTAGAAGCCAAAGCCACTCTCACAATAGGAGTGGCTTTGGCTTCCATTGATTTAGACCGGCTTAATTGCATTTTCCCGTAATGTCCGCTAAAAGGGTGTGAAAAAGTGATGGCACCAAGAAAGGTAGAACTTGAGAAAATAGCTAATATATTTAATGGTGTGCCCGACGCCAGACTGTCGGGTAAAGCAAACACCGCAGGAGTGATAACATATAACTTTATTCAACCCAACCATTTGGGAATTTTTAATAATCTACATAGTACTTCAGAAATAAAAAGACATACCTCCGTTGATGATAGCTATTTCGTTCGCAAGGACGATATTTTAATTAAACGGCTGAATCCGGATCTTGCCACGCTGATCATTGAGGACATGTCAAACACAGTTGTTTCAAGTAATCTATTTATTATTCGTGTGTTCAAAGATTATTACCCGGCCTATATAGCTTGCCTGCTGGAAAACCAGGGTATGACCTGGCTGAACAGCCATATTGTCGGTTCGGTTGCGGCAATAAAATCCATATCCGCCAAATCATTGGCGATGTTGGATATTCCCGCCATAGACTACGATAAACAAAAAACGATTGGTCAGATGTGGCTGCTGTATAAAAAAAGAAAAAAGCTGCTTGAGAAGATGATTGAAGAAGATCAAAGGCTTATGGCGGCAGTAATCAACAGTATTACCACAGGCGCTAAGGAGGAGTAATGATGGCTACTACGAGAAAAGACATCGAGGCGGCTCTCTGGCGAGGGGCGAATACTTTCAGAGGTGCTATAGATGCAGCCAATTACAAAGATTACATCTTGCCCATGCTTTTTGTAAAATACTTGAGCGACACCTATTTGGAAAAGGTCGAGGAGTTAGAGAAAAAATATAATGACCCGGTGAGGGTACAAAGAGCAATAGGCAGACTTCCTTTTGTTGTCAAGGAAAAACACAGTTTCTCCTGGCTTTATCAAAACAGATATAACGACAGCTTGGGGGAACTCATCAATATCGCCTTACGGGGGATAGAAGATGATAATCCTTCACTATTTGCAGGGATATTTCGAAATATAGACTTTAATAGTGAATCTATGTTGGGCAATCACAAACAAAAAAATACCCGGTTAAGAGAACTGCTTGAAGATTTTGAACCTCTGGATTTGCGTCCTTCTTCCATCCAGCCTGAGGAAGGCAAGGTGGCGGCCGACACCATAGGTGACGCATATGAATATATGATTGGCGAGTTTGCCAGTCAGGCGGGTAAAAAAGCCGGATCCTTCTTTACCCCATCGGAAGTTTCGGAACTGATGGCACGCATTGTCAATCCCAAAATAAGCGATACCATGTATGACCCAACGTGCGGTTCCGGATCTCTGCTCATCAGAACCGGTAAAAAAGCCATTGAAAAGGAAAATGGTCATGTAAAGACTCTTGCGCTGTATGGGCAGGAAATGAACGGGTCTTCCTGGTCAATGGCCAAAATGAACATGTTTATCCACGAAATAATGGACGCCAGGATTGCCTGGGGCGATTCCATTGTCAACCCCATGCACCTGGACTCCGACAGCAATCTGATGCAGTTTGACGTTATCGTGGCCAATATGCCCTTTTCGCAGGATAAATGGGCGGCAGGTTTTAACACCGGCGGCGAAATGACCGGCAAAGGCAAAGAATTCAAGATGGAAGCAGCCCTTGATAAATTTCACCGCTTTGACTGGGGAGTTCCTCCCGCCAGTAAAGGCGACTGGGCATTTTTGCTGCATATGATAGCCAGTCTTAAAAGCGGTGGCAGAATTGCCGCCGTTGCTCCCCATGGCGTTTTGTTCAGAGGTGCGTCCGAAGGAAGGATCCGGCAAGCCGTAATCGAAAAAAACCTGTTGGATGCGATAATTGGTTTGCCCGCAAACCTGTTTTACGGCACCGGCATTCCGGCCTGCATCCTGGTCTTTAAGAAAAACCGCAATCGTAATGATGTGCTTTTCATTGACGCATCCGGCAAGGATGAAAATGGCGACCTCCGCTACAGGAAGGATAAGAACCAGAACAGGCTGGAAACAAAACACATTAACGATATTGTAAAGGCTTATGAGAACCGTGCGGATATTAAAAAATTCGCCCACGTGGCAACCGCTGACGAGATTAAGGCCAACGAATACAACCTGAATATCCCCCGGTATGTTGATACTTTTGAGGAAGAAGCCCTGGTGGATATTGAAGAGGTAAAAACCAATATTGCCAACATCCAAAAGGAGCTTGCCGAAGTGGAAGCGCAGATGGCCAGGTATCTTAAGGAGTTGGGACTATGAGCAATATGCAAAAATATAGCGATAAAACCTTTGAGGAAATCAAACATATCAATGAATACGGATCGGAATACTGGCTGGCAAGGGAATTGGCTCCTGTTCTTGAATATGCCCGCTGGGAAAATTTCTATAATGTCCTGGAAAAAGCAAAGGAAGCCTGCGGAAACAGTAATATCAACGTGATCGATCATTTTCGTGACGTCACGAAAATGATCGATCTGGCCAAAGGTGCCCAACGGGAAATTGAAGATACCGAGCTTTCCCGTTACGCATGTTATTTGATCGTACAAAATGCAGACCCGAGAAAGAGAGTCGTAGCGCTTGGACAAACCTATTTTGCTGTGCAAACCAGGCGGCAGGAACTGCAGGATGACTATAATAAACTGGATGAAAACGCAAAGCGCCTGGCTATTCGTGAGGAAATCCGTGAACACAATAAATCCCTGGCTGAAGCCGCACAGATGGCGGGTATTAAAACCCCGCAAGAATACGCGGTTTTTCAAAACAAAGGCTATCAAGGTCTTTATGGTGGCTTGGGTGTTAAAGAAATACATAAACGAAAAGATTTGAAGAAAAGTCAAAAGATACTTGACCACATGGGCAGCACAGAGCTTGCGGCCAATTTGTTCCGTGCGACCCAAACTGATGAAAAAATAAGAAGGGATAATATAAAGGGGAAAGCAAAGGCCAACCAAACCCATTTTGTCGTGGGCAAAACCGTTCGGGATACAATCCGAAAACTGGGCGGAACCATGCCTGAAGACCTGCCCACTCCAGAAGAAAGCATCAGGCAGCTTGAAAAGAGAGAGCCGAAAAAATTGGAGGGCAAAACGAAAGAAAAAGAAGGTTAAGAAATTCTACGAAATGGTAATATCATTGTGGAAGATCATTCTGTTGACGTCACGAGAATGATAGATCTGGCCAAGGGTACCCAACGGGAAATTGAAGATTATGAGCTTTTCCGTTACGCCTGCTATTTAATAGTACAAAGTGCAGACCCGAAAAAGAGAGTTGTAGTGTTTGATCAAATCTATATGAAGTGATAATTGAGATTGCTGATACTTAAATGCTCTTTGATTGCAGGTGAGAGTTAGTGAAAATAAACAGTGAATATTCTATGATAAAAAGGAGTTATAAAGACTACCCGGGTGACTGGATAATTATAGAATTAGGTAATTTGCTTGAAAGAGTTAGAAGGCCTGTTGAGGTTATTGCCAACCATAAATATCAAGAAATTGGTATTCGTTCCCATGGAAAGGGGTTATTTTATAAAAAACCAGTTAAAGGAAGCGACCTGGGGAATAAATCTGTTTTTTGGATTGAAGAGGGCTGCTTAATCATTAATATTGTTTTTGCGTGGGAGCAAGCCGTCAGCATTACCACCGCTCAAGAAAAAGGAATGATTGCTTCGCACAGATTCCCGATGTGGAAGTCTAAAGGAAAAGTAGAATTGAATTATTTACTGAATTTTTTCTTGACTCCGTTTGGCAATAATCTTCTTCAATTAGCCTCACCGGGTGGAGCAGGGAGAAATAAGACCCTCGGACAGGATGAATTTAATAAAATCCTAGTCTGCATACCTTCAAATATTGAAGAACAACAAAAAATAGTTCAAATTCTTACTACCTGGGACAGGGGCATCGATTTAAAAGAAAAGCTTATTGCCGAGAAAAAACAGCAGAAAAAGTGGCTGATGCAGAATCTGCTTACAGGGGAAAAAAGCCTTCCCGGTTTTACAGACAAGTGGCAAGAAGTACGGTTGGGGGATTTAGGTGAATTGGCGCGAGGAAAAGGAGTAAATAAATTAAATGTAGTTGAAACAGGTTTTCCATTTATTTCTTATGGAGAGGTATATACTACTCATAATATTATGATTAAACAATATAAAACTTTTATTAACTCTAAAGGTTGTGAGGAAAGTCTAAGAATATATAAAGGTGATATTATATTCACTAGCTCCGGAGAATCAGCAAAGGAAATAGGTAAAGCTGTTGTCTTTTTGTTTGATGATGTGGCATACGCAGGCGGAGATACTATTGTGTTGACGCAAAAGGGTAATGATAGTTTGTTTTTAACCTATATTCTTAATAGTGATTCTGTTATTAAACAGCTTGCATCTTTAGGGCAAGGCAATTCCGTGGTTCACATTTATCCGTTTCAGTTAGCCCAAATATTGCTTTTGCTCCCTCCCCTCCCAGAGCAAACCGCCATTGCCGAAATTCTATCCGCAGCAGACAGAGAAATTGAACTGCACGAAAAGCAGCTTGAGGAGCTAAGGAAACAAAAAAAAGCCCTGATGCAACTGCTGCTGACAGGAATTGTGCGAGTCAACGCGGAGAAGGTGAATTAATGCCCAACCATACCATATTCGACGAACGCCTGGAGAGTCAGGACAGGGCCATAAAAATTTTAGAAAAATTAGGCTATCAATACATACCCCGCTCGCACGCAGAAGCATTACGCGGGCGGCTTTCCAATGTCCTGTTCCCCGAGGTTTTGCGTGAGTTTCTGCACCGCCAGTCCTTTATGTACAGGGGCAAGCAAACACCTTTTTCCGACCGGTCTACCGGCAAGGCCATTAACGATATTGACGTGCCGCTGGTTTCCGGGCTGATGTCGGCGAGCAAAACAATCTATGATATGCTACTTTCCGGCAACAGCTACGAAGAGGAGTTGTTTGACGGTGGCCGTCAATCCTTTGATTTAAAGTTTATCGACTGGGAGCAGCCGGAGAACAATATCTGGCAGGTGACGGACGAGTTTACGGTGGAAAGGTCGAACGGCAAGTATGCGCGTCCGGATATAGTGCTGCTGGTCAATGGTATTCCCCTGGTGGTGATGGAGTGCAAAAAATCCAGTATCGACGTGGAAAAAGGAGTTGCCCAAAATATACGCAACTGGCAGCCCAGCTATATTCCCCACCTGTTCAAATATGCCCAAATGATTATGGCCATGAACCCGAACACCGTTAAATACGGTACTTGCGGTACGCCTTTCGAGCATTTTAGCATCTGGCGGGAAAAAGACTATCAATGGCAGCAGGAAAAATGCAATAATGTCAGTCCGGACGGAAAAGTCACTGAACAGGACAGGACTATCGTTTCCATGCTCTCCAGGGAAAGATTGCTGGAACTGATTCGTTATTTCATCCTATACGATAACAATGTAAAGAAAATTGCCCGCTACCAGCAGTTTTTCGGTATCCGGGCAGCCATGAAACGTATCAAAGGAGAAGATGGCCGGGGTACCAGAAACGGTGTGATCTGGCATACCCAGGGCAGCGGAAAATCTCTCACCATGGTGATGCTGGTTAAAAAAATAATCGCCGAACCGGAGATCAAAGAGCCTCGTTTTGTGCTAGTCAATGACCGGATCAATCTGGATAAACAGTTGCGGGATAACTTTGCCAAAACGCAGCTTGGTCCGGCCCGGGCCAAGACAGGTACGGGTTTGATCGGATTGTTAAATGACAAAGGCGAGACAATAATTACGACCCTGGTACATAAATTTGATACCGCGGCCAAAAAAAGGTTCAAGGTTGAAGACGATAATATTTTTTTGCTGGTAGATGAAAGCCATCGTACTCACTCGGGCGAATTTCACGACTTTATGATTGATGTGCTGCCCAATGCGATCAAAATAGGTTTTACCGGCACGCCGCTGCTTAAGAAACACAAGTTTAATACCTATGCGCAGTTTGGACCGCTTATCGACAGTTACCCCATTATCAGGGCTGTAGAGGACGGTGTCATCGTTCCCCTTGTCTATGAGGGCAGGATTATTCCGCAGGATGTGACGAGCAACAAAATTGACGATTATCTTAAATACATCATTGCGCCGTTGAACCGTGAGCGGCAGGAAGATATGAAGCGCAAATGGAGCCGGTTTTTACCCCTGGCCCAGACTCGACAACGCATAGACATGGTGGCCTTTGACATTTATGAGCACTTTTTGCGTTATGCCAGGCCGAAGGGTTTTAAGGCTATGATTGCAGCCTCCTCCCGCCCCACCGCTATTGACTTGCATAAATCCATAAGCAAACTGGGTGGTGTAAAAACGGCGGTGGTGATAGCACCTGAAAATGTTAAAGAAGATAATGAGCTTACCGGCGAAAACAAAGAGAAAATAAAGGCCTTCTTCAAAGAAGAGGTGGAACCTCTTTTTGGCGGCAACTACGAGGAATACGTTGACTGGGCCAAAAACAGCTTTATTGGCGGCGAAGATGTAGATATGCTGATTGTCAAGGATATGCTTCTAACCGGCTTTGATGCTCCGGTTGCTGCTGTGCTGTATGTAGATAAACCCATGCGGGAACATTCACTGTTGCAGGCCATCGCCCGCGTCAATCGAGTGTATCCCGGTAAAGACTTCGGACTGATCGTTGATTATTGGGGCATTTTTAGTAAGCTTAATACTGCCCTGGATATGTATGCGGATGAAAAATCCGGCATGGATGGATATGCTCAAGCCGATATAGAAAATGCTATTCACGGCGCTGATGATCAAAAGCTCAAACTGGAAAAGGCACATCAGGAATTGTGGTTAATATTTGAGGAAAAAGATTTTGACCGCAACAGTTCCGAGGGCTGGCAAAGCGCATTGGCAGACAATGATTTGAGAAAAACTTTTTATGCAAGACTTTCAATATTTTCCCGCTTATTGGATTTGGCTATGGGAAGCTATGCTTTGTATAGTGCCATCGGATATGACCAGATTCAGAAATACAAGCAGGATTTACTTCATTTCCAAAAACTTCGTGGGGCAGTTTTGCTCCGTTACAATGAAAAAGTGGATTTTAGCAAATACGAAGACGGCATTCGCAGCCTGCTGAATAACTTTGTGCTTTCCGAATCAAGCCGGATTATTGTTGAACCGGTTTCTATCCACGATCCCGAAGGGATGAAGGAGCAACTTGAAAAGCTGGATAGCAAAGCCGCCAAAGGGGATGCCATTCGAACCCGTATGGATAGAGAGCTGGATACCTGCCGTTATGATGACCCTTTGCTATACAAGAGGTTTTCTGAGCAGGTCAGAGAAACCCTTGAAGAGTACAAGGCATCAAGAAATGATGATGCTTATCTCTTTAAAATGGAGACAATGGCGGACGATTTTAAAAGAGGCTATACCGGCCATCACTACCCCGCCTGTATAGACAATGACAGTGATGCGAAAGCTTTTTACGGAACTATTCAGAGTATCATTGCTGAAGCGATAAATGATGTGCCGCTGGAAATGGACGAAGCGATGGGGCAACTGGCTATTGAGGTCAAAAAGGCTATTTCCAGCCGCGCAAAGGTGGATTGGCGTCATAATGTAGCTGTGCACAAAGATATGGAACAGGCTCTTGACGACCTGGTTTGGGATTTTACTGAAGAATATGAAATAAAATTACCCATTGAGAAGATTGACCTTATGCTGGAAGGACTTAGAAAAACAGCAGTTAGCAGGTATTAGGTATGAAACAAAAAAATACATACTTGACAGGACCTTTTAAGGATATTGAAATAACTATTGAACGTAAAAGTGTAAAAAGAATCCGGCTAAAAGTATTTCCGGACGGAGTTGTTAAACTATCCGCACCGCTTAGAACATCGGATGAATGGATAAATGATTACCTCAGCAGCAAAACCAAATGGATCGAAAAGTCTTTGAATTACTTTAAAGACACCGAGGCCAATGAATTCGAAACAATAATACACAGCGGAGTATCGACCCGTATTTTGGGTAGACAAAAAAGGATCATCGTCAATGAAGGTAAAAGCTACAAAATAGAACAAAAGGGAGACTGTGTTTTTATACAGTCACCCGCCACGGGGGATGAACAAGCTCTACAAAAGCAGTTTGAGCGCTGGTGGCAAAAACAGAGTAGGGCATACTTTTTGCTGGTTATTGAGCGGTTATGTCCGATTGTTGCCAAACATGGTATTGGTAAGCCCGCAATTCAAGTTAGAAAAATGAAAACTCTTTGGGGTAGTTGCTCTAGAAAACACGGCAAAATCAATCTGAATTACTATTTGTACAAAGCTTCACCGCCTTGTATTGATTACGTTGTTTTGCATGAGCTCACACACTTTCTTTATCCCAAACATAATAAGGATTTTTATGAATTTCTGACTGTACATATGCCGGATTGGAAAGAGCGTAAAAGAATCCTTGATCACGAGATTGTAAAAGGGCTAGCATATTGAAAGATAAGATGGGTGGTCCCAAGTGGATGTGCAGCTCAAAAGACGCTATGATTTAATACCCAATTTGGTCAATGCGGTCAAAGGGTATGTCCAGCACGAAAAAGATACCCTGGAAAGAGTGACCCAGGCCAGAAATATGGCCATCCAGGTGATTCTGGCTCTGGCGGCCAGCATAGGTTTTTTTATCTATGGTGAAACCAGTTCAGACATGGATAATCCCCAGGCGCTCTTTATCGGTCTGGGCATCGGGGGAATGTTCCTTGTCATTGCTCTGTTCCAGAGTATTGGTAGAAATAGGAGCACTACCTGGGACGGTGTGGTGATACAAGTGTCCGCTGCTGAAATAGTGAATACTGCTGTATGGCAAGAAGAAGTTTGATATTATATATTGCCTGAAAACCCCAAAGGGCTTTATAATAATATTCGTAGGATGGTGGGATGGTTAGCCTTGGGTAATTGTTTTCTCAGGTTTTGTTTGGCTTTTGTCCAAGAGACATTCCTGCGCGGAATGTTTTTTTTATTTATCGGCAAAAGCGCCATACCTGCCGCAAATCTAAAAGGGAGGGAATACGGAGCGACGGTAGATTGAAAAATTGATTTGTGGAGGGAACTTTATGGTCTTAAAAGAAAAGCAAGCCATTGAAATAGAAGTTATAGGCGGCCCATTTGACCGGATTACAACGGTACTGCAGGAATTTGAGCCCGGCCAGAAGGATTTCATTGTTCACCCTGCGCAGTGCGGGATCGAACCCAGGTCGGTGCCTGAGGCTACAGAAAGGGAAGTTGAAGTAACTATACCCGCCAGGCTGCACCCGACGGTTCTGGACATGAACCGGTTCAACACCAGTCGCCCGGGCGGCGGGGGCATGGGCATTGGAGTGGGTATTTATTTTACGGCCAAGGTGCGCTCGACAACCAAACCGGAAATCGTGGTTAAGGGAGAACGCCCGCTCATCGCCACCCATTTTGCAATGGTATTGAAAGAGATTCTGGGCTACCAGGGCGGTTTTGAAGTAGAGCTTTATGACCACAAGCGCCGACATGTCGGCATGGGGTCCTCTGCCGGCTCGATGACTGCGGCCTGCATCGGTATCAACGAGGTGCTTGGCCGGCCCTTCAACAATCGGGAACTGCGCCGGATCATTGGCTACAATGCTTGCGAGGAAAGTCCGCGCGGCAACAGTTACCTAATCCGCGGTTTTGAAACTGGCATCGGGGCTATGGTGGGGGTTAAAGGAGGCATACTGCTGGCTACGGACAATTTGGAACTTATTTATCAGGTGCCGATGCCTGACACAAAAGTAGTGATCGTGATTCCGGATGTTCCCAGTCTAACTGACGAGTTTACGGGCGAAAAGACCGCTGCGGAGTCGGAAGTGGAACTGTTAATGCGTCGAGCCAGGTATCTCGACTACCTCCAGACCGGCACCAAGTCCCAGATCGTGCTATTGGATATGCTGCCGGCCATGGTACAGGGCAATCTGCAGGGAATCGGCGACGCCCTGTTTGACCTCTGCTTCCTGGGCTCCAAACGGGCCGAGTGCGAGCAGCACGGTATATCAGGCACTCATATTTACAACTACATTGCCAGTTTCCGGGAGGTAGGTGCTGAATTGGCCGGGATGAGTTCGGTGGGGCCGACGGTTTTTGCCCTGACGAAGAAAGAGGATGTGCTGAGCAGATTGCTGGCGTTCTTGCAATCGAACGGGGTGGCTAAAAGCCGGATCATGGTTACCGAAGTCGATAATACCGGGGCAAAAATCGTAGAAAATGGAATAGGGAGGAATTATACTGGTGAAAGCTGGGTGTCGAGTTAAAATCTGCGGAATTACCAATGATGATGATGCCGGTATGGCTGCCAGGGAGGGCGCTGACTATGCCGGTGTAGTAATTGAAGTGTCTTACTCACCGCGCTCCCAGACCCTCGAAAGCGCAGTCCCGATTTTTAAGAGCTCGTTGATACCGGCGGTGGCCCTCGTTTATGAGATGCCTGAAGGTCGACTCGCTGAATTGGTGACCCGGCTAAGTCCATATGCGGTTCAGTTTTTGAGCCCTGATGGCGCGGCACAGGCCGACTGCTTAAAGCAAATTATGCCGGGGCTTCAAATTTGGCAGTCCCTTTTCTTGCCGGCATCCGGGGTTAGTGAGTCGGAATTTGACCCGGGTGTCATGCTCGGCCAAATTGAGAAGTGTAAGAAGGCCGGGGTGGACGCTGTGGTACTGGATACCGCGGCCGTGCAAAACGGAGTCATGCGGATGGGGGGAACCGGCCAGATCGGTCGCTGGGATTATGCCGCCATGGTGGTAGCCGGTTCGCCACTGCCGACTTTTCTTGCCGGGGGTATCCAGCCGGAAAATGTCCGGGTGGCCATTAAAACCGTTAAGCCTTACGGCATTGACTTATGCTCCGGGGTAGAGTTGTTCGCCGGGAAAAAGAGCCTGGCCAAACTTAGGGCGTTGATGGATGAAATAAAAATGGCGGAGGCGTTATGATGAAGTTCATGAGAGCGGCCGTTGTGCATGGCAAAGGAGATATCCGGTTGGAATCGGTACCGGTTCCAACCGCTGCAGAGGGAGAACTGGTAGTCCGGGTCAGGGGCTCAGGTATTTGTGCCACAGATATAAAAACCTTGTTGGGCCAGGGTTTGCCCAAAAACCTGCCGGCTATTCTCGGTCACGAAGCAGCCGGTACGGTTTTTCAAACCGGCCCGGGCGTAGAAGACTTCGCTTTGGGCGAGCGGGTGGCCGTATACCCCATCGCTGCATGCGGCGAGTGCTTTTACTGTACGCGGGGCAGGCATAATCTCTGTCTGCATGAATTTGGCTTGGGCCATGGTATTGACGGCGGCTTTGCCGAGTATGTTCGCATTCCCAGGCAAATCGTCAATATCGGAGGCGTGGTGAAAATTCCGGCTCAAGTTACCTTTGAACAGGCGGCTGTGGCTGAACCACTCTCCTGCTGTTTGGCCGCAGCCCGCGCGTCAGGGCTGACGGCCGGTGCCACGGTGCTGGTGGTGGGTGCCGGCCCGATGGGGTTGATGCATCTGAAGGCGAGCCTGTGGCACGGGGCCAGGGTGATTGTAGCCGATGTTCGGGCGGACAGGCTGGCCATGGCTGAAAGCATGGGTGCCTCCCATTGCCTGGACGCCAATGATGAGGGTGTGGTAGACCAGGTTTGTCAGCTGACTGGCGGGCTCGGTGCCGACGTGGTCGTCGCCTCCCTCGGGGTGCCGGAGGTAATGGAGCGTTACTTTCCGGCGGTGCGCAACGGGGGCGTGTTCAACATCTTTGGCGGCCCCCCGGCGGGAAGGCCGGTGCCGGTAGACTTTCGCTGGATCCACTACTCCGAGATCATCCTCACCGGTACTTTTGCCTCGACGCCTGACGATTTCCGGCAGGCCCTGTCTCTAATCGGCAGTGGTGAAATTGCGGTTACCGATCTGATCTCTCACCGTTTCGGGCTCGAGGACATGTTGGAGGCGGTGGATCTGGCGCGCCGGCAGGAAATCATTAAGGGTGTTGTGATTATACCAGGGGAGGACGAAAATTAATGAATGGATTTTCGAAAAGAGTAAGTCAAATTTTGCGGCCCGGAACTGGTCGCTCGCTGGTGGTGGCCGTTGATCACGGCATGGCCCTTGGCCCACTAACAGGGATTAAAAACATTGCGGAAATGATTTCCAGGCTGGACGCTACCGGCCTGGTCGACGCCTGGCTGCTGACCAAGGGGATTTTCCGGTACGCTTTTAAGCCGCTAAATAACCCCGGGGTCATTTTGCGCATCAGTGGTGGCGCCACCATTGCCGGTCCGGAATTAACCCGGGAAGGGCAGACCGCCACCATGGAGGAGGCGATGGCAGCGGACGCCGACGCGGTGGCCACATCCGCCTTTATCGGCTCTCCTTACGAGCACG
This sequence comes from Desulfotomaculum sp., assembly GCA_016841675.1. Lineage (GTDB taxonomy): Bacteria > Bacillota > Desulfotomaculia > Desulfotomaculales > Desulfallaceae > BRH-c8a. The sequence continues at coordinate 16,051 of JAENYQ010000044.1, forward strand.
AAACGCTGGTGGGTCTGGCCCGGGCGGCGTCTGAATGCCGAAAGTGGAACATGCCGCTTTTGGGCGTGGTTGGCCTGGGTAAAGGCAACGAAGAAAAGAAAAAGGACTCCCGCTTCATCGCTCTGGGTGCCCGGGTGGCGGCTGAGCACGGGGCTGATCTGGTCAAGACCTATTACACCGAGCAGGACTTCGACCAGGTGGTGGCCGGTTGCCCGGTTCCGGTTTTAATTGCCGGGGGGCCAAAGTGTGAGACCGATCTGGATACCCTGAAGATGATCCACGGTGCCATTGATGGTGGTGCCCGGGGCATCGTGATGGGTCGCAACGTTTGGCAGAGTCCGCATCCGGAGGCGCTGCTGGCGGCAGTGCATGGGATTATCCACCTGGGTTTTGGGGTGTCCGAAGCCGCAGACTTGCTGGATGAAAAAATTTCCTTATGCTAAAACCACTGTTGTAAAAGGGGGACTCTTATCTGCTGATTGAAAAGACGGTAAAAAAGGTTGTAAACTTCGGCAACTAGACGGAAAGCTGGAACTTCCAAGTTAACATGGGTGAAAAAATCCCGCCGCCGTTAAATTGGCCTGCGGGAAACGCCGGAATAGCGGAGCTATTGGGAAATATTTTTTAAATGAGTTTTAAAAATTGCGTTAATATTTTAATGCACGGCTTGAAAAAAGCTGCAAAACCCTTAGCAATAATGGTTTTGCAGCTTTTTTTTTGGGCCTCCCCGGGGGTGGTTTGGGGAGAATTTTGGGAGGATCTTTTGATATAAAGTAATTAGACTTTTTAAGACATAATTCTCCAGTAAATTTGGCTTAAATATATTTCCATTAAAAGTCAGGATGTGCGTTTATGAAGGTATACCTATTGGAGGCGGCAGGCGCGACTCTGGATAAAATGCTGCTCTGGCTGTCTGAGAATGCTCTGGTTAAGGTTGTCGCAGTTTTTGAAAAGCCTGACGAATTGTTGGAAAGGATCGAAAGAGAGAAACCCGATCTTGTTTTTATCCGTCTTGGCAATGCTGAAATACCCGGTCTTAAAACCGGCAGTATCGTTATGGCCATAGAGCAAAACATCAAGGTTGTTTTTGTTTCGGATGAGCATGATTATGCGCTGAATGCTTATGAAATAGGTGCTTACGGTTATCTGCTTTGCCCCGTTGCCAAGGACAAGTTCGATAAACTTGTGTGTCACAAACAATAAATAAGAAATTAAGTTTAATAATGGAGTGTTGTTATGCTGCAAGGTAATGATCAAGGGTACTTGAGGATTACCCTGGGGGTTTGCATAGTGGTATTAGCAGCCGGGATGTTATTCGGTGTTTGGGGGTATACATCCGCTCAAGTTGGAAATGAAGCTAATTTGACGATAGTAGATTCAGCAAATGCTCTTGTTGCGGTTAATATACCATTATCGGAGGTGCATACTTCCAGCGGTTCTCCTGTTGACTGCGGTACCATTACCAACAATAAGTCTGAAGATATAGAAATAACGGTTACAACGGTTCCCGGTGATCTTATATACACTTCATTGTTGTCACCCGGGGATTTTACATACCTTACGGTTCCAAGTAATAAGCCCGTGGGTACATATGACTATAGCGGAACGGTAACGGCCGTTTGGCCGGGGGGGCAGGCCGAGATAAATTTTGATGTTTGGGTAATTGTGGAATAAGTTGTACAAGAATAACCCATAAAACAAAATAAAAGGCCAAAACCATTGCAAAGGTAAGCAACATAAAAAGATGCTAAATGAGAAAAAACATATTCTAAATAATTGACAGGTGGAGATAACAATTAATTCATTACCTTCATTACCTTACAGTTTAAGAAAGATATTATTATCCTGCCATTTACGATGGGCAGTGATGCTGATTACAGTATTGTTTTTATTTCTTACCGTCAATACCCTGAGTAAACCGGCTCAGGTTGAAAAAGAAATCATTACTCAAACCCTGGAGCAAAAGGTAGCCTTCAGTCATGCAATTATTCCCCAAAAGTCTATCCTTTATCCCGAACCGGAGCCGTTCAGTAATGAATCGAAAAAATACTACATCTCAATAATAGATGTGTTTACGGTGGGGGTAAAGGCAGATATAGTGTCCAATCCCGAACTTCCGGTGGAGGGAACGGCAACGGTTGTTTTAAAGCTGCGGGCCCGGGATGAAATCGTTGATTTGTGGGCCCGGGATTATATATTAAGCCCGGAAGCCAAATTTAACGGAACAGGAACTTTTTCGGTTATTGAGGACTCATTTACCATTCCTTTGCCGACACTTCAAGAATTCATTAAACAAGTGGAAGAAGAAACCAAATTGCGCCCCAGAAACGGGTATACAGTAGACATAACCCCGGTTATCAAAGCCAAAGCGCAAAACAAAGAACTAACCAATGACTTTAAACCTTGTTTTTCTTTCACTCTGGCACAGAACCAGATAGTCTCCAGCAGTGAACTACAACAAAAAAATATTGTTTCTTTAACCGATACCGAAGTTATACCCGGTTACGTAAATATTTTGGCCGGCCAAGTTCCGGTTACCTATGCCAGGTATATCTTTGGCGGATTAACGCTGTTAGGCCTGGGGACAACTTTGGGGTTGTTTCGTTGCTATCAGCGCAATAAACTCCCTGTGTCCGAGGCCGAGGCCATTAACAGCCGTTACCGGGGCCGGATTATTACAGCGCAAAACAGCTTGCTTAATCATAATCTGTCGGTAATACATTTACAGAGCTTTAAAGAATTGCTGAAACTGGCCGACGAGAGTGATAAGAGCATTATCAGTATTTACGAAGACGGTAATAACACCTACCGCTACTCTGTACCGGATGGCCGGACGCTGTACTGTTACCTGGCTTCAAATGAAGTCCCGGATCATAAAGATGTGCCTCCACGGCCGTCAATGAAAGAGCGGGTCAGGTCTGAAGCGGGGACCACGTTATGAGTACCCTTACTGGCGGCAAAGAGAATAATTCAGGTGGTATTGAGAACTTGCGTTGGCTGCTTCATTGGCCGCCGGTTTTTTCGCCCGGTCTGCTGAGTGGGCCCCGGGTTTTGGAGCTATACCGCTATATTTCTTGGTTATTAACGTCTTTGTTTTACCTTTTGGGGTTGCCGGATGCTCCTGTATATTTCAAACTGGGGGTAATTGCAGCCCTTCTGGTGGCCGGAAGGATTTCAGTGTTTCTGTACCGGCACAATAACGAAGCTCCCGCCACTTTGCTGGGTCTGGTTGGCGTAGAGACCATCGGTATCGCTTTGTTGTTGGTTCCCACCGGTGGCCTGGACAGCCCCTTTATGTGGTATGCCTTAAACCCCATTTTTATGGCGGCGGTACTGCTGCCCGGGGTGTATTGCTGGCTGGTGCTCTGTGTATTTCTGGCCGCAGCGTCAACGGGAACTGTTCTTTTTCATGAGACTGTGCCCCTATTTACCGTATGGGATGAAAATTCATGGCTGGTGCTGGTATTTTTACTGCTGACCACAGCGGCACAGCTCTTCGCGCGGCTTACCCGGGAGTTGTCCCAGGCCTATGACAGTCTTGCTCGGGCGCACCGGGTTACCGAGCGTTCTTTGGGGCATATCTCGTCCCTATACCAGGCCTTGGAGGCATTTTCCAGCGGGGAAAGCCCCCGGCGCTTGGCCGGGCTGCTGGCCGATTACTCCATGAAGTTGAGCGGTTCCCGGGTCGGGTTATGTTATTTAGTACTTGATGACGGCAGTGATTATTTGGAGACGGCTGACCCTGAAGGCGTTTTATGCCGGGCGATTGAAAAAAAAGAAACCAGTGCCATGTGGCATTATTTAAAGGAAGACAGTGCAAGCAAGCATTATCTGCCGGTTAATGGTGGTGCTGCCGGCAAATATAAACTAGCCTGCATACCGATTCAAACACCGGGCGCGCATTATGGGTGGTTGGGATATGGCGTTCCTCTTGAAGATGAGGAAACGGAAAACGATGCCAAGGCGGTCAATTTCCTTGCCGAACTGGGGGCCATAGTACTGGAACGCTGTAAGGCTGACGAGATGGAAGCGCGCTTGCTGGTGACAGAAGAGCAAAATCGCATTGCCAATGAGATCCACGACGGTGTATCCCAGTACCTGTTCAGCATTGTTTATGCTCTACATGCCCTGGGCCGGCGGAAGGGGAGTTTGCAGGATGAACAAGTACAGCGGCAGTTAAGCCTGGTTCGGGACACTGCCAGCCGGGCGGCCAGGGAACTGCGGGCGTCGATATACCGAATCAGCCCGCGCCGGCGGGGTGAGCAAATTTTTATGGCCGGGCTGTCTGCTTACCTGGAAAGGCTGGCCCGGCTCAACGGAATTGAAGTGGACTTTAAACATGAAGGATCCGAAGAAGCCCTGACTCCCGCCTTGCACAAGGCATTTTATCGCATCGTGTGTGAGGCAACATCTAATGCCATCCGTCACGGGAAGTGCGGCAGTATCAAAGTGTCATTGCAGATAGTCCCTGGAGACATGTACCTGGAAATAAATGATGACGGGCAGGGGTTTAATGTTATGGCACCGGCCCGCAAGGGGCTGGGATTGGTGAACATGCGCAGTTTAATAACATCTCTTAACGGCGATTTTGATGTGCAGTCCGGGCCCGGAAACGGGACCAGAGTGATCTGCAGAGTGCCTGTTGGCAGTACTGCTGATCATGCAGATAAGGAGGGCGGTAATATTGAAGGTTGCTGTGATTGATGATCACCCGCTGGTGAGGGAGGGCATCCGGTTTGTCCTGGAAATGGAAGCCGACATTGAACTGGTTGGCTGGGCAGGCAGCGGCAAGGATGCCGAACAGCTCATACCACCGCTGCATCCCGATGTGGTCATGGTGGACCTGCGCCTGCCGGGGGAGTACGGTATTGAGATTATCAAAAATTTACGACCGCATCTCCCCGGCTGCCGGTTTATTGTTTTAACAACTTACGCCGAGCCCGAAGATATTAAACAGGCCCTGGAAGCAGGGGTGGACGGCTATATTCTTAAAGAGGCGCTGCCGGAAGAAATGATTTCCGCTTTACGCCTGGTCGGACGTGGGCGCCCGTATTTTGACCCTGCTGTAATGCAGTCACTGGTGCGGCAGCCCCGGGGGGATAATACGCTGTTATCGGAATTGACCGAGCGTGAGCTGGAAGTTTTGCGCACCCTGGCCCGGGGGCTCAACAATAAAGAGATTGCCGTACTGCTGTGCGTTACCGAACATACGGTAAAAAAACATGTCAGCAGCATACTCGGCAAGCTACAGTTGAAGGATCGCACCCAGGCTGCGTTATATGCCGTATCCCATGGTATGGAGCATAATGGTGCCGATAGGATCGGTGCCACCGGCTAATGCCCTGACCAAAGGAGTTTTTCATACGATGGAAAGGTCATCGAAAGCTATTGGGTTGCTATTGTTCTTTATAATAATAGGTTTAATAGTAACCAGCGCCATTGGCACAGCCGTTTTAAAGCGCCCGTTTTTACTGTCTCCCATACGTTCCAACAGCATGTACCCGCTTTTTGAGCGGGGTGACGCGATGATCATCAAGCCGGTGGACAGCAGCAAGGTCAAGGTGGGGGAGATCATTATTTTTCATCCTGACGGGGGAAGCTTGGGACAGCAAGATTGGGTCTTCCACCGGATTATGGACGGAAACACAGAGGACGGTTTTATTACCCGGGGCGATGCCAACGATTATACCGACCAGTCAACGGGTACCGCACCGGTGCAGCCCGGTGCCATAGCAGCGGCGGCAGTTGCCTTTGGCGAGCACCCGCTGCGGATCAGACTGCTGGGTTACCCGTCCCTGTGGCTGGAACAATATAACAACAGTCCCTACGTCCTGCCGGTGTGTCTGGGTGCAGTGGGCGTATTGTTAATTATTACCGAACTGAAGGATGGCGGGAAACGGAGGCGCAAATCGGCCACCACCCCGGCCTACGTTATCTACCCTGCTGCCGGGATAGCCATTTGTATTTTACTGGCCGCCACCCAGATAGCGGCCAGCTCTTTTCTTACGTTTAATTATGAAGTTTCCCCGTCTTCCCGGGGCGTCCTGATGGGCAGCCCGGTGGGCATTTTGCAGCAGGGTGATGTCGTTGAACGGGATGTAGCCACGGTGGGAGGTACAGGGTTTTTGCCCATGATTGTCTCGGTTACCACTGCCGACGAGCAGTTCTCCTTCAATAAAAGCCTGTTTTTAACCAACCCTGGAGCCAAAGAAAAGGTGGTGGCCACGGTGGAGGCGAGTCAGGCGGGGAAGTTTAAAAGCATGGTCCATGTAGGGATGTTCCTGCCCACACTGCCGCCGGTGCTGGTGCACAGCCTGGCCCGGGTTAATTACTGGCTGGCCCTGGGTGCGGTATCCCTGGCGCCGGCCTTGCCGCTGGTACTCTGGCCGGTAATAAACAGGCGCCTGCGCCGGCAAATGAGTCGTGCCACCCGCAAACGCGCAGCCCGGATAAGGCAAAAATTGCTCCCTTAGAAAACATCAATAACCTGCGCGGCAAAAAGGGGACAGGCTGCTTTTTTCGTTTTTTTGAAAAAAGATGCCTGTCCCCTTTTTGCTCTGATTAAGCACGCTTTTTTTATTGGATGTGGTACTAAAGTGTAAGGTCTAGGTGGTAAAGCAGGCTACCATGTTTTCCACCGGGGCGTAACGGGGTTAATCTACTCCGGTATTAGTGAACACGGCACTATTTACCCTAAACAGACTATGCCTTGGCGTGATGTGAGGCAGCCTTGTATTCTTTATAATAACAGTAACGCTTAGGCAAGTAAAAAAAATTTTAGGAGGTTGGTATTTTGAAGAGAAAAGGGTTATTAATGGTTGTAGCCTTAATGGCAGTAGCTTGCCTGATGGCAGCAGCGGCGTACACCTCGGCAACTGTGACGAATGCAGCGGCATTAACGGTAACTAACACCAATGCTTCGTTGGTGGCACTGACTGCGGATCACATAACAGATGGTGATGTTGGTTTTAAAGACGCTACTGCGGTAGTAGCTAGTGATGTTTTAGGCTTCAACTTCAATATGGGTAGAGATGCTGACGACCCTCTTGATGGTGATGATGAGTATGGTCTTCAAAAGGAAAGCGTGTACACCTGGTGGGATGATACCAATGCGTATGGTTTATTCCAAGTCACAAACAACTCTAATGACACTGTACAACTTACCATTACAGAAAATTGTGTGGACGACCCCAATATTGAATTTGATTTCGTAATGGGCATTAACCGTGGTGGGGTAGGCGATTACGATAGTGATTGGACGAATACAGCATTAGTAGTGAATAATACTTATGCCGCTACCTTTAATGCTGCTGAAGGTGCGAAACTGGCGCCCGGAGAGACAGCCGAAATTGGGGTAAGAATTAACATTACAGATTTAGCAACAGTTCAGGCGAACACCTTTGATATAGATGTTACTGCTACAGCAGTAACTCCAGCGGTTTAGGGATAAACCAACATAATACAGCTTAACATCAAGTATATAAAAAGCCCCTTTATTAAAGGGGCTTTTTATAACTTATTTTTTTCAAGTTACCGATTAAGCTTATGAATGCCGCTCCTTATACAGGTCAATCTTTTTTCTTGCCAGGGGGAGGTGAGCGTCTGAAGAGATCTATTTTACTGGGGCTGATTTTTTTCTTGGCCATAGCCGGTTTAATAGGAGTTCAGGCCGGTACCGGTGTATCACCGGCAACAAATGAAATAACAGAAATAACAGTGCCTGATTGGTTTACTGTTGTACCCACTCGAAACACCGGGAACTTGGTGGGATACGCCGATCATACCGCCTGGGTGGAGGGCGGCAATCTGCGATTTGACTTTGCCAAAGGAAGAGACGGCAAGTCATTTGGTTTTCAACCGGGAAGCTATTATGGGTTTGATAATCTTTTTAAGTTAATCAATATAAGAGATCGGGCGATCAATGTTTCCATCGACGTGCAGGATATGGGGGCCTACCGGGATTATATTTCGATTGGTACCCATGATACCCTCCTGTGGCCCAATCCTGATCATGAGCGACAAATTGCAGCCGGTGATTCGATGTGGGTTTCGGTATATTTCGATATACCACCGGATGCCGCATTAGCCGCACCCGTTACCGGGAAACTGATTATCACTGCCTCAGGCGAGGACGGCGGCGATAGCGGAGGTGGCAGTGGCGGAGGTAGCCATGTCGGTGATACTGTTAAGCCTTTGCCGGATGTTGAGATTGCAGTTGATGGTCAAAAGCAGGAGCAGATTGCCACAGCTACAACCACAATAGAAGGTGACCAGACTGTTACCACGGTAACTGTTGATCCGAAGCTTGCCATAGAAGGCGATAACCCAGTAGTTACCATACTTACAAACACCAAGTCTGATGTGGTGGTTTGTGAACTAAACGGGCAGATGGTCAAGAACATGGAGCAGAAGCAGGTAGTGCTGGAAATAAAAACCGAATTCGCCACCTACACTCTGCCGGCACAACAGATCAATATAGATGCTGTTTCCGAGCAAATTGGCCAACAGGTTGAACTTAAGGACATTAAGGTAAAGATTGAAATAGCCAAGAGTTCTGCAGAGACGGTCAAGATAATCGAAAACAGTGCTCAGCAGGGCGAATACACAGTTGTGGTGCCTCCGGTTGATTTCAAGGTTACCTGCACCTACGGCGACAAGACGGTGGAAGTCAACAGGTTCAACAGCTATGTGGAAAGGATCATTGCCATTCCCGAAGGCGTTGATCCACAGAAGATTACCACGGGTGTGGTACTCAACAGCGACGGTACCGTAAGTCATGTACCGACAAAGATAATTGTCATTGACGGCAAATATTACGCCCAAATCAACTGCCTTACAAACAGCACGTACTTTGTAATCTGGCATCCCAAGACCTTCCAGGACGTGGAGAGTCACTGGGCCGAGGACTGCGTGAACGAGATGGGTTCAAGGCTGGTTATTGGCGGCGTAGACGAAAATAATTTTGCGCCCAACCGGGACATCACCCGGGCCGAGTTTGCCGCCATAGTCGGTAGAGCCCTTGGACTTAAGGCCAGCGGCACAGCCAATAAATTCAGCGATGTTAAAGCCAATGACTGGTTCTACGGTGCAGTTGGCGCGGCCAGCGCATACGGCATCGTGGGCGGCTACGAAGATGGAACCTTCAAGCCTGACCAGGCCATCACCAGGGAAGAGGCTATGGCGGTTATCGCCCGGGCCATGAAGTTGGCTGGAATGGACACCAATATGGCTGACTCCGTCGCAGACGCACAGCTAGCCAGGTTCAAGGATCAGGACAGCGTTAACGGCTGGGCAAAGAAATCCGCAGCAACCTGCGTCAAATACGGCATAGCGGTCGGCAATAACGGCCTCTTGGCGCCGGACGACAACATCACCAGGGCTGAGACCGCAGCCATGGTGATGAGGATGCTGCAGCAGGCAGATTTAATTTAGTGACATATTTTAATCAATTTACCCTAAAACCCCCGTGGCTAAACACCAAGGGGGTTTTTCATTTCCCGGGTTGCCCTATGCCGTTGCGCGGAGCCATCAGAAGGATGAAAATCTGTTTGGATTGTCATTCCGAACGAAGTGAGGAATCTTAAAGGAAAGATCCTTCGCTGCGCTCAGGATGACAACCCTTAAAGGAAAGATCCTTCGCTGCGCTCAGGATGACAA
>JAENYQ010000044.1:25717-30753 GCA_016841675.1 Desulfotomaculum sp.
CGCTCAGGATGACAACCCTTAAAGGAAAGATCCTTCGCTGCGCTCAGGATGACAACCCTTAAAGGAAAGATCCTTCGCTGCGCTCAGGATGACAATCCTTAAAGGAAAGATCCTTCGCTGCGCTCAGGATGACAATCCTTAAAGGAAAGATCCTTCGCTGCGCTCAGGATGACAACCCTAATTTCAATTTTAAGGGAATAAGTATTTTCCCAATTGGTGGCCCGAATAGCTGACAATTGATCTTACCCTGGTTGGGGTGCTTTGGCGAAACAGGTCATTTTTTGCATCCGGCAAACGAGGAAAACCGCTAAAAATGTTGAATAAAGTAGATGGAAATAGATGTTAGTTCGGGGTGCAGCTGTAGAAAGGTCAGATACAATATGAAGTTGGCTAAATATATATTGATGCTGATAATAATCTTAAATGCGATATTCCTTGCCGGGTGCTCGAAAAACGTCAATTCCAATGAGCCCGGTTTAGATAAAGGAAAATTGGATCTGAGACAATGGGACTTTAGTACGGACGGTAATATAAAACTTGATGGCCAATGGGAATTTTACTGGAACCGGTTGTTAATGTACAAAGATTTAGCAGGAGCAAAGCCCGACTTATTTGCCGGCGTGCCCAACACATGGAATACATATTCAATCAACGGTGAAAAACTTCCGGGCCAAGGTTATGCAACCTACAGGCTTCATGTCGCCACGGACCTTCCCCCGGGTACCATGCTTGGCCTAAGGATTTATACCTTTTCCAGCGCTTATGCCCTTTATATCAATGAAAGTCTGGCAGCCTCAAACGGCCGCGTAGCCGCGACAGCGGCGGAAGAAAAAGGCGAATACAGGCCGCAGGAGGTTTTTTTCAATCTGCCGGACAGTGAATTTGACATTATCATCCATGTGTCTAATTACCACTATGCCAGGGGTGGCTTTTGGTACAGTATGAGTATGGGCGATGCCGGGAGCATTCTTGAAAGCCATGACAGTGTAATGGGAAAGGAATTATTCCTTCTGGGCGCTTTGCTTATCGTTTCCTTGTTGTTTATTGCCATTTTTATTTTAATCCCGTACCAAAGGTTTACCCTGTACTTTGCCTTGCTTTGCATATTAATAACTATTTTAGTTGATATGGTGGGACTGCTAATTATAACAAGAATTTTTCCCGGTTTAAGTTTAAATACTATTATTTTTATATGGTATTCATCATTAAACTGGGTTTTGGTATGTCTCATCTTGTATGTTCATGAACTTAACCGGTCATATTTTTCGGGGATCGTAGTAAAAGCAAGTCTCGTTATCTCCGGTTTATTCCAGTTGCTGTACGTTTTTGCGAAGCCCGCTTTCTACAGCAGGTTGGGTAATATCATTGACTGCATAAGTATTATTGGTGTTATATGTACTATAATAATTGTAGTTATAGGCATGAAGAAAGATGATAAAACTAGCTGGCTTAATGTTATTTGTTTGCTTATTCTGCTAATTACTTATGTACATGACACATTATACTGGTCAAATGTTATCAGAAGTGATTTTGGTGAGATTTTTTTTGGAGGCCTGTTTTTGTTCATCTTCATACAGATGATAATCCAGGCGCAGAGAATTAAGCTGTTTCATGAACAGAAAACCGCCGCGGAACTGGCTTTTTTACAGGCGCAAATCAAGCCCCATTTCTTATACAATGCCCTGAATACCTTTATATCCATCTCGCATTACGACATGGATAAAGCGAGAAACCTCCTGATTGATTTTAGTAATTACCTGAGAAGAAGCTTTAATTTCAAAAGTTTAAGCCAGTTTGTGCCGCTGCAAAATGAAATTGAACTGGCCAAAGCATATATCGAGATCGAGAAGGCGCGTTTTGAGGAACGTATTGAAGTAACCTTCGAAGTGCCGGATGGTTTGGAGACGAGGGTTCCCAACTTGATGCTCCAGCCATTGATTGAGAATGCGGTCATCCATGGTATATTACCCAAGCCCGAAGGAGGGCGGATTGATATTTCCGTTAATCGAGAAGGGAGAACGCTTATATTCAGGGTAAAAGACAATGGCATCGGTATGGCGGCGGATAAACTGAATGGAAACCTGAAGCATAATTCCCTAAAAGGTGTCGGGCTGGCCAATATTGACTCGCGCCTGCGGAAGCTGTTTGGAAAAGGGTTGCATATCAAAAGCGGCCCTGGAACGGGAACGGAGATAACATGGCGTATTCCGTTGTGACGGAAGGAGGTTTAATAATTGTATGATCAAAGCGGTATTGATTGACGACGAAAGACCTGCATTGAGAGTGCTTGCACACCTGTTAAAAGAAAATATGCTGATTGAAATATCGGGCATGTTTACAAATCCCCTGGAGGCAATGGACCAAATAGCCGGTATAAAACCCCAGATCGTATTTCTTGACATCAATATGCCCCAACTGCAAGGAATTGACGCAGCATCAAAAATACTTGACCTGTGTCCGGATACCGATATTATTTTTGTCACCGCTTATGACCAGTATGCTATCGAAGCCTTTGAACTCCATGCCCTGGATTATGTACTGAAGCCGGTTTCCAGGGAACGATTCGAAAAAACCCTGCAAAGGGTGATCAAAAAGAATAACCTTAACCGGCCATGTCCGGTAAAAAAGCTTGAAATAAAGTGCTTCGGGCAGTTTCAAATGGGCTGGTTGGGAGAAGAGCCTGTAAAATGGCGCACCGAAAAAACCAGGGAGCTTTTTGCCTTCCTGCTCCATCATCAGGGACGGGCAGTTGCAAAGGATGAAATTATTGATCAGCTTTGGCCGGAAGCGGAAGTAGAGAAGGCAGTGCACCAGCTGCACAACGGAATTTACTACATCCGTAAGACGCTAGAAAAATATGGTATCGAAAGGTCCCTTATAAGCATCCACGGAAGCTACAGTATGAAGCTTGGTGTGGTGGATTTGGATGTACTGCTTTTTCGTGCATGCTTCATAAGAATTAAGAATAACCCTGCAACGGAAGACCTTAAGGCTCTAGATGAGCTGTACACAGGGGAATACATGGAAGGAGCCGACTGGCGGTGGGCGGAGATCGAGCGCGAGAGGCTTTCCAGGCAATATGGTCAGGTTGTTGTCGGTCTATCTCAGGCATATATAGAGAAAAAAGAATTTAACAGGGCAGGGGAGCTTTTATTAAAGGCCTTCAACAGAAATCCTTACGAAGAAAGCGTTACCGAACTGCTGCTGAAACTTTACAGAATGACCGGCGACAAGGCCAAAGCCGCCAGGCATTTCATGGAATACGCAAGGATATTAAAGCAAGAGCTTGGTATCAAGCCGCAAGAAAATATACAAAAAATTTATGCTTCCATAAAGTAAAAGCAAAGTTTAAAAGCAAATTTTGATTGTGAAACCGTACATCTGTCGATTGGTGGATAGACGGTTTTTTGTATGCATTGAGGATTCCGGGGGAGTCGATGACATTTTTTAATCGGATCACATAGGCTAACATGGCTGTGTTAAAATGGCAAGAGACAAACTTTTAAAACTCCAAACGCCAGTAAAATAGTGAAACTGAATTTCATAAGCAATTTGTCAATTTTAGTAACAATGGAAAGCCCTGTTTCAACATAAAGCAGAGTTTTCACTTGGGATGTAAGGGGTGAATAAAGCGTATGTTATGGTTTTTGTTTTATAAAAACAAACTGCTGATAAAGGTTGATAGCGATAGTGTTTCTATTCCAAACAAAGAAGATTTAACGGTATTGGAGATTCAGTTAAAGAGGGAAGTTTATATCGGCATGTTAGATAACTCCCCTTGTTTTGCGGCGGAAATTACAAATGATTCACAATTATTACTGCCCGATGGTTTTAATTATAAGAATTTAAGAGAATTGTTTTCTAAATCGGAAGATGACATTTTCCGGGTGGCCGGACGCGCGTATCAAATTTTGAATTGGGTTCGCAAGCATGAATTTTGTGGCAAATGCGGTGGTCCCACTAAAAACAAAGCAGATGAAATTGCCAAAGAATGTCCCAGCTGCGGCGCTGTTAGCTTCCCACGCATATCTCCCGCTGTAATAGTAGCCATAGTTAAAGAGGATAAAATATTACTGGCTAGAAACATAAATTTCCCAACCAGCTTCTATAGCGTCTTAGCAGGTTTTGTTGAACCGGGAGAAACTTTAGAGGAGTGTGTGCAAAGGGAGGTAAAAGAGGAAGTTGGGATTGAGGTCAAAAATATAAAATATTTTGGCAGCCAGTCTTGGCCATTTCCAGACTCCCTGATGATTGCTTTCACTGCCGAATATGCTAATGGTGAAATTGCAGTAGATACTACAGAGATATCGCATGCAGACTGGTTTTCAGGCTGCCATATGCCAGTTAATATCCCGGGTAAAACAACTATCGCCGGACGTCTGATCGAATGGTTTTTAGAAAGATAATTACCAGGGGTACGAAAAAGGGAACTTTGTTATATAATTGAAGGAAACACTAAAATCGGACAGGCTTAGTTAAAAAGTTCAATAACACCATTGGTGCAATAACAAAGAAATCTAATTATTTACCTGGGGGGTGATATTATGGAATGGGTAAAGTTACAGAATTCTTTTGATTCTAAAGAGAAGGCGCTAAAAACTGCAAATATTGTTGCCACCACGGAAGCCAAACTAGCAAGTCTGCCTGGCGGTCCCCAGTATGAAGTGGAAACCAGGGTTGAACAAACAGAAGAGAAATGGCAGGTATTGTGGCGTAAAGTATTTGTGGGTTTTAAATCGGGCTGTGGGGGATGTAAATCTTGCACTGAACAGCTACCCGGACAAACCAAAGGTAAGGTTATACCATTTAGAAAACCCACCGTTAAATAAAGATATAAATAAACCACCCCTTTAAAGGGTGGTTTATTAAGTTTAACTATTAGCGTCCTTCTGCGGTTTGAAAAATGGTTTTTTCCACTGGGCTCAAACACCTCCCTAAAATATTGAATATACAAACTAAGTGCAAAAAAGTAAACCAATCCAGAGAACGTATTTAGTTGCGTGTAAATGGTTAATACTACCAATAAAGGGAGATGA
>JAENYQ010000045.1 GCA_016841675.1 Desulfotomaculum sp.
TTCGTTTATCGTGGTGCGGGCGCGCGTGAAAAATTGCTATGAATAAAAGAAGTGAAGAACCTTGTCATTAAACCTGTCATTCTGAGCGCAGCGAAGAATCTTAAAGCCCAGATCCTTCGCTGCGCTCAGGATGACAAGCTTAATTTGAAATATAGTGAAGAATTTTGTCAATTGTAATTAACAACCGATAAGTTGTATTCGTTTATCGTGGTGCGGGTACGCGTTGTCATTCTGAACGAAGTGAAGAATCTAGATCCTTCGCTAACGCTCAGGATGACAACGACGGCTTCCCTAAAGCCTATTGCATGGGTAGCCAGAATTCAAAATAATTCTAGAACATAAACAGTTCTTTCATTCTGGCTACTGACTACTGAGTTATTAATTTTTCCAACCTTGAGGTAGGTGTAACCCCTGGAATACGGCCCCGCTTGGCTACCGGTTTACCGTTAATCTCTTTAATATCCATGGTCATATCTATGGCCGCGGCGCCGGAAATATAGCTACCCACACCAAATGAATCTGCTCCAGCCTCGGATAGTAACCGAATACGTTCCGGTGTCAATCCACCAGAAACAAATATTTTAACATGCTGACAATTAGCTTGATCCAGCCTGGCTCTGATTTCGCGTACCAGTCCCGGGGTCACGCCGCCCCTTTCACTGGCTGTATCCAACCGGACACCTTGCAAATCCTTCCCCAATGCCTCGGCCACCCGCAGCGTTTCTTCGGCTTCGTCCTTGAAAGTATCCACCAATATAATTACCGGTGAGCCCGGGGGCATAACCTGCCGGTAGTGTCTGGCCACTTTCAATGTATCTCCGACAATTAGCATCACGGCATGGGGCATTGTACCCAGCGGTTCGCTGCCTGCCAGTTTAGCGCCAAGAATGCAACTGGCCCCGTTGGCACCGCCTAAAATAGCGGCTCTTTCCATTACCGGTGCCACTGCGGGATGAAGGTGACGGGCGCCAAAGCTGACCATGCTTTTGCTGCCCGCCGCCTCACGGCATTTGCCGGCTGCGGTGGCCCAGCCGCTGGAACTGGCCAGCATGCCCAGCAGGGCAGTTTCATAAATGCCGAAATCATCGTAGGCTCCGCTGATGCGCATAATCACTTCTTTTGCTCCAAACACTGCGCCTTCGGGTAACGACCAAACCTCTATGGGTAGTCCAACCAGCAAGTTCCTGACTTCTGTAATACCGGACAATATCCCCTCTTTACCGGAGAAGATTTCAGCCGTTACAGGTGTACGATCCAGCCCCATATGCCTGAGTAATTCCCTGGTGCGAATAAAGTAAATGTCTGTTGTCAAACCGTAAATAATCTCGTCCTGGGAAGCTGAGAAGAGCCGTCGTTCCGGAGAAGGCTTAAAAGCGGCAACTTCAGCCAAATTCTGTAATGTCTTTTGATCCATAACCGCCTCCGTAATTACACGCCTTTGGTGATCAGCGCCTTAGTTAAATTAGCCATTTCTATAGCGGTAACAGCCGCATCCCACCCTTTGTTGCCCGCTTTGGTGCCGGCCCGTTCGATAGCCTGCTCTATAGTATCCGCCGTAATAACACCGAAAATTACCGGGACCCCCGTATCCAGGCCTACTTTGGCGATACCCTTGGATACCTCTGAGGCCACGTAGTCGAAGTGAGGAGTGGCCCCTCTGATTACTGCTCCCAAGCAAATCACGGCATCATAGCGGCCGATGTCTACCATCCGCCGGGCTACCATGGGTATCTCAAAAGCCCCGGGAACCCAGGCCACTTCCATGTCCTGTTCGGCAACACCATGGCGCTGCAGCGCATCCAAAGCCCCGGTATATAACTTGTTGGTAATAAACTCATTGAAACGTCCCACCACGATACCGAATTTTAATCCTTCTCCAACTAGATGGCCTTCATATACTTTAACCAATGCAACCCTCTCCTTGCTATAATATGCTCTATTTTTCAGCCAGGGACAGCAGGTGGCCCAACTTACGTTTTTTGGTGCTAAGATAAAACTTGTTATCACATCCCGGGCATATTTCAATGGGTACCCGGCCTACCACTTGCAGTCCGTGGCCATCCAGGCCGGCAATTTTCCTGGGGTTGTTCGTAATTAAACGAATTTTGTTCAGGCCCAGGTCAACCAGAATCTGGGCTCCGATACCGTAATCGCGAAGATCGGCTGGAAAACCTAATGCCTCGTTGGCCTCAACGGTATCCTTACCCTGATCCTGAAGATTGTAAGCCCTTATTTTATTGGATAATCCAATGCCGCGCCCTTCCTGGCGCATATAAAGCATCACCCCTGCACCCTCCTGCTCGATTAGCTGCAGGGCCTGGGCCAGTTGATCGCCGCAATCGCACCGGGTGGAACCAAAGACATCGCCGGTAAGGCACTCGGAGTGCACTCGCACCACCGGCGCTTCGACGCTGTTCAGATCACCCTTGACTAGAGCGATATGTTCTTTGTTGTCCAGCAGGCTTTCGTAAGCTACGGCAGTGAAATTGCCGTATTTGGTAGGCAAATTAGCCGAATCCACCCGCCGAATTAATCTCTCGTGACGCCGCCGGTATTTAATCAGATCTGCTATGGTAACCAATTTCAAGCCGTGGGTTTTACTAAACTCAAGCAGTTCCGGAACCCTGGCCATGGTGCCGTCATCCTTCATAATCTCGCAAATTACGCCGGCCGAGTATAAACCGGCCAAACGAGCCAGATCCACTGCCGCCTCGGTGTGTCCGGCGCGGCGCAAAACTCCGCCATCTTTGGCTCGCAGCGGGAAAACGTGTCCGGGGCGCCGTAGGTCTTCCGGTTTTGTATTGGGGTCCAGCATGCCGATTACTGTAGCCGCCCGTTCGTGGGCCGAAATACCGGTGGTGGTTTCTTTGAAATCAACTGAAACTGTAAATGCAGTACCATGCGGGTCAGTATTATGGGACACCATAGCCGGTAATTCTAACTGGTCCAACCGGGAACCAACAATGGGCATGCAGATTAATCCTCGGCCATAGGAGGCCATAAAAGCGATGGCTTCGGGGGTCACCTTCTCTGCAGCCATGATTAAGTCTCCCTCGTTCTCACGGTCTTCGTCATCCACCACTACCAGTATGCGGCCCTGCCTTATTTCTTCAATCGCTTCTTCAATGGTACTAAATGGCATATCGATCATCCTTCCTGTGTTGCTTAAATTTTATAGGAAGCCATGTTTGGCAAGAAAGTCACCTGATAATGAGCTACCTTTACGATTTTCATCCTGCCCGCCGCTGTCCGCATTTACCCAGCGTTCCACGTACTTGCCGATCAAGTCTCCTTCCAGGTTAACCCGGTCACCCGGCTTTTTGCTGCCCAGTACCGTGGCGTGAGCGGTGTGCGGAATCAGAGATACTACAAAGCTGGTTTGCTCATAATCCACCACTGTCAGACTGGTGCCGTCAATGGCCACCGAGCCTTTCTTAATAATGTAACGCATTACTGTCGGTGGAGCGGAAATAGTTAACAGAGTGGCGATGTCATGCTTGTCCTTTTTGGTGATGGCGCCGACACCGTCAATATGACCGCTGACCAGGTGCCCCCCCAGGCGGTCCCCTAACCTTAAAGCCCTTTCCAGGTTTACCCGATCCCCGGGTAACAGTTCTCCCAGATTGGTCTGGGCCAATGTTTCGGCCATCACATCAGCGTTAAAGGCATTGCTGTCAAAGGTGGTTACTGTCAGGCACACCCCGTTTACGGCGATGCTGTCCCCCACCGCCAGACCATTCATAATCAACCGGGCGGAAATCTTCAACCGGGCCGAGTCCGCACCCCGGCGCAATGATATTAGTTGTCCCAATTCCTCAACCAGTCCGGTAAATATAGTTCATTCACCCCGTTTCTCCACCCAGCCTTCAATACATATATCTTCCCCATAGCGCTGCAGCAAGATGTCACTTAATTTCATGGCATCTACCAGTGCAGTTATGCCATTGCCGCCTACCGGTCCTGGCGCTGCATTACCACCGATAATCTTTGGTGCCATAAACCAATAAACCTTGTCCACCAGGTAATTATTGATCAATGTGCCGTTTACCCGGCTTCCGCCTTCCACCAGCAGGCTGGTTATTTCCTGTTCCCCTAATTTGCGTAACAATTCAGGCAGGCAAATCCCGTTGTCGTCATTTGGCAATTGTATAATATGCGCCCCGGCTTTTGATAGTTGACGCAGTTTGTCACGCGGCGCATCAGACGTGGTTACTATAAAAGTCGGGGAATGAGATGACTGGGTTAGTATTTGCGCATCTACCGGTGTCCTGGCCCGGGAATCCAGCACCACCCGCACCGGATCTTTGCCTCCACCTTCCGCTATTCGGGTAGTCAAAGATGGATTATCAGCCAGCACGGTCCCCACCCCCACCATAATGGAATCGTATCGATCCCGCAACCGGTGTACCATAGCCCTGGATTCCGGTCCGGTAATCCACTGGGATTCCCCTCCGGCGGTGGCAATTTTGCCGTCCAGGCTCATGGCCGTTTTCATAACCACAAAAGGCAGCCTGGTGGTGATGTACTTAATGAATACCTCATTCAAGCGCCTGGCCTGTTCTTCCAGAACCCCGGTTTCCACCTCAATACCTGCTTTTTGCAGTATTTTAACGCCATTGCCGGCAACTTTAGGGTTGGGATCCGGCATAGCCATGACCACTTTGGTAATCCCGGCCTTGATAACCGCTTCGGTACATGGACCGGTTCGCCCGTGATGGCAGCATGGTTCCAATGTAACGTACAGCGTAGCTCCGCAGGCCTTTTCTCCGGCTTCACGCAGCGCATGCACCTCGGCATGAGGGGTGCCTGCCCGGGCGTGATATCCCGAACCAACCACTTGTCCAGCCCTAACCACTACAGCACCAACCATCGGGTTGGGACTTGTACGGCCCAAAGCTTTTTGAGCCAGTTCCAAAGCCATTTGCATGTAATAAATATTCTCTCCCTGCAACTGTCCACCATCCTGTCTTAAATAAGAGTCCTGTTACAAAATAAATAAAGCCCTGAAATAATCTTCAGGGCACAAATACGCACAGGCACACAACACCCTACGGGCGAAAAAATGCCTTAAAGCATACCTTCTTCCATCCAGACTTTACTGTCGGCTCCGGAATTACGCCGGATCAACCCTTGCGGGCTCGCGGGCTTGGGATTTAACCTCTTACCGCCGGTACGGAATTTCACCAGTCCCTGAAGGTTTATATTTTGTTTTTTATTACATTTTTTTATTTAATAGCATTTTGTATGTTAATTTTGATTATGTTAATTATAGTTATATGCAAAATAAGTGTCAACATTTTCGTATAACATTAAATAACTTCAATACCTGGACAACCATGCTAACGTTTGTTAAAATAAGGGCGACGTGCTGGCAACTTAAATTTCATATCTGGTGTGCCGGCATACTGTATCTGGGCAGTAATTTGCCTAGCAATTAAACACTTAAAAACTAAACATACATTTACCTACTGCTGATAGATTAAGTTACAACAAGGAAGGATTGATTACCGGATTGAGCAAGGTCAGCGTTAGAAATTTATATAAAATTTTTGGAGAACATTCAAATCGGGCTTTGAAAATGCTGCAAGAGGGCAAAAGTAAAGAAGAAATTCTGCAAACCACCAAGAGCACTGTCGGCATACAAAATGTATCTTTTGATGTCAATGCCGGCGAAACATTTGTTATGATGGGCCTTTCCGGAAGCGGAAAATCTACACTGTTGCGCTGTATCAACCGGTTGATTGAACCTACCAGTGGACAAGTTCTAATTGATGATGAAGATATTACAAGCGTTAATGAAGCAACGCTGCGGCAGATTAGGCGGGTAAAATTAGGCATGGTTTTTCAACGTTTCGCCTTATTTCCGCATCGTACAGTACTGGACAATGTTGCTTACGGCCTCGAAGTTCAGGGCATGGAAAAGGATGAAAGGATAGCCAAAGCCACGCAGGTGCTGGAAGTGGTTGGGCTTAAGGAATGGGAGAACAGCATGCCCGACCAGCTTAGCGGTGGGATGCAGCAGCGGGTAGGCCTGGCCAGGGCGCTGGCCAGCGACCCGGACATATTATTAATGGATGAAGCTTTCAGCGCGTTGGACCCTTTAATTAGAAAGGGTATGCAGGACGAACTACTCTCATTACAGGCTACCCTAAATAAAACGATCATTTTTGTTACTCATGATCTGGACGAAGCGCTTAAAATTGGCGACCGCATCGCCCTAATGAAGGACGGGGCCATTATTCAAATTGGCACCCCGGAAGGCATTCTCACCAATCCGGCAGACGAGTATGTAGCCAAGTTTGTTGAGGATGTAGATATGTCCAAGGTACTTACCGCCGAGGGTGTGATGAAAAGGCCGGATACCGTTGTAACTACTAAGGACGGACCGCGCCACGCCCTGCGTCGAATGAAAGAAAATGGTATTTCCAGTATCTTTGTCGTAACCAAAGACCGTCGACTGGCCGGGCTAGTACTGGCGGATGACGCGCTGACAGCTATTGAAGAGAATAAAGAAACCCTGGATGATTTTATACTTAAAGACACGCCCAAGGTACCGCCGGAATTCCCATTATCTGATTTAATACCGCTAATCGCTGATTCACGTTACCCGATAGCTGTCGTAAACGAGCAGGAAAAACTAATGGGCGTCATTGTACGCGGTTCGGTACTGGCCGGCATGGTGCGCAGGGGTGGTGAAGCAGATGATTCCTAAAATTCCAATCGGGCAGGGGGTAGAATGGCTTGTTGAGTGGGCCACTATAAATCTTAGTCCTTTTTTTGGGGTCATTAAGGCGATCATTAAATTTCTGGTGGACAATCTTTCCGGAGCATTCTTAATCATCCCACCGGCGATATTTATCATTCTTTTCTTTTTACTGGCTTGGTATATTGCCGGGTTACGTGTGGCAATAGGCAGCGGAGCGGGCCTGTTCCTGCTTTATAACCTAAACATTTGGGAACCTTCCATGCATACCCTGGCCATGGTGATATCCGCTACCATAGTAGCTCTGCTTGTTGGCATTCCGTTGGGCATATGGACGGCCCGAAGTAAATCAGCCAGTAGAGTTATCATGCCATTACTTGATTTCATGCAGACCATGCCACCGTTCGTATATCTGATACCCGCGGTGTTCTTCTTCGGCATTGGCACCGTGCCAGGATTAATCGCGACTGTTGTTTTTGCCATGCCGCCAGCCATTCGTCTAACCAGTCTGGGCATCCGGCAGGTACCGGTCGAACTGGTTGAAGCAGCGGAAGCATTCGGTTCCACACAGTATCAAAAACTGGTCAAAGTTCAGCTCCCGGTAGCCATGCCCACCATCATGGCCGGGGTTAACCAGTGCATCATGTTATCCCTATCCATGGTGGTAATAGCGGCCATGATCGGCGCCAGCGGTTTGGGTAAAGAAGTTTTACGAGGCATCCAGCGACTCGACGTTTCTACGGGCTTTGAAGGGGGATTGGCCATTGTAATTATAGCCATCATCCTGGACCGGGTAACCCAAAACCTGGGTCATAAAAGGAAGAACCCCTCATAAAATAATGTTTTTGTCAAATTGTTAATAAAAAAAGGAGGAGATAAATTTTGAAAAGATTTACTAAAGCGGTGACCCTTATGATGGTGCTTGCCTTCCTCTCGGTTGCCGTACTTGGCTGCAACAGCGGGAACAAGCAAGATGTAGGTAAGGGTACAATTGTAGGCATTGAACCCGGTGCCGGAATTATGAAGGCAACTGAACAGGCTATTACAGATTATGAACTTGATTTTGATTTACAGGACAGCAGTAGCGCGGCTATGGCCGCAGCACTGAAAACAGCCATTGACAATGAAGAATGGGTTGTAGTAACCGGTTGGACACCGCACTGGAAGTTTGCCAAGTGGGACCTTAAATACCTGGACGACCCCAAGGGTATTTACGGCGGTGAAGAGCATATCGCTACCATCGTGCGCCAGGGTCTCAAAGCGGACATGCCAGAAGTGTATACCTTGCTTGATAACTTTTACTGGGACCCGGACGACATGGCAGCTGTGATGGTGGACATTCAAGAAGGCATGAGCCCTGACGAAGCAGCTCAAAAGTGGATTGAAGAAAATAGCGACAAGGTTAATGCATGGATTCCCGCTGAAGAAGCCGCTGAAAAAGGTACCGTAACCCTGGGTTACGTGGAATGGGATTCCGAAATTGCCAGCACCCACGTGGTAAAAAATGTACTTGAGAACATGGGTTACGAAGTTGAAGCCATTGGTGTGGATGCCGGCATTATGTTTACCGGTATCGGCACAGGCGAGTTTGACGGCATTGTTGCCGCCTGGATGCCTGGTACTCACGCCGATTATTACGCTGAAATCGAAGACAGCGTGGAAAACCTGGGACCCAACCTGGAAGGGGCCAAAATCGGCCTGGTAGTACCTACCTACGTGGAAATTGACTCCATCGAAGAATTAAACGATGTAAAAGACAAATTCCAATAAAAACAAAAATTAATGTTAAGGGCGGCACTGTTGCCGCCCTTTTTACGTTTAATGAGCAAATTACATGCTCAATGTATATTAGTCTATTTCCTGCTTGCTTAGTGTGGACCGGTATCGGTGCAAGTCGGAAATAATGCCGGTCATACGGTCAATTACCGCCTTATTGCTCCAGTAAACATCAGGATTAACGCAGCGATTCAAACAGGCGTATAAAACACTTAAACGCAGGTACATGCGCCGGGGTAAAAGTGCCACTTCTCCGCCTAGTTTGTGCCAGGCTTCGGTAACAAAAATAGTTTGTTCTCTGTCTCTTTCCCCTTGCTGATACTGTTCTGTATCGCCGTTCTGGATATCTTCCACCATGATCTTGTTTTTTTTCAATTCATCCAGCAGCTCATCTACCACAAATAACCTCTTCTCAGCTACTTCTTGTGATCTAACCATTTGGTAATACCAGACCGTAACAATCACACCCAACAAGGTTAGCAAGCCACCTAGGGCCGCCTCGTTAAATCCGCGGGCAAATTCGGGTGTATTAACCTGCTCACCCAGCGCGTCAAAAAGGAGGGGAAATGTACCGGAAAACCAATCCCAGTTGGCCATTATAACGATCAGTTCCCTGTTCAGTGAAAGGATAACCCAAATTAAAAAGGGGCTAAAGATCATCGTCATGCAGATGATCACTTTCTTGATCATCCGCAAGGTTTTGCGTACTATACCGCGCTCTTTAAGGGAGCAAAGGCTTTTTATGGGTGTTTTCCCACTCTGGCTGCAGCCGGACAATTACATTCACCTGCCATTCACCGTTCCAGAAGATAAACTTTAGAAATTGTTATCCTGTAGAAGCACCCCTCGCAGGTGCCGAATTAATGATGCGGGTGTATGGGTGAACCGGGCACCCAAGAGGGGTGCCTCTACAACGTTCGAAAATGACCTATTACCTCATATATTCGTTTCGTTTTACTTGGCGCATCAAAAAAACCACCGTCGCCAAGTCCGGTGGTTTTTTATCTTTTCCCGTACCATTTTTTTTATCCCGGAGTAATACAAAGTTTTTTTAAACACCAATTAAAGCACCTGGCCCAGGAACGTACATGTTCTTTCGTTTTGAGGGTTTGAAAAAAAATCGTCGGGTTGACCGTCTTCCACAATTTTTCCTTCATCCATGTAATACACCCGGTCCGCAACTTCCCTGGCAAACCCCATCTCGTGGGTCACCACCACCATCGTCATCCCCTCTTTGGCCAGTTCCTTCATAACCTGTAGTACCTCGCCCACCAGTTCCGGGTCCAGCGCCGAGGTGGGCTCGTCAAACAGCATAATCTTCGGGTTCATGGCCAGCGCTCGGGCAATGGCCACCCGCTGCTTTTGCCCGCCAGAAAGCTGGTCCGGATAGTTTTTTGCCTTATCCGCCAGTCCTACCTTTTCCAAAAGCGGCATCGCCATATCAAACGCCTCGCTCTTTTTTAGCCCGCGCACAAAAATCGGCGCTTCGGTCACGTTCTCAAGCACCGACCGGTGAGGAAACAGGTTGAAATGCTGGAATACCATCCCCACTTCGGAGCGGATTTGATTCAGGTTATCCTTTTGGGGGTTCACCATCTGGCCCATAATCGAAATCTCGCCGCTATCGAGCAGTTCCAGATAATTGATGCACCTTAATAGCGTGCTCTTGCCAGACCCGCTGGCCCCGATCAGCACCACCACCTCACGCTCGGACACGCTAAGGTCCACGTCCTTTAACACGTGCAGTGAACCGAATGATTTGTTCATCTGTTTAATGTGGATCATTTATTTAGTCACCTCGTTTTGTTCTACGCTCAGGCGTAGTTCCAGTTTGTTTACCAGCCAGGTAAATATAACCACCAGCACTAGGTAGTAGAACCCGGCCACCATGTAAGTCTCGAAGGGCTGGAAGTTGGCGGCTTGGGCGTACAGCGCGGTGCCGTAGATCTCGGACACGCCCAGATAGGCTACCAGTGAGGAGTCTTTGAGACCGATGATGAACTGGTTGCCCAGTGCCGGGATGGCTCGTTTAAACGCCTGGGGCAGAATGATGCGGCGCATGGCCAATGGGTAGGTCATGCCCAGCGAGCGGGCGGCTTCCATCTGGCCGCGGTTGATGGATTGGATGCTGCCGCGGAATATCTCGGCAATATACGCGCCGGAGTGGATGGCCAGTGCCAGCGCGCCCGCCCAGAAGGCGGGCAGTACTACCAGTTGGATGATCCCGAAGTACAAGAACATCAGCTGGACGATTAGCGGCGTACCGCGGATGACGGTGATGTACAGCTGAGCGATACCATAAAGGATTTTACTACCGGAGATTTTGAAGAACGCGAACACCAGCCCGATAACCATAGCCAGGACCAGTGACACGGCAGTGAGCTTTAAGGTCATGCCGGTGGCAAATAGGAAGGCGTCCCAGTTTTCGATAAAGATTTCGAAGATGGCTGTGATGGCTGTCATTCTGTCACCTCTTTTTGTAATTCAAATTGGGACGGCTCTTGACTTGAAACTCCAACTTAATTGTTAGCTTATTGCTTGCTTTGAGGTCGGGCACCTAACTTATTGCTAGATGTGTGTTATAGTTGGTATGGGGAAATAAATGGTACTGTTAGAGGAACTGTGCAATAAGTTAAAGGCCAGACCCCTTGGATGCGTCTAAATTCGTGGGACGCGTTTGGTTTAAAACGCGCCCCGGGTGTGGTCAAGTTGTTGGATGGGTTATTCGCCCAGGATGCTGCGCCCGAACCATTTTTCGCTGATGGTGTCGTAGGTGCCGTCAGCGATCATTTCTTCCAGGGCAGCGTTAACCTTGTCTAGCAGCTCGGTATTGTCTTTCATGATAGGGATAGCCATTTCATCCACCCACAGAGGCTCGCCCACATCTTTAATCTTGAGCCCGTTCTTAATGGCTTCAAAGCCAACCATCTGGTCGGTGATTACAGCGTCGATACGGCCGGTTGGCAGTTCTTGCAGTGCGATGACGTCGCTGTCGTAGCCGGTGATGTTTTTATCGTCGGTGTATTCCAGGGCTACGTCACGGAAGGTGCTGGCTTTGACCACGCCGATTTTTTTGCCTTTCAGGTCATCAGCGGTAGTAATCTCTTGGTTGTCGGCGGCTATGAATACCTGAGCACCGGAACGGTAGTACGGCCTTGTAAAGTCAACCTGCTCTTTGCGTTCTTCGGTGATGGCCATGCTGCCGATGATGGCGTCATATTTGCCAGCTTTAAGGCCCTGGATGATGGTCTCCCAGGGGTTAGTTACGGGATTAGCTTCCATGCCCATGCGTTTGGCGATTTCAGCGCCGATTTCGACATCAAAGCCGGTTAGTTGCCCCCCTTCTTTATAGTTAAATGGTTTGTACAGGCCGCTCATGGCGTAGCTAAACTCCTGTTTATCGCCCGCGCTCTGCTGGCCGCCGCAGCCGCCTAGTACCAGTGCCAGGCCCAGTATCAGCACCAAGGCCAGTTTTAGTATCCAAATTCTGTTCTTCAAAATTGTCTCCTCCTTGAATTTTAAAATTAATTATAAACCCGCTCCAGTTTCGGTTCTTCACCTCCTTAAATCTTTATAAAAAGTTTAAATATAATTAGTTATTTGCTTAACTAGCAACTGGGTATAACATTATAAGTTGCCTGACAGCATTTAAAAAAACTTATGGGGTTTGAGTTAAAAAGGAGCGTGATAGCACGCATACGGATAATTATATTATACTTAATGGTTATTGTAAACTTTCCCATTTGACTGGAAGCGAGGATTATGGGCCAGAAAATCACCATCTTATTATGATTAGGATATAAACCGCCAATTTTATAGTTGTTTTTGAGTTGCTGGTTTAATATGTTGTTATTCCTAAAAGTTAAAAAGGTTTGCGGATATAGTATCGCAACCCTTTTTAACCTTTAGACAAAAATAAAACAACCGTTGGTTGGGCAGCGGCAATTTGATTTATAGCACGCTTTTTTAAGTTTACTTTTAAAGATTGTTTTCTGTATTTTTGAAATACACCATTTCACCCATGATCATTTGGCGAACCATTTCGGCTGATTCACGGGTACCTACCACCAGCAGTACATCGCCTGTTTTAAGAGTGGTGTTGGCTTCAGGTGATACTATCTCGTGGCCGTTGCGGTAAATTGATAAAACCGTTGCTCCGGTACGGGCCCTGAATCCCGCTTCGGACAACGAAGTGCCCAATAGAGGAGAGTCTGACGGAACGGAAACCTCTTCTAATTTTTGTAAACGACCTGCCATTTTGAAGGTATAATCCAGCAGCTGATTGGTAAGCCGGTCTATTTCCAAGTTCAATACTTCTCTTTCCTTTAGCAGCACTTCCAGGCGCTCCTGAATCTCCAGGAGTACCTTTTTCTGATTATAATCCGCCAGGTACTCGCGGGCGGCCCGGTCTGACTTTACAACTACACCGATGCCTGGCATAACGTCAACAATTTCCCGTTCCTGTAGTAGTGTCAACGCCCGCCTGATGGTCTCCGGAGAAACATTATATTTACCGGCCAAGGTGGATCTACCGAAAACCTTTTGTCCAATTCGGTATTCACCTCGCACGATGCGGGTTGCGATATCCACGGCAATGGTAATGTATCTGGCTAAGTGAACCTGAGATTGGCTTTCCTGCATCAGTACACTTCCCCCTGATTAATTAGGGACTTTCCGTGTGTCCCCTTTCATACGTTGGGGACATTCCTCGACCTCAAAGCCCTACCTATTAGCTGAGGTGTGTCCCCTTTCCTTAGTATGCTAACTGTTATTATAAATTACCCGAATTCCGCTGTTGATAAAATCATTAAGTAAATCATCAACATTGGCAGAAGCCAGCCTGATCATGACATGCACCAACTGATCGTCTTTTTCACGGCAGGCAACGGCATGCACGTTAATACTCCGGTTTTTGATCATAATAAGTACATCCGCTAAGGCTCCTACTTTATTCTCCATTTCCACTACCAGCCTGATGCCGGGCTTGCGCAGCCCGAAAATACGGATTAATGCCTCAAACACGTCAGACTGAGTAATGATTCCTTTTAATTCGTTGTTATCAACCACCAACAAAGAACGAATCCTGTGCTCGCGCATCTGTAGTGCGGCTTCTTCAATGGTGCAATTGGTCTCAACGGCAATGGGATCTTTAACCAGTACGTCCTTTACCGACATCTTGGACAAAAGATGATTCATTTCGAAAATGCTCAGGGTGGAAGCAGATGATGGGGATGCTTTCAGTAGTTCCCTTTCAGCCACTAAGCCCACCAATTTTCCCTTGTTCATTACCGGCAGTTGGTGTACCTTGCGTTTACGCATTATACTGAGGGCTTCCAAAATCGGCGTTTCAATAGGAATGGTGATTGGTATTGTGGACATAAAGTCTTTTACAAACAATTGTAATACCCCCTTCCACTTTGGATGTTTTTTAATTGAACAACTGGTATCTGTTCATGCGCGGGTAAATCTTTCACACTGTCTATTCCACTAATGCAGCCATTATCCTGTTATCCCCACACCAGCAGCCTCTTTCAACTGCTTTACTGCCAAGGTTGGGTCAGCGGCGCCGAAAACAGCAGATCCTGCCACCAGCACTCGAGCGCCGGCCCTTACAACAGAGGCGGCATTAGATGCATTAACTCCGCCGTCCACCTGAAGCAGCACTTCGGATTTTTCCATATCTAAAAGGGACCCTATTTGCCTTATTTTGGGGAGCATTTGAGGAATAAAATCCTGGCCGCCAAAACCCGGGTTAACTGTCATAACTAATATCATATCAAGCATGGGCAGTACATATTCTAATCCTTGCGGTGGAGTGGCCGGGTTATAGGCCAATCCGGCTTTTTTTCCGCACTGTCTAATCATCTGCAGAGTACGGTGCAGGTGCGGACATGTTTCAGCGTGTACGGTAATTATATCTGCCCCGGCGGCAGCAAATTCAACTATGTAACGGGCCGGGTTTTCAATCATCAAGTGAACATCGAACACAAGCCCGGAATGAGGACGTAGTGATTCTATTATCAATGGCCCGATTGTAATGTTGGGTACAAAATGACCGTCCATAACGTCAATATGCAAGAACTCGGCACCGGCCTGTTCAACTAAACGGACCTGTTCGCCAAGGCGGGAAAAATCTGCTGAAAGTATTGAAGGGGCTATTTTTACCATTAGTATCTCCTCTCAGATTCGATTACTTCTGCCAATAAGCTTAGGTAATTCTGATATCGCAGCATGGAAACACGCTCTTTGCGTACCGCCTCTTTTACAGCGCAATTCGGCTCCCGATAATGGAGACAGCCATTAAACCTACACTGGTCGGCATAACTTTTAAATTCAGGGTAATAACCGGGCAGCTCTTCCCTCTTCATGGCTGGTAGGTAAACGTTGGAAAACCCTGGAGTATCCGCCACCAGTCCACCCTGTTCCAATGGTATCAGCTCAACATGCCTAGTAGTGTGTTTACCACGCTGCAGTTTACGGCTTATATCACCCGTCTGCAGTTCAAGACCTGGCTGCAGTTTGTTCAGCAAGCTTGATTTTCCCACCCCGGAAGGGCCGGCCAGAACATTGATGCGGTCTTTAAGGAAAATATGCAATGATTCAAGGCCCTGACCCGTTTTGGCGCTGACCCTGATAACCGGGTAACCAGTTCTATCGTAATGCGAAATAAGTTCGGGTTCTTTTTTTTCAGCCAGGTCAAACTTATTAAAGCATATGACGGGAGTAATTTCGGCCGCCCGAACCTGAACTAAAAAACGATCCAGCAGGAGCGCACTAGGGTCCGGTTGTTTGGTGGCAAAAATAACCACAGCCTGGTCAACGTTAGCTATGAGAGGTCGAACCAGTTCATTACGGCGCGGTAGTATTTTTTCCACCACACCATCGTCGTCCCCCATTAATATAATGCTAACCATGTCGCCCACCATGGCCTGACTTTTCTGCTGCCTAATTTTGCCCCGGATGGAACACCGAAAAACCTGGTCACCGGCCCGAACAAAGTAAAAACCACCTACAGCCTTGATAATCACTCCATCCATATAGCTCTCCCTGTTACTCTTTAGGTAATCAGAATTCAGTAGTCAACAGATTCAGAATGCCCCGAGAATCGCGATGACAAACCGTTTTTATTGAGGTCTGACTTCTATCTCCTGAATTTTTAATCTCCCTAGGGTAGGCTTTCTTCTTTAACCAATTCCCCGTCTACAAACACTTGCAATACGCCTCTTCCCAAGTAGGTAATCTTTTTCTTCTTTACTTTGTCATCCGCAGAAAGAGTATCGACATATGGTACTTTTCTACCCTCCAGGTCTTCAACTCTTATTTCCAAGCTGTGTACCTGGCCATCGTCGGGAATAAGGTCTTTAATTTCAACATTGACCTGTTTTTCCAACGGTCCGGGACCCCTGCTGAGTACTACCCGTACTTCGGTGCCTTCCTCAACCTCGGTGTTGGGGGCGGGCGTATGACTGATAATCCGATTAGGCGAGTATTCCGTGCTATCCTCATAGCCTGCTTCGGCTTCATTAAGCACTAGGTTCAGGCCTGATAACATTGAAGCGGCATCGCTTAATGTTTTACCCCGTAGATCCGGTATGGTCTGCATCCTGGGTGCAGACCCTTTACTTACCGTAATCCTGACTGCGGAACCCCGGGGTGCCTTTTCATGGGCGACGGGAGACTGTTCTGTGATACTGCCCTTTTCTGTATCATCACTATATACTTCAACCGGCGGTTGCACCAGAGTAAGTTTCGCTTCGTTCAACAGTGCCACTGCCTCGCTTAAGGAACGGTCTAACAGTTCCGGCACATCCATCATTTCCTGTCCTTTGCTGACAGTGATGGTGATTACCCGCTGCGGTTTAACCTTGGGATCTTCGGGCCCGACATCCTGGTCTATTACAATGCCTACATTTTCATCATCATACTCTTTTTGCACCTTTACCTGCAAATCTAAAGCTTTCAGCTCTGCACGTGCCTCTGCCTCGGTCATTCCCACTACGTTCTTCACCGTAACATCGGGCACATCCATGTAATTGAAGAAACCATATACTCCGCCCACTATGAGGCCGGTAATCAGCACCGCAACGGCAATCCAGGTCCAAACCCTGGGAATCACGTTCTCCTTACGCTTCTGTGGGGTGCTTCGGAATTCTGCTTGATCAAAATCATTTGTTCTTAACCCCGGGGCTGCAGCAAGTTCGGTTCCGGCAACGGGCAATATAACTGTATTCTGCCCCGTGTCCTCCAGTGCCGATTCCAGGTGCCGGGCCAAATCTCCCGCGCTGCGGTAGCGCTGTTCTGGTTTCTTTTCCATGGCCCGTCTGACCACGTCAGCTAGTTCTGTAGGCACATCCGGGTTAACCTCGTCTACTGGCAGTGGAGTTTCCTGGATATGTTTTAACGCCACGGCTATAGGGCTGTCACCGCTGTATGGCTGTTTACCGGTGAGCATTTCATAAAGTAGTATACCCACGGCATAGATGTCTGATCTCGCGGTTGCTGTTTCGCCCCTGGCCTGCTCGGGACTAAGGTAATGCACCGAACCCATAATGGTATCTGTCCGGGTAATGGTAGATGAGGTTGCTTCCATGGCGATACCGAAATCCGTCAGCTTGGCTCGTCCCTCGCTAGTAATCAGGATATTGTGCGGCTTGACATCCCGGTGCACAATGTTATTCTGATGGGCATGGTCCAGCGCCTCACTCACCTGTACCGCAATGCGCACTGCTTCGATAGGGTCCAGGTATCCTTTATGTTTGATTACATTCTTTAAATTGTCACCTCGGACATATTCCATTACCAGGTAATGGATGACGTCCTCCTGTCCCACGTCGTGTATATTGACAATGTTGGGGTGGGAAAGGCTGGCCACGGCTTGGGCTTCACGGCGGAAGCGAGCGACGAAATCATCATCCGAGGTGAATTCAGGACGCAGGATTTTTATCGTCACCAGGCGGTTTAAAAATGTATCCCGCGCTTTATAAACGATGGCCATGCCACCACCGCCGAGCTTTTCCTGTATTTCGTACCTGTTCCCCAGCATTTTGCCTATCATATCGTCTTCACCTCGGGTTTCAAAAGTGGAAAACCCTTATTCCAATGCACGGCGCATAACATCCCGGGCTAGCGGCGCGGCGCTACCGCTCCCGGCACCTGCGTTTTCAATCAGTACCGCTACGGCTACCCGGGGTTCCTCCGCCGGCGCAAAACCAACAAACCAGGCATGGGCTTGGCCATGCGGGTTTTCAGCCGTCCCGGTTTTGCCGGCAACAGTTACCCCGGGCAGCGCCGCGGATTTCCCGGTTCCATTGCGCACAACGTCTACCATTTCCTGCTTAATTAGCGCAGCTACAGCCGGATCCATGGCCTGCTGCCAATCCTGCGGGTGAAAAATCTTGGCGCCCCCGGCTGCGGTACTGTACCCGGAAACAATATACGGTTTCATAATCAAACCTTCATTTGCCACGGCGCAGGTCAGCAGGGCGGCCTGCAGTGGACTGATTAATAATTCGCCCTGGCCGATGGCACTGGAAGCCAGCTCCGGACCTGTCATTGCGTTGGGCTTTGCTATATTACCCTGGTAAACCGGCAGTGGAAAATCAAATGTTTTAGTTAAACCAAAGGCCAGAGCCTGTCGATAAAAAACCTGCGCCCCCTGGTCAAGGCCATAGCTGGCGAAAGCCACGTTGCAGGACCTGGCAAATGCTTGATGAAAGTCTACCTCTCCATGCACCGCATTATCCTGAAGCACAAAGCCGTTAACCTCCATACTGCCGGTACAGTTAAGTTTTTGTTCCATATTTAGGTTGACTTGGTTGGCGATATAGCCGGCGGCAGTAACTATTTTAAACACCGAGCCCGGCGGATAAGCACCCTGGGTGGCCCGGTTCAGCAAAGGCGCACCGGACTGTTCAATGTACTTACTGACCTCTCCCGGTTCATACGACGGGCTTGCAGCCATAGCCAGCACTTCACCGGTGGCCGGGTCAAGCACCACCACTGCACCGGTCCTGCCGTTCAGCAATTGGTATACGTACCGCTGCAGTTCGGCATCCACGGTCAGGGTGACGTCGTTTCCTATTCCCGGCTTGTTTAACGCCCGATCCAGCAACCCAGTCAAGGGATTGCCGCCATCAAGCCCCAACAGCACTCTGGCCTGGGATTTTTCCAAACCGGCCGAACCATAACGGTTTGAATAATAACCCGTTATATGGGCAGCAGCACTGCCCAAGGGGTACTTCCTGGTGTAAGCCAAGGTGTTATCCCTTTCCGAAAAGGCCAGTATTTGCCCGTCACGGGCCAGGATATCACCCCGTTTAATCATTTTCTCCCTGGCAAACAGGCGTGGGTCTAACGGTCCTTCGCCATTGCCGGCCACGTAATCAACATAAAAAGGTATTAGGCCCAAATAAACGCAAAGTGCCACCAGCCCTGCAAGTATGATATATGCCAACCTGCGCACATTATTTTTCATGTTTTATCACCCTCACCGGAAATATTAAGCAGCATGCCAACCAAAATGAAGTTGGCTACCAGTGAACTGCCCCCGTAGCTGATAAAGGGTAGGGTGATACCCGTCATGGGCAACAGTTTGGTCACTCCGGCAATAATAATAAATACCTGCAGCCCCAAAAGGGCGGTAAACCCGGCAGCAATGAGACTGGAATAATCATCTTGTGTTGAAAGTGCGATTTTAAAGCCCCTATAAACCAAGATCATGTACAAAATCAAAATTCCAACCCCACCAAGCAGGCCGGTTTCCTCACAAATGGCGGCAAAGATGAAGTCGGTATGTACAGCGGGTATATAGTTCGGATAACCGGCGCCCAAACCGGCACCAAATATGCCTCCGGCAATGATAGCGTGTAAAGACTGGATAATCTGGTAACCCGCTCCTTCCGGTGAAGCCCAGGGATTAATCCAGATATCTACCCGGGTATGCACATGACTGACATTAAAAAAAGCTGCTGCTGCACCGGCTAGAAATAAAATACCACCCATCACAATATATGTCCACCTGGCTGTAGCCACGTAAACCATCGCTAAAAAAGTACCAAAATAAATCAGGGCGGTACCCAGGTCCCGTTGAAAGATAAGCACCAGCAGTGCCGTTAGCCACATGCCCAGCAGCGGGCCCCATTCTTGTACACCGGGCAGGATGTACTGCCTGCCCCCATCAATTGAGGACATTCCTTTGTGTCCCCTTTCCTTTACCCGCATTCTATTTTCCACCAGGTAACTGCCCAGAAAAAAAACCAGCAATAGTTTAACAAATTCAGATGGCTGTAGGTGAAACATACCCAAATCAAGCCAGCTTTTGGCCCCACCCAATTCAATGCCAAAAAATATAGGCAAAAGCAGCGCTACAATACCGGCAACAGCCAGCAGGTATTTGTAATCGGACAGCAGACGGTATCGATGACCGAACGCTGTAGTAATAAACAAGGCCGCCAGACTAATAATCACCCAGGCTAACTGCCTATACCCGTAGGCAGGCTCCAGTCGAAACAGGAATACCATTCCGGTACCGGCAAGAAAAAATATTATCGGCGCTATATAAACGTCGTACTGCGCCTTTCTACATTGCCAGATTAGACTGAAGGACATAAAACCGGCGAACATGATCACTGCCGCCGCCAGAGCCCATAACCCTGCTGAACCTGGTTGACGCAGATATAACACCAGCGTTCCAATTAAAATATAGATAAATGCGATAATAATTAGCTTTCTTTCTAAACTGCGCTCGTGGTCGCGCAAGTTATTCCACCGCCATGTAAATAATTGTTATATTGTCGTTACTGCCCGCTGTTATTGCTTCATCCAAAAGCAGCTTTACTACTGCTGCCGGAGCAACGGATAAACCCATCAATTCACCGATGCGTTTTTCTTCCACAAAAGCGGATAACCCATCAGTACAAATTAGTATCCTGTCACCGGCAATGACGCTATATTCATATACATCGACTTCCACCAGCGGAGCAATGCCCAGGGCCCGGGTTAGTACATTACGTTTGGGGTGTTTAAATGCATCTGCCTCAGTAATGCCTCCCCCGTTAATTAGCTCTTGAACCAGTGAATGGTCGCTGGTCAGTTTACTGATCTTACCGTTTCGCAAAAGCAGAGCTCTGCTGTCTCCCACGTTGGCCACCCACAGGTTTTGTCCGCCAAATTGGCACGCCGTGATAGTGGTCCCCATGCCGCGCCGCTCCGGGTTTTGCCTTGAATTTTCATAAACAGCCTGATTGGCCGCTGCAACTGCTTCCGCCAGCAGTTCTTTGAGCCATCCACTACCGTTTTGGTTTTGTCGGCAATGGTTTTCCAGAGCTTTCAAGGCCAGCATACTGGCTATTTCGCCGGCTTTATGCCCGCCCATGCCGTCGGCCACTGCAAATAGCCCTAGTTCCGGGCACGTGCAGAGCGAATCCTCATTCCTCAACCTGACCGGTCCGCGTTCGGTGATTTTGCTCCACTGCATTGTCCCACCTCACAAACCTGAATATGATGTCACCTATTCTGATTTGGTCACTATTCGCCAACACTGCCGGACTGGTTAGCGGCATACTGTTGAGAAACGTACCGTTTCTGCTGCCTATGTCTTCAAGCCAGTATTGTCCGCCGCGGAGATGAATGACAGCGTGGCTGTTCGAGGCAAACCGGTCAGGTAATACCACATCATTTTCCGCACCCCTGCCCAGCCTGGTGCTACCGGACAGTAATTCATACATCGTTCCGTCCATGCCATACTCATCCGGGGCAGCCTCTACTGTCAATACAGCGGCATCGCTGTCGCTGCGTACAAATGCAGTAGATGCACCCGGTTTGCCTATATTGTAGGCAATAGCTGTTTCCCCGGCGGGCTGCGTTCCAAAATCACGCAGATCTCTTACCAGGTGGATAAATATTATATAAATAAAAACATATATTAAAACCAAAAAAATTGTCCGCAGTACAAATATGATAATGTCCATAATACCAATAATATTCAAATAATCATACCACCTTATATCGGATGTTCGAAAAGTCCGCGCCAGATCTAATTCGAACACTCATTTAAAGGTTAACACGGTGCTTCCCATTTTTATGACGTCACCCGGTTCCAGCACCTTGCTGGTGATCCTGATTCCGTTCACATAAGTACCATTGGAACTGGCCTGGTCGCTAATCACAAAATGGTTGCCTGAACGGGTAATGGTAGCGTGTTTCCTGGAGATACCGACATCCGCCAGGTATATGTCACAGGTTTCCCTGCGCCCGATAACAGTAAACTCTCCGTTTATCTCATATTGTTCCACACCACGACCAGCGGATGAATTCTGCAGCAGCACCCTGCTTACCTGTGTAGGTGTGGGGTCCCACTGTTGTGGAACCCGTACTGGAATGAACCGCTGCGTATCTTCTCGCTGCGGTTTATACTGCGTCTCCGTTTCTTCAGCGGGTAGTTGGTCGTAATGCCCTTCTATATATAATCGCTCGCTTAAAAAATCCCGTTCCTGATCAACTTTAAACTCAACCAACACAGGTCCGGCTAACTCGTAATTTTTTTCAGCTGCTTTTTCGGTAATAAAATCCCTTAATTCATTAGCCAGGCGTTCCAATAACGGTTCCAGCGCAGTATAGTCATTCTCACCAATGGTAATATCATAACGATTGGGCACAAAAACACCGGTCAGACCGGCCTGGCGCTTACGTCGCATTTCCCGGGCCATTTGCCTGCCAATATCAACCGGCTGAAGTTGTGCCCCTGGTCTGGTTTTAAAAAATAATTTATTAATATAATTTTCTAGACTTTCTTCCAAATCGCTAAAGAAACCCATCTAGCTACACCTCGTTCCGGTATCCCATACTCGATTATTTGAGGTTCGAGGTTCGAAATTCGAGAACCTGCAGGTTCTATCAGTCAGGCACCAGCACTCGTCTTTTCAACTGTCCGCAAGCGGCGTCAATATCCAAACCAAGTTCCCTGCGCACTGTAACTCGGTAACCTGCCTTTTCCAACAGAGAACGAAAAAATTGGGTGCTCTGCTTGCCGGTACGGCTAAAAGCACGGCCAGTTACCGGGTTGGCCGGTATCAGATTGATATGACAATGGATACCGCGCAAAATACCGGTCAGTTCCTTAGCGTGCTCCGCCCCGTCATTAACACCGTTCATAAGCGCGTATTCAAAAGAAACACGGCGGCCGGTTTCTTCGGCATAACTGCGGCAGGCCGATAATAGCAGCTCCAGAGGATATTTTTTGTTTATCGGCAACAGTTTGTCGCGCAGTTTGTTGTTCGGTGCATGCAATGAAACGGCTAGGGTAATGGACAAACCCAGCAGCATTAAATCCTTTATCCGTGGTACAATGCCGCAGGTGGATA
Organism: Desulfotomaculum sp.; assembly: GCA_016841675.1. Taxonomy (GTDB): domain Bacteria; phylum Bacillota; class Desulfotomaculia; order Desulfotomaculales; family Desulfallaceae; genus BRH-c8a. The sequence goes on from JAENYQ010000045.1 coordinate 22,840, forward strand.
GAGTTAGGTGTCTTTGGCCGATATTTAGCCCCCAAGGGGCACCGACCAGCTCAATAAACTTGACCACGGCATCATAATTATCCAGCGGTTCACCGGATCCCATCAATACAACGCTGCCAATACGCTGTCCGGAATCATGCTGCATAGACCAAATCTGACCAATTATTTCCCCCGGAGCTAAATTGCGTACCAAACCCCCGATTCCGGAAGCGCACATGCGGCAGCCCATACGGCAGCCTGCCTGGGTGGACAGACAAGCGGAATACCCGTGCCTGTATTTCATCAGCACACTTTCTACCGCTTGGCCGTCTGTCAGGCCCAGCAGGTATTTGACTGTGTCCCCGTCGCGGGATATCTTTTTCTCCAATACAGCCGGAAGAGTTACTGCATAGCTGCCGAACAGTTTTTGGCGCGCCTCTTCAGGCAGGTTGGTCATTTCCGAAAAATTATTTACTCCCCTGCCGTGAACCCAGTGGGCGATTTGTCTAGCCCTGTATTTTGGCATGCCGAACAGTACCACATCTCTCTCCAGTTCGGCCAGGCTCAAATCCCTGATACCTGGCAATCCGGACATATACAACCTCCTCCGGCATATTTGGTGTATTTTCTACGTTACATGAAACAATTCCTTTTTATTAAGCAATACCCTACGTTGAAAGCATGCTATTGTTCCCCCTGAAAATAAACTTTGGGTTTTGTCATCCTGAGCGCAGCGAAGGATCTTAAAGATCTAGATTCCTCACTTCGCTCGGAATGACAATCTAAGCAGGCTTTTCATCCTTCCGATGGTGCCGCGTTAGCGGCATGTTGGTCTACCCTGAAAATAAACTTTAGGTCTATCATCCCGATTCGTAGGGGCACCCCTTGCGGGTGCCCGTATTAAGGATGCGGGGGTATGAATGCCCCTACTCGTTCTGAATGGCATAATTCATGGCGCCGCGCAGCGGCATGTGCGTCTATCCCTTTGAATCGTTGACGACAATATATATCCCAACGTTTCGCTTGTCAAATAATCACGTTATTAAGCTTTTATGTATCCCTTTCCCTTATATCTCTTTCTTGCGTAACCTGGCCATAAAAAACCCGTCCAGACCATCATGAATATGAGGTAGTATTTGCAAATACCCCTTCTGCATAGTGTTGTCGCGGTCCAATTCTCCGGGCAGCAGCCCGGTAAGCGGTTCCAGCTCGTATTCGCCGTGTTTAGCCAGGAAGGCCTCAACCTGCCCCAGGTTTTCTTCCCTGGTGATGGTACACGTGCTGTATACCAGCACCCCGCCCGGTTTAAGCACCCGATCGACTGCGTTTAGTATCTGCAACTGCAGTTCTGCCAGTTCCCAAATTTGTGTTTCTTCCTTGCGCCACCGGGCATCCGGGCGGCGCCGCAGCACGCCAAGCCCCGAGCAGGGGGCATCCACCAGCACATAATCCGCCATCAGTTGAGTACATTCATCCGTTGGAGACATACTGGGGTCTCCTTTTCTTAAGCAATGGCCAGGTATTTTTCGTGCATCACCCTGGCAAGCGTGTACAATTTCAACACCGAGACGCCGGCAGTTTTCCTTAATCAAATTTATTTTGTGTTCATGCACATCCAAGGCAATTATTTCCCCCCTGTTTTGCATCAATTGAGCCAGGTGAGTCGATTTACCGCCAGGGGCAGCAGCCACGTCAATTACCCGCGTACCCGGTTCTGGACGTAATGCCTGTCCCACCAGGATAGAGCTTTCATCCTGCACCTGAAAGAGCCCTGTTTTAAATTGTGTAATTGCACCCAGTGATACAAAACCATTAAGGTGCAGACAGTTATCCGCATATTTACCCTTTACCGTCTCAATACCCTGTTGGTGCAACAAAGTCTGCAGTGAGCCGGTATCCGTTTTTAACGTGTTTACCCGTACTGTGTTTGGTGCCGGTTGGTTATTGACCCGGCACAGAGCTTCTGTTTCCTCAAAACCGTATTCTTTCAGCCAGCGGCGGACTAGCCACTGGGGATGTGAGTAACGCAAGGATATGTATTCAACCGGTTCTTTACCCGGTTGGGGATAATCAAGTTCAGTACCGCTGCGGACCAGGTTGCGCAGCACACCGTTGACAAACTTAACCGTGCCGGCGTGACCGTAACGGCGGGCCAATTTAACCGCTTCGTTAACAGCGGCAGATTCGGGTATGCGATTCATAAACAATACCTGGTAAGTTCCAAGGCGTAAAATATTGCGTACTGGTACGGTCAGACCGGACAACGGCCGGCGCAGGTGTTTGCCCAGGGCCCAGTCCAGTGTGTTCAAGGTGCGCAGGGTTCCGTAAACAAGTTCGGTTATAAAAGCCCGATCTAGTTTGCCGTTTTCGTTTTCATCCAGTGCAGCGCTTAGAGCCAAGTTAGCATAGGCTTTTTTACTCTCCACGTCCATCAAAATACGCAGCGCCGTCTCCCTGGGGTTTTTAACACCAGACAATCGATCACATCCCGTTTTGTTTCCTCTTCTTACCTACTTATACCCAGAGAATAATCTTTATGGTAACAACTGCATTTTGGTCTACTCAATGAAAAAGTGTATTGCCTGTTCCAAGTGTTCCATTGAAAAATCGGTGTTGTGACAAGGTCCATTGGGTCTGAGATTGGTTACGCCCAATACGGGAATGGGGTTTGCATCTAGTATGCCGCTGGTAAGATCCCTTTCACAGGCAATGGCCACTATCGCCCGGGGACGGTAATCCACTATATACTTGCGAGCCAGCGTGCCTCCGGTGGCCATACCCACCCTAATGCCGTAACGATCCCTCAGCTCAAGGATTTTTTTAACACTACACCGGCCACAACGCTGACAGTTGTCTATATTACCGGTTACCTTGTGTGGGCATGTGCCGTTTTGTAGGCAGTGGGGTGCCAGTAAAAGGAGCTGATGCGGTTTTATATGAATTACCCGGGCTTGTACAAGATTATTGTTAACTTCGATAAACGAACGTTTAATTCTATCCAGGTCGATGCGAAATATTCGGCCCAGCACCAAAACCAAAGGGAAAAATGTGTTCAGCGCCACCCGCATCGGACCCTGAAACGGTACAAAAGGACGCGAGCGCACAATAGTCAGAACTATGCCGGCCAGACCGAACCCCGCCAGTAGTATAACAGCCAATAGGCCAACGGCCAGCAGCAGTAAAATAATTTTATAGAATATGGACTGCTCCGGGCTAAAAATCAGGTACCAAATGGCTACTGCAAAAAGCCCGACTACCGCAAGGGAAGTTCCCAACAGTCCGATAAACAGCCGCTTCCTTACATGTACCTGAACCAGATTTTCCACCAACATCAACTCCCCAAGAACCTCATACAATGAAACAAAAACTTAGATCTAATAAATGCATAGGTCATAGAATATTTAGTACAGCGACAACTAAGTCCTGTACGAATAAAGATGGCGCAATAATAATAGTATTTATAAGTTATTAAATTTTATAGGGAAGGCACCAATTTTGTCCCGTCGGATATTGGATTACCTTTAAGGAAGTCCTCAACGCTCATGCGCTTTTTCCCCTGTAGCTGCAGTTCCCTGATGATCACAATGCCGCTGCCTGTCTGTACAATTATGCCCCTGTTGGCACTAGCGTGCAGTACCTGTCCGGGTATTCCGGCAACCCTACGTTCTGTATCTTGTATATCCACACGCCAGACCTTAAGCAGTTTGTCCCTTAGGTAAGTTCGGGCCACCGGCCAGGGATTTAATCCCCGCACCTGGTTTTTGATCGAAAGGGCGTCACGCTCCCAGTTGATTACTTCATCTTCCCCGGAAAGCATATGCGCGTAGGATGATTGACCACCGTCCTGTTTTACCGGGCTAACTCGGCCGCTGGCAATAAGTTCGAGAGCCGAGACCAGCAGTCCGCCACCAAGTTCAGCCAACCGATCATGTACATCACCGGTGGTGTCATCCGAACCGATGAGCACTCTGTCCTGCATGATTATATCCCCGGTATCCAAGCCGGCGTCCATTTGCATGATGGTAATGCCCGTTTTCTGCTCCCCGTTAATCACAGCTCGGTGAATGGGCGCTGCTCCCCGGTACGCCGGTAACAGTGATGCGTGTACATTAATGCAGCCATAGCGGGGCAAGGCCAGGATTCTGTCGGGCAGAATACGGCCGTATGCGGCCACTACAATGGCGTCGGGCTCAATGTCCTTTAAAATCCGGTAAAAACCAGGCTCACTAAGTTTTTCAGGTTGTAATACCTGGATGTCCTCCTGCAGAGCATAAGTCTTCACCGGCGACGGGCGCATTTTTTTGCCACGGCCACCCGGCCGGTCTGGCTGGGTTACCACAGCCTCCACCCGGTAGCCGCTTTTCACCAGAGCACACAGCGACGGCAGTGCAAAATCGGGCGTGCCCATAAAAACAACTTTCATAAAATCCTCCATAACCAGACCTGTCCAAGTGAAAAGAGCCTAAAAGCAACTTTTGAATTTTAATTTATTTTTGGGTTACTATTCAGACCTTCAAAATTCAGTAGTCAAAAATTCCAAAACATGCTTATACCGTTAACTCAGCAAGTGGTACAGCGTCAGCATCATGTCATTGCTATGAATACAACGAAGTAAAGAACCTTGTCATTAAGCCTGTCATTCTGAGCGCAGCGAAGAATCTTAAAACCAGATCCTTCGCTGCGCTCAGGATGACAAGCTTAATCTGAACAAAGTGAAGAATCTAGCTCCATCGCTACCGCTCTTAGTTAACAGTGTTGCACAATGGTTATGCAATGACTCCTGACTACTCAATTGTTACATCTTTTTTAAATTCTGCGCTTTATCCAGAAATAAAATTCCATTTAGGTGATCTATTTCATGCTGTAGCGCACGGGCAAAAAATCCTTCTGCTTCTATGTCCACATTGTGACCGGAGCGGTCCAAACCCTTGACTCTGACTCTTACCGCCCTGCTTACCTCGCCCATTACTCCCGGCACACTGAGGCAACCCTCGGTATCGGTTTCCGAGCCATCCATATCTGTTATTGTCGGGTTAATTAATTCCACCAGCCCTTCACCCACATCAACAACTATTACCTGTTTGGAAACGCCAATTTGTGGTGCGGCCAGTCCAACCCCCTTATAGGCGTACATGGTATCGCGCATGTTGTCCAGTAATTTTTCTATATTGCGCCCAAGTTTAATGACTTTGGGGGCTCTTTCTCTCAGGACTTCGTCCCCCACTTCAACTATTTTGTAGACGGCCAACCGAATTGTCCTCCCTTAAAAAGAAATTACTAATTATAATGTAATGATGAAACCAAGATTTAGTTCCATATTAGTATCAATTTCACATTAGCGACATGGGGTCAATATCAATACTCAAATGTAATCCCTTGCCGGGCTGAGCAAAAGCATTTTTCTGCCACATGTCTTCCAGCACCAAGCGCAATCTGCGATAATCACAACTCCACGCCACCACGTGCCAGCGATGGTTCTCTTTTAACCGGCCCAGAGGTGCTGGTGCCGGCCCGGTAATTAATATTTTACCCCCATTATGGACTCGGGTAAAGTCATCTAGACGGGTGCGCAGTTTTTCAGCCGCTTCCTGCACCATTTTTTCGTCCTTGCCATACACCAACAGCCTGACCATCTTGGAAAAAGGAGGGTAACCCATGTTGCGGCGTAAATCGAACTCATGCTCGAAGAACTGAAGGAAATTGTGTCTTGCAGCAGTTTGTACTGCGTAGTGATCAGGTGTATAGGTCTGAATCAAGACCTCCCCCGGCAGATTTCCCCGGCCGGTACGCCCTGCCACCTGGGCCAGTAATTGAAATGTACGTTCCGCTGCCCTAAAATCAGGCATGTGCAGGGTAATATCGGCATTAATTACACCTACCAAGGTTACACCCGGTATATCAAGTCCTTTAGCGATCATTTGAGTCCCCACCAAGATATCGGCTTCTCCAGCGGAGAAAGCCTCTAGTATTTTCTGGTGGGAACCCTTGCGAGTGGTTGTATCAGCGTCCATGCGCAGCACTCTGGCCTCGGGCAGAGCAGTTTTTAATTCCCTTTCCACCCGCTGTGTTCCAGTGCCGAAATAACCCACCTGCTTGCTGCTGCACTCCGGGCATAACCGGGGCGCGATGACCATGTAATTGCAGTAGTGACAGCGCAACCTGCCATCTGCATGATAAGTAAGTGAAACATCACATCGGGGACATTTCACCACATTTCCACATTCCCGGCAAACCACCAGGGTATTTAAGCCCCGGCGGTTTAAAAAAATAATGGTTTGCTCTTTGTTGCTCAGCGTATGCTGCAACTTTTGCAGCAGTACCCGGCTAAATATGCCACCGTTGCCGGCCTTAGTCTCAGCGCGCATATCCACTACCTGCACCGCCGGCATACTACGGTTTGCTATTCTATTTTCCAGATTAACCAGTTTATAAACACCACCGGGCAAAGCCCGACAATATGATTCCAGGGAAGGGGTGGCACTGCCCAGCAGTAGGATCCCGTTTATTTTTTGCGCCCGGTAAAGGGCCACTGCCCTGGCATGGTAACGAGGCGTTTCTTCCTGCTTATACGACCACTCGTGCTCCTCGTCCATGATGATCAAACCAGGGTCGGGCACCGGTGCCAGCACCGCTGACCGGGCTCCAAGAACCACGGGGGCTGAGCCCTGTACTATTCTTGTCCATTCATCGTATCTTTCGCCATCTGACATGCGGCTATGCAGCACAGCCACGCGGTCACCAAAACGCTCCCGGTATAGTTTAACCATCTGCGGGGTGAGCGATATTTCCGGCACCAGCGTAATAGCCTGCCTGCCTTTCTTCAGCGTCTCTTCAATGCAGTGTATGTAAACTTCGGTCTTACCGCTGCCAGTAACGCCGTGCAGCATAAATACCCTGTGCTTGGCTTCCGTTAACCCGGCAACTATTTCATCGACGGCAATTCTTTGTTCCCCGGAGAGCGTAAGTGTAGGCGTATCTTCTTCAACCTGTTCGGGATATGGTGCTCTGCGCAATACATGGTACTCCACCCTAAGCATCTGTTTGGAAACCAGTTTGTCCACCACCGATTCTGAGGCCCCGGACGCTGCAGACAGACCAGGCCTGGTCATCCCGGGATTCTTTAATACCGCTTCCAATACCGCCAGGCTTTTTGGCGCGCGCCGCGCCAACTCCACCCGCAAAGCGTCCATGTCCAACCGATGATTAATATAATAGCGAACTGTTCGTTTAGACCTCGTTTGATTAAGCGCCGGGGCAATTATAACCTGAAGTGCTTTAACTGTATCACAAAAATAATATCTGCCCATCCACCTGGCCAGAGCCAGCTGTTCAATATCAAATAGTGGTTTAACACTAACCAGTTCGATGATATCTTTGACATCTTCTGTTTGAGGCTTGTTACCTTGCCCGACAATATAACCGGTTACCCGGCGTCCGCCGAAAGGTACTATGACGCGCTGCCCGATCCCAAGCAATGTCGCCATATTTTGGGGCACCCGGTATTGAAAAGCTCGTTCCGGCCTTATGCCGGGCACCTCAACCAGCACATCTGCAAACAGTTCTTCCGGCATGGTATTCCCCCGTGTTCCCTGTGGTAGATTATTAACCTTATTATATCTTAAAATAGAAAGCACTCCCAATCATTTTAACCAGGGGTTTGGTGTGCTAAAAGATACCCAAACTTACAAAAAAAATACATGATTATTCCCTTTACTCAGTAATCCCCATTGATGAGATAAACATTTTTAATAAACAATTGTGCACCGCGGGGGGAGAGCTGTCATCTAAGAGCGTTAGCGAAGGATCTAGATTCTTCACTTCGTTCAGAATTACCATGCGTACCCGCACCACGATAAACGAA
>JAENYQ010000046.1 GCA_016841675.1 Desulfotomaculum sp.
GGGGCCAGCATCAGGGCGATACTGGAGATAGCCGATGTGCTCGAAGCGGACGCGGTTATTTTTGCGGCCGATCTGGTGCGGGAGGAAGGCAGGGGTCTGCAGCCTGACTGGATCAGTCGCCTAATCGAGCCCATCAGGAAAGAATATGACTTCGTGATGACATCTTCCCGGAGGCACTATTTTGAGGAACTTTTGGGAAGCTTGTTCCTGGCCCCGCTGCTGGAGGTATTTTACGGGTACAACCTCAAGGGGTCTTTAGGTGGTATTTATGCCATATCCCACGATACCGTGGAGGACTTTTGTACCGATATAAAATTCTGGACCGAACACACGCAAGGGTTCGGAATCGACCCCTGGTTGGTAAGCCGGGCTATGCTATGGAACAAAAAAATCTGCGAGGTGGAAATAGGCGCCAGGTTGGAAAAAGTCTCGTTTGAAAAATTAAACTACGTTTTCAAGGAAAACGCCAGGTCGTTGTTTGAATGTATCAAGAGGGATGCCGACTACTGGAGCGGCAGCAGGGTGATCACCAAAACGCTTGATATTTATGGCCGCAAGACCAATGATGTGCCCTATGAGCCAACCTACTCTACCCGGGACCTTACCTTGTTTAGAGACAGCCTCATCCAGCACAAGAACCTTTATGATACCACTTACTACGACTATCTTTACGAAGGAATAGGGGACATCAAGTCGGTACCGGACAAAGATCTCAAAATAGGGGGGAAGACCTGGGCCGAGATCGTCTACCGCCTGCTGTTGAAGTACTGGTTTGTCACTGGCGTATGCAGAGACGATATCCTAAGCGCACTCACTTTTGCTTTCAGCGGGAGGGTGTCCAGCTGCATTGAGTACATTCAATCCGTTAAGGAACAACTGGAAGGCGTCAAGAATGTCAATATCTGTTTTATTATTCCAAGTGAATTGGCGTCGGCAGAAGAACAAAGAAAAGATTTTTTGAGGTTGAGGGAGCAGTTTATGCAGCTGTGGCAGCAGAAGGACCTGGAAACGAAGCCTTCCCTCATTCCGGCTCATTATTTAGAATTCATACCAGGAATACCCACGGTCTTGCCCAAAAGAATAGAGGGGCGGAGCGGCAAGGTTGTGTATGCGGAAGAAATGTTCAACCGCCTCCAGTCACGCTACCAGGAGGCCTTCAGCGGCTTTATTCGCGACGGGCTGGGAACGTCGGAAGATGCCAATTCAGAAACGATTATCCAGTGCATGCAAAAATTCATGAGCGAGCTGGAAAAAACGATGGAAGGATTGCTGCCAGGGGACCTATATACAGAGGAAGGAATCGGGCAGATCACAGACGGCCTTTTCCGACTTTTCCACTCTCCCCTGGTTTTTTCCATTAAGGACGAGGTCTTCCGGGAGATGCTGCTCCGGTTCCCGCCGCTCAATATCATGATCCCGGCAGGATGTAAGACCCCTAGGGAACTGATTAATAAAATGGACGTCAGAGATGTCGTCAGCCTGGCCAACCGGGTTGAGTCCAGGAAGTACAGGGACCGGTCGCTGCTGTGGATTCTAGACAATTTGCGGCCCGACGAAATGGGCGAGGTAGAGGTCAGTCCCATCGTTGTGGGCGAAAAGGTACTGAGTGGCCTAGTGGAACTGGGGAATATCTCTAACTTCAACAAGCTTGCTTCCAGGATTCTAGTCAAGCCCCTGAACAAGGGGATGGGCGGGGACTATCCGAGGCTGCGCTTTATCCTCTTCGTAGCCAGGCACATCATGATGGCCGAAAACTACGATATCCTCTGGAGAACTTACGCCAAAGAGAGGAAAAATTTGGGTGGCAAGATCATCAACTCACTAGTTGGGCGTTACGAAACCATTGCCTTCTCTGGTCACAATATATTTGAAAACTTCCACCACCGCGCGCTGGTCAGCCAGTTCCGGGCGCTTTCACTGCGTCTGGCGGATGCCGGCCAAAACGAAAAGGCCCGGTTGATTAAAATGATGTGCGATGGCTACGGTTTGAGCCAGGTTCTTACCGACGGCACTTTTCTGCCGTGCTCGGTATGGAGCTGGGCCAGCTACAGCTACAAGGGCGGAAAGGGCGTCCCCACTCCGATTTCCAGCCACGTCGAGGAAAAGTGGTTCAACCATGACTTCCTTGAGGAAATATATGCAGAGCTGGGGTATGACCCCGGCGAGATCATGAAAATGGTGATTCAGCTCATCGGTGAGGGCAGAGCCAGCGAAAACCTATTAGACGTTTTTCTGGGCTTAAAGCCACGAGATGTGAATGTTGTGGTGCAGGAATCGCAGGATTACCCGCCGGCGAAGCCACTCGTCAGGCACGCGGGCAACCCTTTGCTGAGTCCAATCAAAGAGCACCCGTGGGAAAGCAAATATGTCTTAAACACAGCGGCCTTACGGGTAAAAGATAAAGTTTACCTTCTCTACAGGGCGCACGGTGATGACGATGTGTCGCGTATTGGGCTGGCCGTGACGGACGGCTACAAAGTACTGGAGAGGCTGCCGGAGCCGGTGTTCATGCCCCAGGACAGGACGGAAAAAAAAGGTGTTGAAGACCCCCGGGTAGTCTTCATCGACAACAAGATATATATGCTTTACACTGCCTACGACGGTGTCATCGCACAGATTTCAGCCGCCGCCATCGGGCTGGATGACTTCTTGAATAAGAGGTTTGACAAGTGGGAAAGAAAGGGCCTTGCCTTCCAAGACATTTGGGACAAAGACGCCATAATGTTTCCAGAAAAAATAAATGGTAAGTATATTATTTACCACCGGATAGAGCCCAGCATATGGGTGCTGCAACTGGATAAGCTGGAGTTTCCGGCGCCAAAAATAGAGCACTCCATCATCCTGGGGCCACGTTCGGGATGGATGTGGGACTCCCTGAAGATAGGAGCGGGCTCCCAGCCCATCAAGACCAAATACGGCTGGTTGCTGATTTACCACGGCGTCGACCGGAACAGAGTGTATCGTCTGGGCGTTGTCCTGGTCGACCTTGTCAATCCAGAGTGTTTGATCTACCGCTCGCCGAATCCGGTTCTCTCTCCTGAAACCGAATACGAGATCGGGAAGGAAGGGGAAAGCTGGGTGCCAAATGTTGTTTTCACCTGCGGTGCGGTGCCGGCGAATGACAAGGAAGAACTGGACGCAGAGGACGAAATTCTGGTTTATTACGGTGCTGCAGATACCCATATCTGCCTTGCCACCGGCCGGGTCGGCGACCTGCTACCGGAATCCGTCAGGCGGGAGGCAGAGGAAAGAGCAATTAGGAACGTTTAAGACTTCTGTATAGTTCACTAAGCTTCCGCAGCTTGGTGGAAGGGCGCGCGCGGTAGCCTGCGTGGGAACGCAACCGCGCCCCCGACCTCAATGCGGCAACGACGACGCCTCACCCTGCTGCAATAAGCACATGTTTAATGCCTTTTCTTCTAAGAAGTAGCACTCGCTTTGCAAACATAAGTTTGTTAAATTACTTATTGTTATAAGGGAACATAATTAGGAATATCATAACCATTTAGTTTACTAAAATATTTCCCCAACGCTACTCTAATGCTTAGAAAGGGCTTTTTCTATTAACCACGGCGTTGTGCCTGGCAGATATATTTAGCGGCACGCGCTAAAAGCATACTTTCTTTTTACTAATTTTCAGCAGCAATATTACCCTTTTGTTTTCTTTTACTTTTATCTATTATGGCAGGCCATTTAAACAAACGGCCTAATTTAGAATAAATCCATTTGGACTCTTTGGTTAACAGCGGTCCTAATACCGCCAAAATCAATACATACAGGGCAGCAAATGATTGTAGGATGGGTAACAAAGCTCCGGTAGCTGCGAGACCAGCCAAAATAATAGAGAATTCTCCCCTGGAGGTGATGGTTAACCCAATATTGACAGAAGCACGGTGGGAATACCCCGATGTTCGCCCGGAAATCATGCCGGAAACAAAATTGCCAATAACCGTCAGCAATACGGCTATTACTGCAGGCCATACGGCATCGGTTAATGCTAACGGGTCTATGCTTAACCCAAAACTAAAGAAAAAGAAGGCCCCAAAAAAATCTCTAAAAGGTACAACCAAATGCTCTATCCGTTCAACATGTTCAGTTTCGGCCAAGACAAGCCCCACAAGTAAAGCCCCTATGGCTTCGGCAACATGTATTGATTCCGAGAATCCTGCTAATGAAATTAAAGCACCAAATAAAGCCAGCATAAACACTTCATCCGAGGGAATATTAAGCAGACGATTCAATAAGGATATTAATTTACGGCCTAATAACAATACTCCTAACATAAATCCTAAAGCCACCAACGTAGACTTTAAAACCAATACGGGCGATGTTGAACCGGTTAAAACGAGTCCAGAGACTATCGACAGATATATGGCTACAAAAACATCCTGAAACATCATCAGGCCCAGAATCATTTCTGTTTCAGGTCTGGCGGCCCGTCTCAGTTCAACCAAAACCTTAGCGATTATGGCACTGGATGATATTGTCATGATCCCGGCCACCACCAATATTTCCTTAAGCGGCCAACCTAATAAAACAGGAAATAAAATTCCTATTGTAAAGTTGATTGCCATATATATAAAACCGGTCTTTAAGATGGCACGGCTCGCCTTAAAAAGCCGCCCCACTGAAAACTCCAGGCCAAGGTAAAACATAAGGTAAAGAACACCAAGTTGGCCCATAAATTCTATTAAAGAGGCACTTTTAATAAAGCTTAAATCCATAATCCAAAACTGCGGCATGTGCGGTCCCACGGCCAATCCGGCCAGTATTAACAATGGGACTATGGAAAACCGCAAGCGGGTAGCTAGAAGGCCCGCAGCGGCAATAATACAAATGGCAATGCCAATTTCAAAAAGAATATATTGTTCCATTTACTTACATACTCCCATCGTTAATCAATCGCTTACATGCCTTAACTTGTCCCCTTTCACCCAGAACAACAAGAGTAGCTCCTTTGTTGATACACTGCTCGGGCCCGGGGTTTATAACTTTTGCCTGATCTCCCTTCATGATCACAGCAATTATAGCTGCCCCGGTTCTTTTGCGAATATGAAGATCACCGATTGTTTTGCCAACCCCTTTAGCTTCCGGCTCAACCTTGAACCATTCAATAACCATCTCATCAAAAGCCACATCCACCGATTCTAGAGCCTTGGGCATATAAACCATGCCCCCAAGAATAGCTCCCACACGGCGTGCTTCGGAATCATCAAGAGTAACCATGGATATGCTATCTTCCGGATCACTATCGTCAAAGTGGTGCATTTCACGTTTCCCATCGTCATGGACTATAATTACCAGTTTATCTCCACTTCGCGAATCAACTTGGAACTTTTTTCCTATCCCTGGCAGGTCAGTTTCCCGAATACTAATCATAATAATTCCACCCCTTTATTTAATACCTTGATCCAAGCAAGCCTTTAAGGATTTAATACTTCTTTTTAATCGTAGGATGTCTATTTCCCTTCTTTAAAATCACTTAAACATAAATATTCATCTGCATTAATAAAACCAAACCACTGGTTAGTACATTGGTTTGGTTTTTTTGTTGGCAAAAGCAGTAGCTTATGTTAAAATGCATTGAATAAAATTTCAATCAATGGAGGATGGACTATTTTGGCTAGAAATAAAGACCAAAATCAAAAGATTATTGCCACCAGTAATATTTTACCACATGTCCGTAATTTAAACCATTTTTCCACTACTGACTAGCCTGCATGGTAATCAGAGCTGGTGCTGGCTGGATTGCATGATTTGTACATTTATAAAGGATTAACAGTTTTTGTGTTGTATTTAATCAGATGTATTTAATCTTTAGTCAGTGCTAAGTGCTTTGTGGGCAAGATGGGGCAGAAGTCTGGCGACCTATTTAAAATAGAAGGTCAATAAACAAGTATATTAAACCTGCCAGTAAGCTGGTTATGGGCAGGGTAATCACCCAGGTGGTGACTATTTTTTGGGCGGTGCCCCATTTTACAGAGGACAGCCTTTTAGCTGAGCCTACACCCATGATAGCGGAAGATATCACGTGGGTCGTGCTTACGGGTTGGCCAAGCAGGGTAGCGCCGATAATAATGGAGGCGGATGTTAAATCCGAAGCAAAGCCGCTGATGGGCTGCAGCTTGATAATTTTTGACCCCACGGTCTTAATAATTTTCCATCCACCAATGGATGTACCCAGGGCCATTGCCAGGGCACAAGAAACTTTTACCCATAGCGGTACGTCCAGCGTTTGTTGCATGCCCCCGGCGATCAGGGCAAAGGTTATAATACCCATTGATTTCTGGGCGTCGTTGGTACCGTGGCTAAAAGCCTGAAAAGCCGCTGTTATTATTTGCATGGACCTAAACCCCCGGTTTACCTTCTGGGGGTTGAAATTTTTAAATATGAACCTTAGCAAGGACATTATTACATACCCAATACTGAAGGCGGCAAGAGGCGATATAATCAGCGCTTGCAAAATGGTAAGTAAACCAGTGAAATTCACACTGGAAAGCCCTGCGGCGGCAATAACCGCACCGACGAGAGAGCCGATTAAGGCATGGGACGAACTGCTGGGAATGCCGAAATACCAAGTGATTAAGTTCCAGGCAATGGCGGCCAGCAATGCTGCCATGATAACAACCAGGCCGTTTTCCAGTTCAAAAGGGTTGGCGATTTTCCCCCCGATAGTCTTGGCCACTCCGGTAAAGGTTAGTGCACCCACCAGGTTCATAGTGGAGGCCAATATAATGGCTTTGCGTGGTGTCAATGCTTTAGTGGATACCGACGTGGCTATAGCGTTGGCGGTATCATGAAAACCATTTATGAAATCAAACGAAAGCGCCATAATTACTACAACAACTACCAGTATTAGTGTTGTTTCCATGGGCATTGTTTCTCCTTACGAGTTGCGCATCAGCAGCGCTTCAAGGATATTGGCCACGTCTTCACAGGAGTCAGTGATTTTTTCCAGCAACTCGTAAATTTCTTTTTTCTTGATGATTATAATGGGGTCCTTAACCTCCTGAAATAGAATAAGCAAACCCTCTCTAAGCAGCTGATCCGCTTCATTTTCCAGTTCATTAATCCTATGTACGTGCCTTTGGATCTCCTTTAATTTCTTTTGTTCCAGCAAGGCCATAGCGGCCACAATTTCGTCCGCGGAATTGACGATCATCTGGGCGAACAGTTTGAAGTAATCATCCGGTTCAGTCATACAGTACAGGTCCAACCGATCAGCGCATTCCTCCATACCGTCCACCACATCGTCTAGTTTTATGGCTAGGCCGAGGATGTCTTCCCTTTCAATGGGAGTGATAAATGTTTTTTCCAGGGCATTAATTAATTTATGAGTCAGCTCGTCGCCCTTGTTTTCCAAGAGTTTAATGTTTTCCGCGAAGTTGCATGAATCTACAAGGTTATTCATTTGTTCCTGAAACAGCAGGGAGACCTCTTTTAAATTAAGGGCGCTCTGCATAAGTAATTCAAAAAACACATCCTTCTTCTTAAAAAACAAGTTACCACCTGATTTCATTTAGTTATAAAAAAAGATCGACCGATATTAAATATACCAGCATTTTTACCTAAAAGCATGTTAAAAAATCATAATCTATGTTAATTTTACAAGAAGGGTTTGATAATCCATATAAGAATAGGAAAGGCGATGAAGATTGGCTTTAACAATATTAATAGAATAGCCTATCCTATCCTATCCATTAATGAAGGGGAGCAATCTAATGAAAAGAATATTGGTATGCATTATTACCGGGTGTATTAGTTTATGTTTAGCCAGTGGCGCTATGGCAGCTACAACAAGCAATGCGGTTTTTCAGCTGGTAAACACCAAATATAAAGTAAATGACCAGGTGTTAACTATGGATGCGTCCCCGTTTAGTGCTGATAGTAGAACCTATGTGCCGATAAGGTTTTTGGCGCGGGCACTGGGTGTGGCGGACAAAGATATCCAGTGGGATAAAGGTTCCGGAACCGCTACATTAACCTATCAAAATGACCGCACTATGATAAGCATTAGCTTGAAAGCTGGAGACCAATCCTTAATGGTTACTAACCGACAGGGAGATAGCAGCGCACAAGCCCAATTGGTAAGCAATAAGGCTGTTGCTATGGACGTAGCGCCGCTTGTAAAGAGCGGCCGCTATTACCTGCCGGCGCGTTGGGTGGCGGAAGCTTTGGGCTATACTGTGGAATGGCATGAGCCTACCCAATGCGTTTTGGTTTATAAACCAGGCGATGTACCGCCGACCCCTTTCCCCCATGTAACAACCGAAGAAATAAAATTCAATAGCGCTACATTAACAATAAACGCGCAAATTCCTATTGTCTCCGGTCTTAAAAACACTGCTTGGCAAAAGCAAATAAACCAGCAGATTATGGAGCAGTTCAACAGAGCTAAAGCGGATATGGTTAAAACTGTGCAGGATTATGAAGATTACGTAAAGAGCAGCGGACGTCCTTTAATACCTTTGGAATTGTTTGTCAAATATGATCAAGCGACCACCGGCAGCGTTTTGTCTTTGTCAGTGGTGACTTATGAGTTTACCGGTGGCGCGCATGGCATGTCTTGGAAAAATTATTATAACATTGATACCCAAAATGACCTGTTATTAAATCTACCTGACATATTTATAGCAAACGTTGATTACAAATCAATCATTAACCAGGAAATTAATCGGCAGATTGAATTAAACATTCAAAAGGGCGATGGCATGTACTTTGAAGGCGACATGGGCTTTAAGTCCATCTCCGATAAACAGGATTTTTACCTTGACGGGGATAATTTGGTGATTTGTTTTGGTCAATACGAAATTGCACCTTATGCGGCCGGTATGCCTGAATTTAAGATACCCTTGGAGTTTTTAAAGCCAAATCTTAATGAGCATTTTTTAAGCTTAGTAACCCACTAGATGGATTATTTTAGGGTATTGGTATCAGTATTTACTTTTTTAATTTTGGTATATTTAATAATAAAAAAACGAAGGCGTTTGCCTATACGCCTTCTGTTTTTTCATTTTCGTATTCAATTTTTTCTAAGCCAATACTTTCAAGTATTTCATTAATTAATTCTTCGGTCAAACGAATTCCTCCTTCTTTATAGAGCGACTTTAATATTTTACTATCTTATAATAATAAATGTCAATATATGGCATGTCCTTTTTTTAAAATAAGAAAGTAAGATCAGTCAAGGGACATTAATAGAAAATGTTAGCGCCTGCTTGCATATTTAAGGTATTCATTTTCCAGGAGTTCTCGGGTTTCGGCAGTGCCGTGGTATTGGTACTCTATCAAGCTCAAGCGTGACTGAAATTGGAAAGACAATACCTATGATACATAAATAATGAAATAGGAGGATTTAAAACAATGGAAAGCTTAGATGAGCGCATCGCTGTAGTGAAAAGCAAAATTGAGGATGTTAAAAAACGCTGGCCCTTTCACTCTGTTAAACCCGCACAGGTTCAGGAGCTTGAAGAATTAGAGTCAGAACTGGAAGAGCTGCAAAAACAAAAAAACAAATAAAATCAAAAGAAGCACTAATATGTGGTAAGACCACATGGTGTCAGCTTTTATTGGTCATTACTGGGTTGTTATAATTTAATACATATAAAAATAAAAAAATATAACAATAAACCTAAGGGGGTAATTAAATGCAACTAGTAAAAAATATTGAATTTTCTAAAGCACTAATTTTAAAAGACCTGGTAAAATATGAGGATGGACAGGTAGTAAGCAGGACACTTACACAGTTGCCATCAGTAACAATTACTTTATTCGCACTTCATCAAGGTGAAGGCATAAGTACACATACTACTCCCGGTGACGCCATGGTACAAATGTTAGACGGCGAGGGAGAAATAACAATTGGTGACAATATGTATGTAGTAAAGGCAGGAGAGACGATAATAATGCCTGCAGACATACCTCACAGCTTAGAGGCCAAGGAAAATTTTAAAATGCTATTAACTGTTATTAAACGAGGCTAAAATAAGTTGTTCTATGAAAGTTCTAATACTTTAGATAGCCTTAATGAACGTAAGTATCCGATTACTGGCGTTAATAAGTCCCACCTCTATTGAGGTGGGACTTATTAATGCAAATTTGTAAAATAATTTATGTTCAAAGCTAACCCTAATAAGATACTCCATACTGTTTATTTAATACGCAGTCCAACCAGCATCTGCGGTTACTACCGTTCCGTTAACAAAACTTGATTCATCTGAGGCAAGAAATAGGGCTAATTTAGCGATTTCTTCCGACTTACCCATACGTGGGTTAACAGCCATTCCGGGTGCTGTGCATCCCATACCAAATTCATTAATATTGGTCATAGTAGATCCGATATTTGTTTCAACGCCACCTGGTGCGATTGCATTACAACGAATACCCTTTTGGGCATACATAAAACCAGTGTTTTTAGTGAATCCAATAACTGCGTGTTTAGACGCTGTATAAGCCGCACCTGCACGCGCTCCAAATAATCCGCCTACTGAGGCAATATTAACAATTATCCCTTGTTGTTTCTTTAAAAAGATAGGTAATGCTTTACGTGTCGCACGCATTACGCTCGTTGTATTAACAGCAAAGATACGTTCCCAGTTATCATCTTTAACATCCCCGGCAGGTTCAAAATTATCCATAATCCCAGCATTATTAACCAGGATATCTAAAGTGCCATACGTCTCGACAGCCGTATTAATTAAATTCTGTATATCTCCTTCTTTGGCAACATTGGCTAATACTGATATTGCTTCCCCACCATTAGACTTGATATCTTCGACTGTTGCATTAGCTGCTTCTAAATTAATATCTGAAACGACTACTTTAGCACCTTCTTTTGCAAAAAGTTCAGCGATAGCTTTTCCCATACCTGAAGCGGCTCCTGTAACCACAGCAACCTTCATCTGAAGCCTCATTATGAATTTCCCCCAATTTTATATTTTAAGTATTGTTTGCTTTTAAGTATAATTGAACAATTTTATTTAATCAAACATAATATTCAGAATCTTTAAAACAAGTTTTAAGTATTTGTGAGCTTCCTCCGCAAAAGTAGACAAGGGCTGTCTCATCAAATCCTTGGTAAAATTTCTATTGACAGAGAAATCAAGGTGTAATATAGTACATTACACCAGTAATGTACTATATTACACGGCGGCGGAGGTGAACGCTGGTTGTTGAATACAGACAGTTTAAAACCAATTTACGTACAAATTGCGGAGTGGTTGGAAATGGAGATTTTAAACGGCAATATCCAAAGCGATGAAAAAATGTATTCGCAGTACCAGCTGTCCGACATGTTTAATATTAATCCGGCTACCGCAGCCAAGGGATTAAACATTTTAGCAGATGAAAACCTTTTATATAAAAAGAGGGGGCTTGGCATGTTTGTGTCTTCTCATGCCCGCGAGGCCATTCGCAGTAAACGGATCAACCAGAACATTAAGCAGCTGGCGCTGGAGTTGGTTGCTGAAGCAGGGCGCCTGGACGTCGATGAAGAGCAGCTAATTGAAATAATTAGAACAGCTAATCTTCAGCTGCGAAAGGAGAAATCACAGTGAACGTAATTGTATGCAATGAGTTGACTAAAACATTTGGGTCAACCAGGGCGGTTAATAACCTGTCTTTTACGCTGGCACAAGAAGGAATAACCGGGCTGATCGGACGTAACGGCGCGGGGAAAACTACCCTTTTAAAAATTATTGCCGGATACTTACTCCCCAGCACAGGCAGTATTCAAGTTTTTGCAGAAAACCCCTTTAACAGTGTTAAGGTTTCCGCCAATATGATTTTTATAGACGATAACATGGCCATGCCTGAGTTAATGTATCTTACTGATATTCTGGAATCTGCGGGAAGGTTCTATGCAAACTGGGATCATAAACTGGCTATGGGACTGTTTGAATATTTTAATTTGCAACCGAAACAATACCACAGCAAACTTTCCAAAGGCATGAGAAGCACTTTTAATATGATTGTTGGCCTGGCTGCCCGCTGTCCGCTAACCATCTTTGATGAACCCACCACAGGTATGGATGTGGCGGTAAGGAAGGATTTTTACCGGGCCTTGCTCAAAGATTTCATGCAGCATCCGCGCTCGATCATTCTTTCCAGCCATCTTTTAAATGAACTTAATGATATTTTAAGTGATATTTTGTTGATTAAAGACGGTGCAAAATACCTGCATCTGCCTGTCGATGAGCTGAGCGAGTACGCCGTCGGGCTGCAGGGTAAAGAAGATATCATTGCGGAAATGACAAGAATTACCGAAGTTTTCTACCGGAAAAAACTGGGTAAAGACAGTCTTTATATCGCCGTGCGCAATCAATACACAAAAGAAGAGCTGCAAAAGGCCCGCCTCAAGGGGCTTGAGATTTCATCAGTGCCTATTGATGATCTCTGTGTGTACCTTACAGCGAAGCACGAAGGAGGGATCGATGATGTTTTTGACAGAAACTAACTTGGTGTCCGTGGCGAAGACGCAGTACCGCTACAAAATAAAAGCAAACGCCGGTATGTTTGTCATTCTCATTGCGGTTCAGTTGCTGGCGTTTCTGCTCTCCCTCAACGGTGGTGTGGGTACTTCAGGCGGCGATTCTAATGGTATAATTTATAATATAAAGTATATCTCCGGTGATTTAATCATCGTGTTTACATTAATTTGGGCCTTGGGTATCGGTATCAATACGGCCGGCAGCGGATTTAAGATGGACTTTACCTTTATCTCAAACCGGGTAAGCAGCCACCTTTCCAGCATAGCGTTCCTTTTGACCGCTGCAGTTGCGGGCGGTGTTACGGCCACTTTATGCGGTATACTGCTGCGCGTGGTAATGTATTACACCCAAAACGGTGTGGATACAGGTTCCGGTTTTTGGATCGCGCCGTTGTCTTTGTTAACCGGCATCTTTGCCACTACACTCTATGCTGTACTTACAAGCAGCATCGGATATTTTGCCGGTATGTTGGTGCAGCGAAACCGGGTCTTTATTGTGCTTCTGCCGGTCCTGTTTTTTGGCACCCTGTTTGTGGAGGCCAGAAGCACCGGTCAGGCCCAGACACTGATTACCGCCATTGAATTCTTTTCCAAAGAGAGTTCCCAGGCACTCTTCGCCCTGAAAGTTATCCTGGTATCGGCCCTTCTTAATGGATGTGTCATTCTATTTTCTAATCGAATGGAGGTCAGAAAATAATGACGATGCTTTTTTCTATACTTAACCTGGTAATTATGCTAGTCATTATTGTTTTTGTTTTTAATATGATTAGCAAAATTCGCATCCCTATTAACAAGACCCGGCCGGTGCTGATTCTTTATCTGGCTTTGTTGCTTGTCTCTGTCCCAGTGTTCTATGCTATTGCCGAACCGGGCGAGCCAATGCCGGGCCCGGGCCCGAATGCGACTGAGGAGAGTCCTCGGGTAGAATATGATAGTCATTTAAATAAATTCTACAGTGCGATTTATGACAACCGGCTGGAGGAATATGAGGATGCCACAATAAACAAGCAGTGGAGTTTTGAATATGATCAGGAACACTTGCTTGTAACTGCCTCAGGGAACCAGAACTATAACGTCATGATCGCAGTTAAACAAAAGGACGTAAACGATGGCCAGGTAGACGTAGCAAACTATACAACCGCCTCTCCATTTTCCAAAATCACAGTGGCCAATCCGCCGGAGGTTAGGCTTATAGAAAACCGGTTGGAGATCATCCCGCCCCAACCCAAACATGTGGATATGGTCCGCTTTAATCATGATTTTACGTTTGCCCAATTCACAGGTGAAGGATTATTTATGCAAAGTAAGGGCTTTTTCTATCATGAGCAACAGGTCCTCTATATTCAGATTCCTGCCAACCTGATAATTGATACCGACAATAGTACAGTGCATATCCTGAACCATATTGAGTAGCACTACATTGAAGCCCTGAGGGAGTTTTCAATGTGCCTTTGGCACTTTTGGAAACTCCCGAGCACATCCTTGTAAGTGAAGGTCGGTTTAAGAGCTTGTGATGTGTTGATGAAAACTGTGCTGCATATCCCAAAAGAGTTTGTTATAGGGGAGTTCGGTGCACATCAATAAATCGGATTGGCCGCTCTAACCGCCAAACAATGCTCATAGCCTGGTATGCATATCCCGCTTTATCTTACTACCCCGAGCACACGGTCACGCAGGTCGGTCATAAAGCTGGTAAAATCAACCGAAAAATCATCGGAATCCAGGCAAATAATTTTCATCCCTTTTTTCCCGTAAACCGTTTCAAAAACATAGTTGGGTTTCATGGTAACCATGTATGCTTTGCAATTGTTCTGCATTATTTTAAACAATTTGCTCCACATATACCGGATATTCAAATCCCGGAAGCTGTATCCCAAAAATAAAACGGTTTTACCCAACAAATCCGCCCGCAGCTTAATGTCAAGCGGCCCTTCCATATCCATCCGGTTGTGATAGTCGGTTTCGCTGATGACCAAGGTTTCATCCAGGTCCAAAGTGCCGTGAAACTTGACAATCTGGGTCACGTTATCCGGGGCGTTCATTATATCATCCAGGGTGGCGATGGGAAAATGGGGCACATTATGGTATCGAAAAGCCATCTCGATCATTTCATCAAAATTTGTGGTGTATATTTTGGGGAAATTCATGTCAATCAGGCACTTGTGCACCTGGGAGGCAGCAATGTCCACTTCTATGGAGCGCAAATTGCGGTCAATAATTTTGCTAACCCGGTTTTTACTACCGCCGTGACATATGATATGGTATTCGGTAATTTGCAAAAAATCCCCGTGCAGGGCCAGAATGTCCGGGTCAATATCCAGGTCCTCGGCCACTCTGGCCATCAATGTCTCCCATTCCGGCAGGCCCAGGTTGCGGGAAAGACCTGCGCCAACAAACGGAATAATTTTCTTGGCCCGAATTTCATGAGCCAATTCAGCAATTAACTTGTCATAATTCACCATGTTCTCACCACCTGGTGGTCCAAGAATTTTTTAAATTCCCGGGCAGCTTCAGCCCGCGCTGTTACCTTGATTCTTTCATCCAACGTCATAGCGGCCAAAGACTTGTCGAAACCACTGGGGATAAATAGGCATTCCCAGGTATCCTCGGAACCCTCCGGTTGGGTAGTTACGGTTCCCCGCACTTTAGCCTCAAAAATACGAATGCGCCGGCTGCAGCAATACCCGATAATGGTGCGCAGCGTGGCCTGCCGGTTAGTTTCATACTGCATCAGCCGCAAAAAGCCCTGCATCCCCAACTTCCTCCAGATTTCGGGGGTCAGACCGCCCGGCAGTTCATTCCAAGCCTCAATACTTAACCCGGTATGATCTACAAAAAGGGAGGCCCTTTTTTCGGCAAAGGCCATTAATACTTTCCTGCGTACTATTTCCCGCTGGTCGTCTCCTTGGGGCTCGCGAACAATAAGACGGACCGGAATAAAGGTATACGGCGCCAGAAGTCTGGTGTATTCCTCAATTTTTCTTTGATTGCCGGTAACAAAACGCATTGGTTTTATCATTAGTGTATCTCCAATGGAAAATATTCTTAAGATTATTAACTGGATATAAAATAATTATATCATGAGCTGAGGCCTAATTTTACAATCGATAAAGAATCCTCTTCCAAAGGTTCAGGAATGCTGTCGAAAAAATACGGTCCAGATCATGACGTCGCATAATCAAGTGGTCAGTATAAAAGGGATCTCCTGGGGGCAATCGACTTTATGCGTAGCCACCCGGATATTGCGCAAAAAATAGCGCTGCTTGGTTTTTCCATGGGGGCCAGCACGGCCATCCTGGCGGGCAGCCAAGAACCGGCGGTAGATGTGATCATTACAGACTTAAAATGCTTGGCCCCTTGAAAATAAAGGCCTGCGTGGCATTGCAATGGTATAAAATTAGTAGTAAAGTAGTAGTTATATTATAAAGAGAAAAAACTAGGTGATGAAAATGGATATTTTAGATTCCGATATATCCAAAATAAAAAAGGAAATTGTTGACATATGAATGACTTATTTGAAATTTTTACAATACGTTATCTCAATAAAAAAGAAATTAAGTACCGCTTGCCTGCCGGGACACAGTTACAAGATTTCTGGGCCGGATTGATAGAATACAGAATTAAAAAAGGACAACTTTTGCCGTTGCTTGACCAAAATCAAAAAAAATTTTGGTTTTGCGATTTGCCATATGCTGATAGATTAGAATTAATAGATACGTATGCAAAAAACACAGTAAATAATCATATAGATATTATATTCAAGAAATCACCGAAACAAGAAAGATTGCTTGTCATGGACGCTTTAATAGATGAAGCTTTTAATTCTAGTGCAATAGAAGGTGCTTTTTCAACCAGAAAGAGATCAAAAGAAATCATAGAAAAGGGCATTAAACCTGCTAATATCAGTGAGCAGATGATTTATAACAATTATAAGGCATTAGATTTTATTTTAGATAACATCCACTGCCAAATAGACAATGAGTTAATAATACAAATATACAAAATAATTACACATAACACATTAGGCGAAGAAGATAAAACTGATGGATATAGGAACGACAGTGTAATAATATGGGATTATGCAAATCAAAAAAAAATTTATGAAGGTCCTCATCACTCTGAAATACCTCGAATGATGGCCGATTTAATAAATTTAATTCGTGATGAAGATGATTTGCATCCCGTAGTAAAAGCATCCATTATTCATTTTTATTTTGTCTATATACACCCGTTTTTTGATGGAAATGGAAGAACAGCTCGTGCCCTTTCTTATATGTATTTACTACAAAAAGGTTATGATTTTTTTAAGTTTTTTTCAATTTCTACAGTGATAAGGGAACAAAAAAATAAATATTACAAAGCCATTCAAAGTTGCGAAGATTACTCTAGTGATCTAACGTATTTTATTGATTTCAACATTAAAATGATACTAGAGTCAATATTAAATGTTTTAAATAGGATAGGAAAGGAATTTGGAAAATTACTTATATTCCATAATATAGATAAGAGAGGCATACTGTTAACGCTAAGGCAAAAAAGATGCTTATCATACTTTATCAAAACTGAAAAAAACTATATTACAATTGATGAATACAAAAATAAATATAAAATTGCATATGAAACAGCTAGAAAAGATTTAAATAGTCTTGAAACAATAGGAATATTCCATAAAACTAAGGTTGGTAAAAAATATATATACAAATTTATAGGATTAGAAAAGTTAGGTTTGGGGCAATTTTCAGCAACAATACAAGCTTAGCATTGGATTGCTGGCCCCAGTGTTGCAAAAGCTGGTTCATATGTTTTAATAATACACTTAGCCCGGCGTCGTTGCCGGTATATGCATGCCTTCACCGTCAAAACCGAAATACAACAAAACCCCCAAGCACATTGCTTGAGGGTTTTATATTTTATCCCACGTTTGCCGTTAAACTTATTCGTTTTTTTAACCCCACTCTCTAAAGTGGTTACAGGTTAACAGTCGCTACCGTCCTTTCAAAGAAGGCTTGGTATTGAACTGATAAACCGAAGTTCCCTTGGTTACATTGTAGGTAAAAAACAAACAAGGACACGAACAATGTAGGAATGTTTCGTTACTGTGGTGTTGCAAGAGTTAATTATACTTGTTGAGGGGGCAGTTTACAAGCTGTAAATAATGACTATTCTGCCTCCATAGCCCTGGCAACATCATTAAGACCAAAGGCTTAACATTCCTAATAATGAACGGCAGGCTATTTTTAACGTTGATAAGCAGCAATCGTTTCTTTTAATGCACTAAATGGTTCCAATGAACCCACTTGCTGGCGGTAGCCACCGGGTGGAATTTTTTTATAAGATACTTGACATATCATTGAGTGTGTACTATATTATTAATACACCAATACAATAATACAGGGGAGGCATTACATTGAGTGCATGGATTAGTTTGTTGCAAAAAGAATTTAAATCGACGCGGGTAAGTGTTTTATGGGGGCTGGTTATTGTTATTGCGGCAGGTTTGCTGGACGTCTATCTGGCCTACTATTATGGCAGACCAGGGGTGGCAACTGTGTTAGCCGCTGTGGCCGTTACTCTTCATGTGTTTTATTTAGCTATCTATATGTTAAAAAGCCTGTCTAGCGAATGGAGCAATGCGCACTTGTGGCTTCATTTACCCAGCTCAGGGTGGGCATTAATTTCGGCAAAGTTAGCCAGTGGTTTAATATCCATGCTAATATCTTTGGGTATAACATGTGTCTTTGCTTTTTGGGTGCTGGCTGTGGAGCTTAAGAACTTTGCGCAGTTTTTTGACCCTCAGAAATTAGCAATAGTATCGTCAGCAATCCTTAATTTCAGCTGGTTATTGGTGTTAATGTTTATTGTGGGTGCTATTTATAATGGCATGTGGGCCATGATGATTTCCGTTGCTATGGCATCAACCCGAAACTTGATCAAAAAAGGTCGGTTTTTCATTGGGGTTGGGGTGTTTCTAATCCCCACCTGGGTTATAGGTGCATTTACCAATACCGCCGCTTATGACCTGCTTGTTAAATGGGGTACTGTTAATTTACCGCTCAACTTGACAGCACTTGATAGTATGGAGCACGTAGATATCCAACCAACGTTAAATAGTGGAGAAATTTTATTCTATACTCTGGTCATGGCAGCTGTATTCTATCTATGCGGCTGGCTGTTAGACAATAAAGTTGAGGTGTAGTTATGACTGGCGGCTTTAATGAAACTCAACCAATATACTACCAACTCGTCCAGAAGGTAATCCTGCAAATTGTGCGCGGTGACTTAAAGGCAGGGGAGAAACTGCCTTCGGTTAGGGAGATGGGTGGGCAATTCAAAGTAAATCCCAATACTGTACAGCGGGCCTATGCCGACTTGGAACGATTAAACGTGGTTGAAACCAGACGGGGACTTGGTACCTTCGTAACGGAGGACAGAAACCGCTTAACCCAGCTGCGTGAACAATTAAAACACGAAAAAATTGATACCTTTATTAAAGACATGCAAGAGATGGGTTTTAACGCCCGAGAAATTAAAGACGGGTTAAATGAACATTTGAGCGACAATTAAGGAGGACCAAAAAAATGTCAATCGTTAAATTTGCCAATGTATCCAAAAAATATTACGGAAAAGTAGCTCTTGATAACGCAAACCTTGAACTTCCCAGCGGCAAGGTAGTGGGTTTAATCGGGCCCAATGGGAGTGGTAAGTCAACTGCACTTAAACTTATGGCCGGGTTAATTAGGCCCAATAAAGGAGCAGTGACTGTATGCGGTAAACCGGCCGGCCGGCGAATCAGTGATGAAGTGGCCTTTCTTTCAGAACTGGATACCTTTTATTCTTTCTTTACGGTTAAAGAATCCATAAACTTTTACCACGGCCAGTATAGAGATTTTGACTTGGATAAAGCTGAGCAAATGTTAAAGTTTATGCAATTAAACCCAGATGCGCGGGTCAAGGATCTTTCCAAGGGGAACCGGGGCCGCTTAAAAATTGCCTTAACTTTGTCCCGGCGGGCTAAACTTATTTTAATGGATGAACCTTTATCCGGGCTGGACCCCATCGTTCGCGAATTAATCATCAAAAGCTTGGCTTCTTTTATCGATTTGGAACAACAGACTGTGATCATGAGTACTCACGAAGTATCGGAAATTGAACCACTTCTAGATCTGGTTGTGGCCATTAGGGACGGCAATGTACTTAAAATAGATGAAATAGATCATATACGCGAAGAATACAATATCAGTCTGGTTGAGTGGATGAAAAGAGTTATTGTATAACCGGAGCTGACTTTTGCCCCCCCCTGGGTTGAACGCGGTGATTTTCTCCCCTGGTCTGCATTGGAAAAAAAGCATCTCGCTATGAGATGCTTTGGGGGTTTATATATTTTGTTGTTTTTGTGGTCGAAGTACCACTAAATCTTGTTCATCATCAGTTGTATGTGCTGCATTTAGAAAAGCCGCCTGCACTACTTGATACACACTATCGAAATCTGCGCCAATTTCTGGCCTGATTATAATCTCCATATTAATAACCTTGCCTTTTTTTACTTTTCTGTTTGATAAACTCTCGTGCATTTTTCATTCCGCCCATACCCGCGAACATAGCAGTAATCTTTGCAGTCTCAATCTGCTTTGAATTTAGGCCCTCATACTTAGCTTCTTTTTTCAGCTTTAAATAATTGGCCAGCCGCTCTGCAGGCAGCAAGCCGTCGTTTATTGCTTTTTGTACGGCACAGTTTGGTTCACTAGTATGAGTGCAATCATGAAATTTGCACTTTGTGGATAGTTCATCAATATCGGCAAAGGCTTTGGTAAGGTCAGCGCTTTCGATCCCGAGTTCCCTCATTCCTGGAGTATCAATAACAACGCCGCCACTCGGAATAACAATTAGCTCCCGCCTGGTCGTAGTATGCCTACCTTTATCATCGTTCCTTATATCTTTGGTTTGAAGAACGTTTTGGCCGATGAGTTTATTGATCAAGGTCGACTTACCAACACCAGATGAGCCGATAAAGGCGATAGTTTTACCACTACCAAGATATTTTTGGACTGATAAGCATCCATCCGCAGTCAAACTCGAAGTAACAAGCACATCAACCCCACAGGCGACAGTATCAAGTTCTAGCAGTTTCTGAGGGAGATTATCGCATAAGTCAGCTTTAGTAAGCACAATAACTGGAACTGCCCTACTATCCCAAGCAATGCCAAGATAACGTTCTAATCTGCGAAGATTATAATCGTTATTCAGCGACATACAGATAAACACCGTGTCAATGTTTGAAGCTACAACCTGTTCATCATTAGATGTTCCCGCCGCCTTTCTAATAAAGGCACTTTTCCTGGTCAGAACATGATGAATGATGGCATTTCCATCGGTATCCTCATTTCGGTCAAGCATGACGAAGTCGCCCACTGCCGGATAATCAGATAAAGTTTTCGCATCAAAACGAAACTTTCCGGAAACTTCCGCTTTTAACTCGCCATTTGCTGTGACTGCCTTGTATAGGTCTTTGGATTGGGATATGACACGCCCAATATAAAAACTCGAATATAAAGTAGACTCAGTAATAAACCTTTGGCTGAGCCCTATATTTTCCATGTCTATTTTAATTTTACTCAATTTTGTAACCTCCAAAAGTTTTTAAAGTTAACCTTTGGGAGGTATATACATTAATTTATTTTGTATGCACCTCCCGCATTGTTACAATCTCCACTGTTCTATTATTAAGCATAAATCAATAACTCCTTTCCAAGCCAGATTATATATTGTTGTTTGATGATATCACAAAAAAACTGGATTTTAAAGCAGTTGACCCTAAGCCAGTTATAATTTTTGCTCTATTTCCGTAACACATTGGGTTTTGATTTTCTCAACCAGGAATTGCAGGGCATCTACAACATGCGGTCTAATATCGCCGCCTATCAGTACATACATTATGTCATCACCAACCTCAAGTTGGCCTTCATTAAGCCAAACTTTAACATAGAAGATGCCATCCATTTTATTAGTTTCCGCAATCGCCGCATCCACTTTCACTGCATCAAAAGCAAATTCCATTCCTTTTACCAACGAACCATCATCAAGCCCTTGGCGGACCTTGGCTTTGGGCGTCTGACGCACAACGCCATTATGGACTAAAAACATCCCTACCTGTAAAGCCATTGGATCCGCTTTTGCTTCTTTGAGCCATTCGTCAATAGATGGTGATGCTTTTTTAATTTTTTCATTAATCATCAATCAATACACTTCCTTATTTATTAAAATAACATGATTATTTCCCTTTACTCAGTAATTCCCATTAGGAGAGCTGTCATCCTGAGCGTTAGCGAAGGATCTAGATTCTTCACTTTGTTCAGAATGACACGACGCTGTACCAATTACTGAGTTAACGGTATAACCATGTAAAATAATTGTGGTTTGTCTGCAATCGGGGAGAACCACTGCCTCTAATGTTTATTTCTGCGTAATCGTACGACCCCCTTCAATCAAGAGGGTTAGTAATTTACCTGGCCAATAAAAAAACCGATTGGGCCCCAAAACACAAAAGCCTAATAATGCCCCCTTGATTATCTTGCTTCCTTTACTACATATACAGTACATCTGGCATTATTAACCACATAATTACTGACGCTTCCCATCAGTTTGCTTTTGTATTCCGCTGAGACCCCTGCTTCCAATTATAATTAAATCGCATTTTTCGTTATTGGCCTCTTCAACTCTTTTTTTTGCTTCAACACCTTGAATATAATGTAATACAAATGTTATAATTTTATCGAGGTGATATTTATGAAAACGGTCAGGTTAAGAAAAATAGGCAATAGTTTCGGTTTCACCATTCCCAAGGAACTGATGGAGAAATATAATCTTCAAGAGGGAAAAGAATTATACGTTGTTGAAGCCAGCGATGGTTTCATGCTGACACCTTATGACCCTGAGTTTGAAAGATGGGCCTCTAGCTTTGAAAACACTAATAGTAAATTTAAAAACACTTTGAAAGCGTTAGCAAAATGAAACATGTAGTTTTTTTACCTAAAAAGCTAATCCTTTTATTTCATGAACAACTCATGCAAACTTATGGCGGCTCGCATGGAATTCGGGACGAAAAACTGCTTGATTCTGCTTTAGGGCAACCCAAAGCAACTTATGAAGGTAAATACCTGCATGATAATCTTATGAAAATGGCAGCAGCATACGGATACCACATATGCAACAACCATCCATTTATAGATGGAAATAAAAGAATTGCGCTTGTGGCTATGGATGTCTTCCTGCAAAGAAACGGTTACGAAATTATCGCAAATGAGAAGGAAACATATAAAATGATGATGGAACTGGCAACCGGCGAATTATCAAAAGATGAACTGGTGCTATGGCTGGAAAAAAATACATCATCACTGCTCTACAACTAAGGTGCAAAGCAGGGGGCAGGCTTCACTTTGTGAATATCTTCAACTATTTTTAGGGAGTCTATCCGTTAGATTTGTTTTCAGTTTTAAAAATCATAAACTATTTAAGGATAACGATTGTCCTTTGCTGGTACGTATGGTTTGCCCGTCTTGTACAGAGATATAATAGGATGACTTAACCTTGGCTTTGTCAGCAATCTGGCCGGCGGTTCACCAGCTTTCATATCCTCGCGAATAAGCAACAGTGTCTTTCCGCTTTATTTATGGATTGATCGCTTCCTGCTCCAATTTGCAGTTATGGTCCAGCATATAGTCGATTATTTCGTCATACCCTCTGCCCTTCAGCTTCTTAAGTCTTACCCAGTCATTATCGGTGAGCTTTTTTGCATACGCCTGGTATTTTTGCAGAGTTTCAAGATCCATTTTGTACGTTTTAAAAGCGATGCCGGTTTGTCTGCGCAGGTGCTCCAAAATATAAAAACCGCCGGCATCAATATCCCCGAAATGAAAAAACTCCACGCCCGGGTTTTGCCGGTGTATTTTTTTGATGAAATCCCGCCTGATCCGATTATGAAACCCGCCTAAATAAATCAGAAACGCATCCTTGCTTTCAGCGGTATGAAAACTGGTCAGGTTTTCAACTGTCAGCACCGACTTGCCGGTAATGACAATATTTTCAACGTCCGCCAGCAGCGCAGCCGAAATGGCAATATCACTTTTAAGCAGGCTTAAATCAAGTCTTTGCCCGGATATTTCTATCGCCCCGGCTCCTTTAAAGTTTACATACGTCGGATTCTTGATAAGGTTCAAACTCTCAAGCACTTGAGCCTTTTCCGGAAAATCGCCATATTCAAATAATAAATTGACCACCTTAGCCCTAATCCGGTCAAATAATTTCGAGTCCTTAAATACCCGGACCGAAAAATCCCTGGCGAAGGTCTCGGAGTCAACCTCGAATAGTCTATCGACTGCGATCAGGATATGCTCAAATTCCTGTAAATCCGCGCTAAAAAATTGTACGGGCTTGTTCACCCTGATTCGTTCAATCTGTGTTTCACAATACCGCTTAAGTATGTCATTTTTGTCTCTATACGCGTCAAGTATTGTGGTCATGGCCTGGTTCAGGTCCCGCTTCTGCGTTCTGCCGATATAATGGTAGGCTTCATCGATGGCAGCAATATTAAGCTGCACTGCAGTGCATACATGCGCCTTGTTGACCTTAGCGGCGATCAGTTTCTTTCTCACCAATACATCAACAGCATCATTGACGGCTTGAAACACTTCAAAGTTCGCGTGATCAGCATATGCCGGAAATAGGGAGACAGTTTTGACCGCAAATTTCTGATTAACCTTGTTATCCCCGGTAAAACTTTTGCTTTTTTCATATTTGTCCAGTAGCGTATTTAACAGGGCCTGCTCGAATTTGTTTTTCATTATAAATCGTACTCCTCGATGATGCTGTTGGTACCCTCGCGCATGGCCATTAAAATTGTATCTACCTGCTCGCCAATTACTTCCAGCTTTGGTGGCGGTGTGGCCAGGATGATTTGAAATTTCTGGCGGTTAAGAAAATCCATCATCGAGCTAATTCTGTTGTCATCCATTTTGTCAAAAGCTTCATCAAACATGATGATTCTAATGGTGTCGCCCAATTTATAAAGCTGCACAAAAGATGCTGCAATGGCCACATAGTATGGGGTCTGGGTTTCTCCACCACTTTTTTCACCGTAAATCTTGGAAAAACGCTGCACGGTACCATCTCTTTTTTCGACGATAATATCGTAATCCAAATAGCTTCGATAATCGGTATACTCCGCCAGTACTTTTTCCCCTTGGTCATCGTAGGCTGTCAGTTTGGCAAACAGGTCATCCATCTCTTCTTTGTATTCTGCTTCAAAGGATTGCGTCCACAGGTTAAAGCCGGCCTCATTGCTATTGGAGGTGATCATCTGATAGATGCTCTCCTTTTTCTTGTTGGAAGTCAATTCAAATTTGTAGCTGTCCTCACCGTAGTAAATGTCTTTCAAAGCTGAATTAAGGTTTTTAAATTCCAGTCTGGCATTCTCGATATTTTCCTTAAGCCTGGCCAGGAAAGACTCCCTGAACTCCAGATGACAATTCTCCTTGGCTTTTGCAAGGTCTGCTTCGTACTTGATAATATCAGATGCTACCAGCTTATGATGCTCATTGATGTATTCCTGCATTTGCTCATATCCGGAGCCCAGGTCACAGTCATTTTTACTGCAGTAACTAACCTGAAGTTTCATTAATTCGCCGGTCAATTCGTTTTTCTTATTCTGCAGTCCAACCTTCAGCGGCGAAAAGTTCTGTACAATTGTGGCGGGCGCTTTAATTTTGATTTGCTCATTGAACTTATGCATGCCCAGCGCGGTGACTTGGGCATCGCTGTCACACAACACTTGGAAGTTATTTTCTAATAAAGAAATCAGCCTTTGAATTTCATCGATTAGTTTTATATTGCTGTCAATTTTACTCGTCTGGCTACCTATGGATCGGAGTGTGGCATCACAATCACCCTGGAGCTTATTAACCAGCTTGGCGCATTCCTCAATCTGAATTTTAATCTGAATGTAGTTGGGATCATGCTCGGCTTTTTTAAGTTCCAGCTTTTCTTTATTAATGAGCTCAGTTGCGCTTTGGAGGTTCTGCGGCGCATCAATATTTTCTTCTAACACGTCTATATTGCAAACGGTAAGCTTGTCAATAACGGGCCGAAGCTGTTTCAGCTTGGCTTGGGCCGCCCTGAT
Source organism: Desulfotomaculum sp. (assembly GCA_016841675.1). Lineage (GTDB taxonomy): Bacteria > Bacillota > Desulfotomaculia > Desulfotomaculales > Desulfallaceae > BRH-c8a. Next base: position 25,659 of record JAENYQ010000046.1, read on the forward strand.
GTCGGTATTGACAGCTTCAAGTTCGATTTGCTTGTTTTGCAGCTGCACTTCGAAGGCATAGGCACCAATATAAGGTGTATGATACACTCTGGCATCAATTTTGCGCACCGCGTAATTTTGATACAGCATACAATCAGGCGTTATCGCTACCTTGTGCTCCTTTAAACTGGCCACGTCCGCACAGCGGATGACCCGGTTAAGTAGATAGGTGGCATAGGCTTTGGCCCACCGGTTTTCGCTTTTGATTACATAGGCCAGCGAATCTGGATCGGCAACCGCTTTGAGATCAAGCTGGTTTGTATTGACCAGGCCCACTGTATGGACTTCTTTGCTTATTTTATGGTAGACATCGAGGGCCACCTGGTAATGCCGCGGTTCGACAATAATATAAAATCGCTGGGTGTTCAAATAACCTTCCACAGCATTTTGCCATTTGGGGGCAGTGATTTCCAGCAAATCGGAAAATATCCTGGGTGCACTTTTGATCCCTTGGTTTAAGAACTCTTTTTCAATAGCGGTCAGCAACTTAACGGTGTTTTCCGGATAAGTCAGCTTTTTATTTTTAAGATTCTTAATCTCCTGTTCCAGCTTGATTTTTTGCTCCGTGAATCTTTCCAGCAAATCCTTCTGCCTGACACGATCAGAGTTATAGTCTTCCAGCAATCTGGTAAGCTCTTCCTTTAACTTATAAAGCCGTTCCGATTTTAACTGCACGTCCAGCTCGGGTGAGCCCAAGGCCATCAGCTCAGCTTTGGATAAAACATATACTTCCAACTGGTTTAACAGCACCAAAGCTTCGGTTAAGGTCTGCAGCATTCTATTCAGCTTATCCACCGCTCGCTGGGCATTGTCTTTATCCTTACCCAACATTTCAATTCGGTGCTTGGTGTCCATAATCAGCAACGCGGTTTTATTCTCCCCGAGAGCAACTTGAAGGCCTGTAAGCCGATCCCTTTCATTTTTTAGATTTATATTTAACTGGGCTAGTTTATTTTGCTCACTTTGGAGCTGCTGTTCAAACAGCCGATTATTTTTTTCCAGGTCTTGAAACTCAAATCTTTTGGCTTCGATTTCGGCTTTCTTAATCATTATTTCATTGGTCTTAATCTCGCGTTCCTTAGCAATAATCTCCTCATGCTTAGCCAGAATTTCTTCCAGCGCGGTGATTTTTTCTTTCGTCAAACCCATCAAATCTTCCAGTTCTTTCAGCGAGGCGATATTGTTTCTCAGCGTCGCTACTTCAATTACCTTTTCGGCAAGAATGAATCTGTTAATAAATTCTTTTACATTATCCATCGGCTTAAAGGCCAATGATTTCGGTATCATGTCGAAAAACCGGTCTTCCAGGTTGCCCAGCCGTCGTCCGAACCTTGCTTTAGCCTCACCTAGCTGAGCAATCAGCGGCACTTTTTTGTCGTTTCTACGGAATTCATCTGACGTAGATGGCCTGCCCCCGGTCAAAAAACTGAGTTCTTCTAATAGGCACTCTTCCTGGAACCATTTGATAGTCAGTTTGCTTTCTTCATCAGGCGAATCAATTTTTACCCCCAGGGTAAAATGCTTGGCTGTTTTCTCCTCGTAAAATTCCAACGCGACGTACGTAATCACACTGCCATTACGAATATAGGTATGATCTTCATTGCCGGTTTTACAGCGTACATACCCCTTTAAATGACGACTGCTTTTTTCGTTGGCCGCGGTGTTGAATTTCCTGTGGTTTGTGGTCAAAACAAGCTGAATGGCATCAAGTACAGTGGATTTGCCCGAGGTATTTTCACCACTAATTAGAAATGAGCCGCTGACGTTGATGGTTTCATTAATGAAATAATGCCAGTTGATCAATCTAATCCTGGTTAATGTCTTCATCATCAATCGACTCACCTCCACTTACATATTGATTCAACTTATCGTTAATCGCATCATACAGGCCAGTTAGATTATCATTGGGGATAGCAAATAATACCGAGGGGTAAATTTTAATCCGGGCCTCGGACAGCGAAACATCACGGTCAATATTGGCCACAATATTGTACTTTTTAAACAGCCGCAGGTTATCTCTTAGCGTCGTCTTATCCAGGTTTAATTTAGATTCGATCTTGAGCATGCTGTACTTCTGGTGTATTTCATCGGTCAGTACTACAACATCCTCGGTTAAGCTTAATTCCTTCCGTTTTTCGATGTACAAGAGCCTTAATATCAGCAGGATGATACTTTCGATTTTTTTGAGTCGCAATCGCCCGGTACCATTTAGGTTGGTCAGCGAAATAACCCCTTGGTTCTCATTGATCTCTAATTGATAGCCCAGCAGATCAAAATACTCAATGAATAAATGCTTGTTTTGCATGATGAAGATATAAGCGTTTCTGGTATCTTCTTTTTTCTTGATGATAAAGCAGTTATTGAGCAGTTTATTGGCTGCGGCTCTGAATTTTTCTTTCTGCACCTGGCTTTCTTTAAAAACCTCCATCTCCATCATTCACACCTTTCAATGATAAAGTCACGAAACCTGAACTCATTGGCCGCTATTGTCTCATCCAGGGGCGTGGTCTTATAGATTGACTTTTTATCCCGCCCGTAAAGGCTGATGAAAATCACTCTGATTAGATCTCTTTTAGATTCCAGCGGCAGCGTGGATGCCAACACCGCTCTTTTTTCATGCAAAATAGTCTCGACATACTGATTGATATTTTTGCGGGAAAAGCGATTTTTACTTCTTTCCTGCAGGGCCAATTTACGCAAAGCCCTTTCTGCATCTGAAAGGCCAAGGTTATCTCCCAATGCTTCCGGTAAGGACATTTTCCTGGAAATTGGCACTACGTATAAAGAATCACTATCGATGAAGCCTTGCGGAAAGATATTAAAGATGCCCAGCAAGGCATCATCAACATCGTCATTTAAATTAATTGTGTCATCCGCATTAAACTCGTCCGCCAGATAGGCCAATATTTTGGAAATTTTACCCTCGGCATTATTGGTGTTGGTTAACAGGAATTTAGCCCTGGCCACCGCACTGCCAATATACTTGGCGTTCTTGTAATCGATCTCGGCAATAATATCGTCATAATTTCTAAAAGCAGCAATGATGCTCAGTATTTTACTTCTTAACAAATCCTGTGCTTCAACTTGATCCGCAATTTGCTCCAGTTCAATATAGCCCTGCACTGCCCGGTGCATAAGGTGTTGATCATTTAAGATGGCGTACAGATTTTCGATGATTGAAGATCTAAAATGGGAGATGTTATCACTGGTCTTAATGCGATGGTAGGCCTTGGAGCCGATGTCCTTGTGATAAATGAAAAAGTCCTGCACGATTTCTCCGGCGGATTTTTCATTGGTAATGGCATCAATATACTTTTTGATATTGGTGTTTAATTTCTTCAGTCCCACCATTAATTCTTCCGTGTTCTCAAGCACCCGTTTGATAATATATTCGTAAGGCTTACTGTACCCATCCCGGTTCAATAGCGTGGCATGGATCTGCGATACCAAACTCTGATATTCAAGTTCTTCATTTTTAATAATCTTTTGGAATGACTCAATGGTTGTGGCCGCATAATCAAATAAGTTCACTTTGACTTTAAAATCATTGGCCAGTTCGTATTCTATCCAGCCGCTATCTTTGAGTCGGCGGATGATGGCATTGGCTTTGGCTCGTGAATCTCTGGCAATTTCATGGTCATCCTCATCAAATATCATTTCGGTTATTGAGGCGCTGTCAAAATAATTCTCCAGCTCGGCAATGATGATCTCTTTGTCAACGCCAAAAGACAACTCGGATTTATAAGTATTGTAAATTAGCAGTAAACAGTCAATATATGTATTTTTATATTTACTCGTTAACGGTTTGAAAAAATTCTCCGGTACGATTTGAAACAGATTCACACGCTGCACCTCTTTGCTAAAAACATTGCAACTGCCTCAAAAAGTAATTTCGCCAAGTAAGTACAAATCCCTACAAATAATTGTTATTAAAACACAGCAGACAAGTCCCTGTCCTCTTGTCTGCTCTTAATTTTTATTAAACTCAACTGACTTTGATTTACAAATCGTATCGGAGCAATACTCGTACCAAGCCCGCTGGAGAATGTTATTTAACGCTTTTCTTGGCCAGTAATTAGTCCAATTAATAGCTTTATTGATACTGCGATGGCTATATAGATGGGAAAAGAGTATATATATTCCCATTCGAATCTTTTATAAACATCAAACCAGTCAAGAAACGGTTCTCCAATAAAAGCAAGGAATGCTGCCATTATGGTTGTAGCAATAATAAATTCTTTCCACCTGGTAAAATATTGATAAACCAGCATATAAATTACCGGTATTAGACTTACATTAGTAGGTTTTAATTCTACACATAATGGAAATAGCCTATATTTATAAGCCCATAAATTCAGTGCATGTCCAGCTTCATCGAGGTTTGATGATAGGATAGAAACTATTAGTCCATAGCACAATATTGCGGTAATTTTATTTTTGTCAACAAACTTCCACCAAATAACCCAAGGAATAATAAACACCAATAATAGTGCCCACCATTGGATGGTAAATAAATTAATAAGCCATGTTTCGTATATTTGACCAAAATACTTATCTTGAAGTTTCATTTGTTCTGTAAAGGCTTGATTCATTATTATTCCCATTCCTTTCGCTTCGCTCAAGGCACAAAACGTAATGAAAT
>JAENYQ010000156.1 GCA_016841675.1 Desulfotomaculum sp.
CAAAAGTCGATCAACAAAGTATAACGAAGCTACAACAGCAGCAATGGCAATAAAAAAAGCAAAAGGATACAAGGGCAGATGTGCCGTTGAACTCATTTCCCCTGCTTTATGGAGGGATAACCCATAAATGAAACTTTGCCAGCTAAGAATAATAAAAAAAACCAAACAAACAATAGCCACCAATTTATTAACCACGTTTTGGGCTGGTTTAGGCAGATGCATGACCAGAAATTCAATGGCAATATGTCGTTTGGCATAGAAGGCAACGGCCACAGCACCACCAATGGCTATAATTTGCGTATACCCGACCAATTCGGTTGCACCCCGAAGAGGTTTATTAAATACCGCGGAACCAATCACGTCAATTAGGGTAAAAAGCAGCATTAGCATCAGTCCCAAAAGGCCTGCCCACTCTAAGCCTTCAGCAACGCGCTTAAATCTCATCCACAATACCTCCTTACGGCAAATCTCACAACTATAAATTGTTATATAGAAAAAATAAGTTAGGGCCACCTATTCATTCATATTGCCTCTGATGTGGCGGCCCTAATCATTTTTAGCTAACTATTAGCAAAAAATTTGGTTGCTAGTTATTAAAGAGTTACGCGAACCTCATCCGGACCAGTTGAGGATTTAACACCTTGTTCTATTTGCTGTGCGGTCCAGTAGTCGATCCTTTCCTGGATAAAATTAATCCAACTATTAACTTCCTCTTCGCTATAACCCTTGGACACCATGTTATTAGTATAATCTTTTACAACCGTGTCAGACAACTGCTTCCAGGCAACCAATTCTTCCTGGCTCAATTTTGTAATATTGTAGCCGGATTCCGTGATGTATTTCAAGCCCTCAATATCGATGTCATTCCACATTGTGGTTAGTTTCTCACTAAAGTCTCCTTGAACATATTCGGTGATAATATTCTGAAGCTCCGGTGTAAGTGCATCCCATTTGTTATTGTTCATAACAATATAAAAGGTATAAACCTGCCCCAGAGGCCAAATTTCAGTTGAATTTTTGGTAACTTCTCCAAACCTAAAGGTTTTAACCGTTTCATAGGGCAGCAAAACGCCATCAATAACATTCTTGGACAAGCTATCATAAGTTTCCGGCGTAGCTACCGCAACCGGTGCAGCTCCTAACGCTTCCACTACCTTTGCTATATAGCCGGTACCTCTAATTTTAAGGCCCTTAAGATCTGCCGGTGTTTTGACCTGTTTGTTGACGGTAATAATGTTATTTACCGGAGAGGTATGCATAGTGAGCATGTGTGTATCATCGAATTCTTTTGGTTGAAATTTATTGAAATAGTCAACAGCTACATGGTTGGCCACCCAGGCGTTCGGAAAACCTAAGGGGAGGTCAAGTACTTCTGTCTGAGCGAACCTGCCAAAAGTGTAACTAAGGTTCGAAAAACCAATGTCAACGATTCCCTGGGATACTCCATCATAAGTCTTGTCCGGTCCGAGCAACATACCGCCGGGATAGTATTCTACTTCAACTTGGCCGTCAGTAAGTTTCTTGATATCATCAGCAAACTCTTGACCAACTTTTCCTGGGCCACTTTCTGCAGGGAAGTAGTTTGCAAATCTTAATTTAATCGTTTCTGTAGCTTGTTCGCCAGCTGGTTCATTGTTTTCTGCAGCATTTTCAGAAGACCCTCCACAACCGCCAACCATCAAAAGCGCAAGTCCTAAAGTTAATACGATTAAAAATAATTGCACACTTTTTCTCATTAAAATTCCTCCTAGTTAATTATATAATCCCGAAAAATACAATAATAACCTGATAAGCTTAAATTAAACTTTATCAATTGAACTTAAATATTTGGTGTAATCCGCCTTAACAATTCATTGAATTTTTAATGGATGGAAACTTCAGAAAATTTAATGTAGCTTTTCTCCTATGTATTTTTTCACACCCTTTCTTAAAAATTTTAACCTAAATTCAAATACCTACATACTATAATAATATTATCATAAAATATATGTTATTACACTGGTTTTTTAAAAAATCAGTTAATTAGCTTAGGAAGATGGGTTCTGGTATATAATATGTTAAAATATAGTAAGAATGTAGTTTGGCATTTGTGATCGGTTTGGTAAAATATGATTAAATAATATAGTTAATGTTATAATTATTCTGAAAATAAATTCTAAAGAATTTGTCATTCTAAACGTTAGCGAAGGATCTAGGTTCTTTGCTAACGTTCGGAATGACATAGTACTTCCTAAGATGTCGGCCTACCAAAAAAAATACAGTTAGGTGTGACTTATATCTGGTGCATCGTTGGTATGCGCTCTTTGCTATTGCAGATGGGTTGCGACGTATGTTTTCAATAACAGACTTGCATACTAATTCAGATTTTTTATTTTAGGTGCTAATATCGTTTATCCGATGTATTGCCTAATTATATATTGAGCTGGCATTATTAACTATGCAAAAGTCAATAAACAAAGACTACTTTAACAACCCCGGTAAATACAAAGACAGCGCCGGAAACATAACAACTATGATTGTTGTCACAGCTA
>JAENYQ010000047.1 GCA_016841675.1 Desulfotomaculum sp.
TTGCTGTGCGTTTCTCTTTACTCTGTTTAGTTTTCAAAGACCTGTTGTTACCGTTTTCTACCGTATTTTTCAGCGGCTAAGTATTGTATCATGGCTCTTTTGCATTGTTAAATGTGGCTTAATCCTTGCCACAATGACTCGCTCAAGCCAACTCCCTTATACTATCACTTTTTTAGCCGCTGTACAACCATCAATTTATTCCAGTAATGTGTCTTTCCGCATGCATTTGCTTTTTTCGCAATCGCGAACGACGACAGCTTTGTTAATATAGCATATCCAGCATACTTGTGTCAATAAAAAGCATTAGCACGGCTGAATATGCTGCACCGCATACTAAGCATATCCACATTAACCCCTGAATTCTATGATGATGTTGTTGTTACCTTTTTTTATTGTTATGGACATCTGTTAAACCCGGTTGCCTAAAAGTTAACATGTTTTCAATTATAAATTATTCTTTATTCATCCATTTTTTATTCATAGCTTTTTGCTATTTTAATTAATTCTTCATTAATAGCACACCAAATCAATAGCACACCAAATCATTATCCATTTAATTGACTATAAAGTCACCTCAGCCCGCCGCTACCCAATATTCCGCTGGGTAGGTTAATTACCGCGTCGGGGACATCACCCACAATAATGCTTTCCGCCACCGGAACTTTGCTAACCACTTCCACTTCACCGCTGTAAAGTGGTATAACCACCCGTACCATGGTGGTAAAATCAAGGTATATCTTATGCCTGGTTTGGTTTATACCCGCTTGTTCAAAACTGTCCATTACATCCACATTAACAACGCCCATGGGGTAAATGCGTATACTTATACGAGGCCCCAAGTCCGCAAAAATCCGACTGCCCATTATTTGACCGAACGGAACGGAGACCTGCTCTCTCTCCAACCCACGCAGCCTTTGCTGCACGTCTAAGGTTATATCCGCCGCCAGCTTATTTATCCGCAACGTGTTGGCCTGCATCAAGGCAACCCGCCCGTTATAGTCCCGGTGTACAGTAATAAAATCCTGGTACCCAATATTGTTACGAGAAACTTCCTGCTGTACCGTTTTATTGATCGCTTCAACGGCCATCCTGGTAACCTGAACATCCGCCACAGTTAAAAGCGTGGGGCGAACCCGCAGATCAAAAAACAAGTAAACTCCGCAAACTAGTGTCAGCACCAACAACAGGGCCAACCACTTGCGATAGGGCCTTCTTCTCCTGAACATTAGCTTCACCCCATGGTCCGTTTATATCATTATATGGGGGTAACCGATATCCAATGAAAAAAGCGCGCTACTATGATTTTTTTTAGCGCGCCTGATGCCATCATTGTTTAGATAGTCTATTTAATTCGTAAAAACTTTCGTTTACCTGCCTTAATTACCATACCCGATTGAGGCCTTAACTTTTGTTCAGTGTCGTCGGGTATGGGCTTCAACTACGCCTCGTTTAATATTTTCCATTTATTTGCCTCAGAAAGAATTGGTACGACTCCTTTCGGATGGCCTTAATTTAAAGTTATACCTATTTTAGTATTGGGTTACAAGATATGTTCCGGGCGTTCCAATTTCTGTGCTAATACTTTTTTATCGGTTATGGTATAATTGCGATGATGTGCCCGGCCCCGATTCCCTAAGGGAGGGATTAAAATGACACATAGTAATAAAAACAATAACGGAACCCACAAACGCAGAAAAAAAAGGCTGAAACCACTCAGGTTGCTTATTTTTATTGCCTTTCTGGCCTTATTAACCACTGCCGGTGCCGCCATGGGGTTGGTAGCAGTCAGCGTTAAAGACCTGCCGCCGCTAGATGACGCCAAGCTTATACCAGCCACGGCAACCCAGATTTACGACCACGATGAAAAGCTGGTCACCCAGATAGGCCTGGAAAACCGGGTTGAAGTATCCGTCAGTTCGTTGCCCGAGCACGTCAAGGAAGCCTTCCTGGCAGCCGAAGACCACTTCTTTTACGATCACCACGGAATCAGAATCAAGGCTATTTTTCGCGCCGCTTTTAGCGATGTACTGCATCTTATGGGCATGGAACGCAGCTTTCAGGGCGGCAGTACAATAACCCAGCAGTTAGTCAAAATGTCCTTTCTAACTCCGGAACAAACAATAAAAAGAAAAATTCAAGAGGCTTTATTATCTTTTCAGTTAGAAAGAAGATATTCCAAGGATGAAATTCTTGGCATGTACCTAAACCGACTTTACCTCGGTGAAGGGGCTTCCGGGGGCCAAGCCGCTTACGGGGTTCAGGCCGCAGCTCAGGTCTACTTCAATAAAGACGCCAAAGAATTGACAATAAACGAATCAGCAGTCCTAGCAGGGATTACTAATTCACCCAGCAACTACTCCCCCTATGTAAACATGGAGGCGGCCTTAACACGCCGCAACCAGGTACTGCAAGATATGTTGACCTACGGTTTTATTGACGAACAGACTTACCAACAGGTAAAGACTGAGGAAATACCATTAATACAAGTCGAAACATCACTGTCCAAGTACCCTTACCCCTACTTTGTTGATTATATCACTGACCGTTTACTGGCCAGCTTTGGAGAAGATGCTGTTTTTAAAGGTGGATTAAAAGTATACACCACCATGGACCCAAAAATTCAGGGCTACGTTGAAGCTGCCCTGGCCAAGCCTGACAACTTCCCGGCTTCTAACAAAAATGAGGCAGGCCTGCTACAGCCCCAGGGTTCTATGGTAGTATTGGATCCCGGAGACGGCAGCATCAGAGCGCTGGTTGGTGGCAGGGAACATACCCAGATGAGGGCGCTAAACCGAGCCACCATGTCGCCCCGCCAGCCCGGTTCGTCAATCAAGCCGATCCTTGCTTATGCACCGGCCATAGAATTTGCCGGCATGGGGCCGGCCAGTATTATTGACGACGCACCAATTCATTACTCTGCATACGGCAATTATGCACCCAAAAACTCCAGCGGTGGTTTCAGGGGTTTAATCACCATGCGCGCAGCACTGACCAGTTCGGTTAACATTGCGGCGGTTAAATTATTAATGGAACACGTAACAATGCCTGAAGCAATCAAATTCGCCAGCCGAATGGATTTGAACTTTCAGGCCCTGGGCCCGTCCATGGCGCTGGGTAGCCAGGAGGTAACCCCGCTTCAACTGGCGGCGGCTTACGCCGCATTTCCAAACCAGGGTATTTTTAACACTCCCCACGCAATAATAAGAGTTGAAGACCGTGAGGGTAACATAATTTATGAAGCCGATTCTTCTCCTAGGCGGGCTATGAAGGAGACTACAGCTTACCTGACAACCAGCATGTTACAATCAGTGGTGCAGTCAGGTACCGGCACCAACGCCCGACTGGCCGACCGCCTAGCGGCGGGAAAAACCGGTACCACGGACGAGGGTAAAGATATCTGGTTTGCCGGGTACACCCCTAACCTGGTAGGAGTAGTGTGGATCGGTTATGATCAGCCCACCAAGATGTCCAGCAGCTATGGAGGCACTTTCCCCGCTAAAATCTGGCGGGAAGTAATGACCGCGGCGCATAAGGACCAACCTGTCCAAAATTTCGTGCGCCCGGCGGGTATTGTTTCCGCCACGGTGGACAGCAAATCCGGTCTATTACCGGGGCCGAACACGCCGCCCGAGCATCTGGTGACTGACCTTTTTGCCGCCGGCACAGTGCCAACTAAAACAGACAATGTACATGTCCTAGCTGAAGTTTGCGCTTCCACAGGTCTACTTCCTAATGAATTTTGTCCAGACCGGATTACCCGGGTAATGGTTAAACTTCCTTACTCTGTATCAAAAAACGTGGCCGATTTCGACCAGCGACTGCCAACCGAAATTTGCGAAGTGCACAGCGCCGACTCCGGATTCTTCCAGGTCCCGGGCATTGACGGTTTTCCCTGGACGGACCCTAATTACACCCCGGACGAAGACCCAGACAATAATATTATCGACCCCAACCGGAACGATAAACCCAATAACCGAAACCGCAGGTAGGGTGGCATAGCCACCCTACTTTAACTTTAGGGAACTTTTTTGAATTAGTTTTGGTCTATAATATAGTCATTAAACAAAACTAAAGCGAAGGTGAAACCGTTGAAAAATTTTATTTTGTCACTGGTAATTATACTATTGTTTATTCCAGGGTGTACGAAAAACAATCACCCGGAACCAGTTGACACTTCCAAAAATCCACCCCACGAGGTATATACTGCTGATATAATCGACACCAAGGCGCCAAAATACTTTGTCGCCAGCGCAACCATGCCGGATGGTTCTCTGTTTGGTGTATCCGGCACTACATTGACAACCTGGAATCCAGCAAATGATGAAATTAAAACCATTGGTAACGCTTGGTCCGGGATGGTTTCACCGAACGCTGACAAGATAGCCTATACCGATGACCAAGGCCTACAAGTTCTAGACGTAGACACCGGTTCTGTTTCTCCCGTGGAACCTAACCCGACCATGGGCGATTCATCCCTAGCCCTTGGAGTATGGTCGCCGGATTCAGGCAAATTCATGTATATGTTCGTGCGGGAGTGGTCATCAGACTATTTCATTTACAATGTAGAAACCGGGGAAAAGAAAGCGTACGAGTTTGTTAATATTCCCAATTTCCTTTCCAGACCGGTTGATTGGCATGATAATGGGTTGCTTTTTGCCGTACATGCCAATAAATCCAAGTCAGGGGAACAGGAATACAGGGAAAGCGGGTACCGCTCCGACCTGATGCTGGCAGATATTGAGGGCAACTTCACACCGATAACCGAACTGGATGACGGCCAGTTTGCCTTGTACTGCGGCACAACCAGCGATAACCAAACCATGCTGGTAGTGATATGGGAAGGAGAATCCAAAACAACCGTCGGGCTGCTCAATACCGGCGATGGGAAAATTGATTTCATCTCTGCAGGAGAAAACACAGTTGGCGGCAGCATTGGACCAGATGGTAAATTCGCCATTCTTACAAATGCCACCGAAGGCGGCCGGTTTAGTGTCCGGATCTTTGACCTGCAAAGCAGTATCGGTATTTTAGAAAAAGAACTTGCCGGTTACGAACAGCCTCGTCACTTCATGTGGAGTGATGACGGGCGAACCGTTTCCTTCGGTCTGCAAGGTGACGACGAAAACGGTATTCTTTACACGGTGAATATCAAATAGCTTCCCTAAGTTAATTCGGCAACTGTTATCCCGCTTCCCCCTTCTCCCTGTTCACCCAATCGATAAAAACTAACCCGCGGGTGTTCTCTTAACAGTTGCTGCACAGCAGAACGCAGCGCTCCGGTTCCTTTGCCGTGTACCAGATACACTACAGGAAGACCGGCCAGCACAGCGTCGTCCAGGTATTTCTCCACCTCTTCCAACGCATCCTCTACCCGCGCACCTCTGAGGTCTAGACGGGTAGAAACATCCCGGGCCTTTTGCTGGACCAGTTTTCTGGTACCAGTTTCCTGTTTCTGAATCTTTTTACCGGCGGATTCACGCAGCTCAGTTCTGTTGATGGTCATCCTAATCATACCCACCTGAACATGCACGCTACCATCCCGGTCCGGCGCCTCCAGAACAGTGCCGTGTTGCCCGTAGCGAGGGATAAAAACCTCATCACCCGGCCGCACCACTTCGGGCGGTTGAGTATCAGTATGCCGCTCGCCTTCAGGCGCTTTCTGGTCCAGTTCAGCCTGTAGCTTTTTAAGCTGCCGCCTGGCATCACCGATGGTGGCATCTCTGGTCCGTGATGATTCCTCTTTTAGTGATGTTTTAAGTTCCTCGACTAGGTAATCAGTTTCCCGTCGGGTTCTCCTTACCAGTTCCCGTGATTCCGCCACCGCCTTGGAGATAACCTCATCCCGGCGGCTGCGTATTTTTTCTGCCAGTGATTGGTATTCCTTTCTAAATTCTTCGGCTTCCCGGCGCAGCTTCGTGACCTCATCCCTTTCCCGTTCCGCCTGCACCCGAGCCTTTTCCAAATCACGCATCAGATCCGCGATCTCCCGCTGCTCCGCCGTTAAATAGCCCCTAGCCTGCTGCACCACAGTTTCTTCCAGACCAAGACGCTGAGCGATTTCAAATGCGTTGCTCTGGCCAGGCCGGCCAATTAATAGCCTGTAGGTTGGCCTTAATGTTTCCGGATCAAACTCCACACTAGCATTTTCCACCCGCTCGCCAGCAAAGGCGTAATTCTTTAACTCCCCGTAATGGGTGGTGGCCACCGTGGCCGCACCCAATTCACGCAGCCGGTCCAATATGGCCTGGGCCAATGCCGCGCCCTCGTCGGGGTCAGTTCCCGCCCCCAGTTCATCTAGCAGTACTAGACTTCCAGATTCCGCCCGGGATAAAATGCCTACAATGTTGGACATATGCGATGAAAACGTGCTCAGCGACTGCTCAATGCTCTGCTCGTCACCTACATCCACAAAAACTTCGTTATACATGCCAATGGCGGTGCCTTCATCAGCGGGCAGATGCAGCCCGGCATGGGCCATCACCACCATCAGCCCTACCGTTTTAAGTGCCACCGTTTTGCCGCCGGTATTTGGCCCGGTGACTACCAGCATGTCAAAACTTTCACCCAGGTGGATGCTGATGGGCACAGCCTTACCCGGCAGCAGCGGGTGCCGCCCCTTACGGATGTCCAGCCTGGCCCCCGGCACCACAAGCGGGGCCAGGGCGTCAAGGCTTTCGCTGTAACGGGCACAGGCCATGATGAAATCCAGCAAGCCTAGGATTTCCAGGGCATACAGCAAGTCATCCGCCACAGCTCCAACCGCTGCGGATAGTTCCTGCAGTATCCTGGCCACCTCCTGTTTCTCCTCCACCATTAAGGTGCGCACTTCGTTATTGGCCTCCACCACCGGCATAGGCTCAATAAACAGGGTGGCACCGCTGGCCGACTGGTCGTGTACAATACCGGGTACCTGGGCTCGGTATTCCAATTTTACAGGCACCACATAGCGAGCCTCCCGGATGGTGACAATGGGATCCTGCAGGTATTTTTGGTAGGCAGTAGATTTAATAATGGAATCCAGCTTTTCCTTGACCCGTTGCTGGGTCGATACAATCCGTCTTCGCAAGCTAAAAAGCTTTTCTGAAGCCCGGTCGGATATTTCCCCACCCGGCAGTATGGCCCCGCTTATTTTCTTCTCAGCTTCTCGAAAATCGCCCAATCCAAAGGCTATTTCGCTCAACCGGGTATATTTTCCCTGCCGCTCGCGAAAAAAAGAAGCAATTAGCCTTGAAGCAGTCAGGGTTTGTAAAACATGCCACAATTCCAGTGGTTCCAACACACCACCCCTGGAACAACGCCGTGCCTGATCTCGAACGTCGTTCCAACCGTCCAGCCGGGCGCTGGGTTCCAGGCGCAGCACTTCACGGCCCTCGGTAACCCGGGACAGCGCATCATTAATATCATCAATATCCCCCAGGGGGGATAGGTTTAAGGCCAACTCGCGGCCAGGCTCCGAGGCGGCATATCCAGCTAGCCGTTCCTTAACCCGGTCAAATTCAAGTCGTTTTAAGTGTCGCTCGTTCATATGAATAAAATCTCCCCTTAATCCATTACACCCCGGTAGTAATGGCCACGGGTGTAACCGGGGCCTTGGGCAGTCAATTCGCGTACAGCTGTTTCCAAGTCCGGTAAACGATTTGGTTTATCCCATAGCCCGTCCAATATATTCCGGTAAGCACGCACCGTTCTAACCACGTATTCCACGTTATCTCGGCGGGCCTCAATGCGGATTGACGCCAAACCAGCTCCCGCTAGGTAAGGTAGCGTATCCAGTAGACACAGCTCCCGGGAATTAAATACATGCATCAGGCAGCTGCTGTCGGTCTCCACAGGGAAAACCACATTCTTACGGTCCAGCAGGCCGAAAGAAGCGCCGCGACAGGGTGCCGTACATTTTTTGTCTTCGCATTTACCACCTAACAAGCTGCCCACCGCACAATAGCGTGAAACCATCAGCGGCATAAAACCGTGCACTATTAATTCAGTTTCCAGGGGCACCCCGGCAGCCAATTCTCGCACTTGTTCCCCGGTCAACTCCGGTGACAGGGTAACCCGAAACAAACCCTGTTCTTTAAGGAAGATAGCCGATTGACGGTTGAACACGTTAAATGGAAAATCCGCCGCCAACGGTAGATCCGTTATCTCCCGCAGCACAAGCAGTAAGCCATATCCCCCGGCCATGATTCCGTCAGGGTCAAGTTCCAGTATTGGTTTTAACTCTTCTCTGTACCGTTTTAAATCCATATCATGCAATATGCGGGGTGTCACCGGGATAAAAGTAACCCCCGCTTCCCGGCAAACCTTCCTGGCTCCTAAAACATCTGCTTGGGCTGGTCTGTCCTGGCTACGGAAACCTTCACCGGCATAATATATAATTTCAGCTCCATTTTCCACAGCCGCCCGCACTGCCCGCGGGCCGCTTACCGCCGCCGCCAACTTGGGAAACCGCTTGGGTGCAGCATCATCTCCGTCCGCCAGGGCTAAAGCAAGCCCGCGTTCCACTCTTTCTACAGCCAGAGGAGACGGTAGACGTCTCTTTATTCTTTCCAGGGCCATCATTTCAACTACCCGTCGGCGCACATCGTTTATTTCACTGACGGGTACCATTACTTCGCCCTCAATATCACATTCTAAACCGCCAAGTACAAAGGGAGTGTTGCCCAGCCGACTAAGTTGCCCAGCCAGGAATTCCGCTGTCAGGGGACGTCGCTGGGCCGGTTCACCCACCATGCCGGTTTGGGTAGCAACAGTGACCCTATCCCTGTCATTGGCTTCTAGTTTAAGTGGTTCCCCTACCCGTGCCCATACTCGCATATCCAGTGGTATACTAAGTTTTTCTCGGCTGGAAGCATAAGACTGCAGAGCTTTGTTCATTAATTCTGCATCGTGGGTCTTAAAAACGCGGTCCCCAGGCCGGACGTGTCCTTCTACTTCAATTTCCACTACCGTGCCGGCAACAGCAGACTCCACTTGCTTACCGTTTACCCACAATCCATGCACCTCTTTGCCCACCCGGCCGCCCCGGGTTACCCACACCTCAATACCGTCACCAGCCGCCAGCGGTGCTTCAAGCACTATTTCCACCCGCCCGACCCGCTGGTTATAGTGTTTGACACGGCCAAGCAGTACGCCTCTGTTATTGGGACGTTTGTAACTCATCAAATTATGGCCGGGGTTGCCAAAAAAGTAACCGGTGGAAAAACCCCGGTTAAATATTTGGGCCAGATCTACGGTCTCCTCGCCAGTTACTGCAAAATCCCCGCCATCCAATACCCGGTCGATTAATTCCCGGTAAATTCTAATCACCGTGGCTACATATTCAGGCCTGCGCATGCGTCCCTCAATTTTAAAAGAATCAATTCCAGCGGCCATCAAATGCGGTACATAATCGCTAAGGTTAAGGTCTTTGGGACTGAGCAGGTACTCACCCCATTGGCCGGCATCAGCCACCGGCTTCCCGTCTTTGTCTATCAGACGATACTCCAGGCGACAGGGCTGAGCGCAGCGCCCCCGGTTACCACTCCGACCACCGATCATGCTGGACATCAAGCATTGACCGGAATAACAAATGCACAGCGCTCCGTGGACAAAGGTTTCTAACTGTACCCCAGCGCGCTCCCTGATGTGCCGTACTGAATCAAGATCCATTTCCCGGGCCAGTACCACCCTTTTTAATCCCGCATCCCGTAAAAATTCCACCCCGGGCAGGTTATGAGCGGTCATTTGGGTACTGGCATGCAACTCCAATTCTGGTACCACCAAACGAGCCAGCCTGATTAAACCCAAATCCTGCACGATAGCAGCATCGGCACCGGCATTATATATAGCATGTAAAAAACGAATCGCTTCCCGCAATTCGGTGTCTGCCAGCAAAATGTTAACCGTAACATAGACCTTTACGCCCCGCATGTGGGCGTATTCAATCACTTCGGCCAATTCTTTGATATCAAAATTGTCAGCGCCGCGGCGGGCGTTAAACTGCCTCCCACCCAGGTACACTGCGTCGGCCCCGTTCTGCACGGCCGCCACCAGCGCATCTCTGCCGCCAGCCGGGGCCAACAATTCCGGCCTTTTCATATAAAAACCTCCTGTTAAGCTTTGGTGTCAAGTGTGTCAGGGGGACGGTTCCTTTGACACACTTGACATATCACGGTTTCTAACTGCGTTTGTGCCGGATGATACCGGCGCAGGGAATTAATTCCACCCCCTGCTGTACTATACCGTCTAAAAGCAGGTTCATACCCACCGAATCACTGGCCATGTGCCCGGCAATAATCACGTTGATGTGGTTCTTTTCGGCTTCTTTGCGGTGTTTTTCGCTTATATGCATCACCAGCAGGGTGCCCACTCCGACTTGGGCCAGCTTAGCGTATGCATCCTGAGAACCACTAGTACCGCCGGTCATATCTACCAATACCTTGCCTGCACGGCGCTCTTTGCTGCCTACCACAATATTAGGACCGGCGTTGTGGCGGGCGGCCTCGGCATATTCAGGAATTGACTTTAACAGTTTAACGATGTCCTGCAGATTTTTTGGTTCTTCTTGATCCATGATATCCTGGAGAAACGTGGCTACCTGGTTATCGGCAACGGTATGGGCACTCATGATAGGTATGCCCAGTATTTTAGCGGCATCCACCGTCCGGTTGTGGTTAATGGGCATCAGCCCCCGCTTGACCTCTCCTATGCGGGAGGCCATGATTCCCTCGGCCACATTTATAGGTACTCCAAACCGGGCTAAAATGTCTTCCTGCAGGTGCATCACATCATGCAAACCAGCTAGGGCTTTTCCTTCGGGGTGGTGCGACATAATCAGGTCCACCGGTTTTCCCTTTTCGATCAACCGGTCCGCCAACAACACCTCTCCTACTTCGATATCCACGCCCACCAGCATTCGGCGCACCTGAGTTTCAGGGTCGCCAAACAAAACCCTGGTATCACTGTAAGGGTTGGCCAGGCGATCCATGTCATAATCCTTTTTGTCATCTTCTTTCATTTCAGCATAGCGTTTCTTTTCCCTTTCCAACTGCGCAGCCACAGCATTTGCACCCCGCGGGTCCTTTTCGATACCCCTGGCAATTACGTACTCATAAATTTCCCTGATTTTCATATTTGAATGACCTCTCCTCTCAAAATACCGGTTCATTAAAATACTGTATGTTACTATTCTGTGAGTCAGAATTAGCTAGTTTTTTTATTCTGACTACTAAAGTTCTGACTACTGTGAACTAATAAAATGTTACTTCCTGGACACATATTTACTATCCTTTAGATAAAAACGCAGCGGCAACTCGACCCCTTCTCGGATGCCAATCCGGGTTGTAGTTACCAGTGGCGCATCAGACCTGGCCAAACAAATAAAAAGCTGCTCCCCCGTAAGATCGCGGCAGTTCTGTTCTTTCCCTATAGCCAGAGCCTGGGTAAGTTTGGCCGGACCCGAGCACAGATCATGAATGTCTTCCCGTCTGCGACGGTTTTTCATCAGTTCGATTCCCTGCACCGGCTCAAGTGCCCTGATTAACACCGCTTCACCTACCCCTTCAGCGGATGAAACCACGTTAAAACAATAGTGCATTCCGTATGTAAAGTAAACATAAGCAAACCCTGGCGGACCAAACATGGGACTGTTGCGGGGTGTCATCCCCCGAGATGCATGGCAGGCCGGGTCTCCCTGTAAATAAGCCTCTGTTTCCACTATGATACCGGCGGTGATACCTTCCGGAGTATGATGCACCAGCATACACCCGGTTAGCTCTCTGGCCACATTAACAGTGTCCCGAGCGTAAAACTCTCTTGGCAATGGGGTACATACCAACCCTTGCTCTTTCATTTATGCAGCACCTTCATTAATTCCGGCAGCGGCATGGTATTTAATACGTGTTCCGGTTCCAGCCAGGCCCGCCGGGCAACCGATACGCCAAAAACCATATCGTCCAGCCTAAACCGATCGTGAGCATCGGTACTTATAGCCACCCGCACCCCGCTTTCCCGAGCCAGCCGAACGTAAAATTCGTCCAGATCCAACCTGTCGGGCGAAGCGTTAATCTCCAACACCTTGCCGTAACGGGCAGCGGTTTCAATTATTTCCTCTACATCCACGTCATAGGGTTCCCGGTGCCCTAACAACCGACCTGTGGGGTGCCCGATGATGTCAACGTGCTCATGAGCGATGGCTGACTGGATGCGATTCATTAGCTGCTCCCGACCCTGCTTAAAACCACTGTGTACTGAAGCAATAACCACA
The DNA here is from genome assembly GCA_016841675.1 of Desulfotomaculum sp. Lineage (GTDB taxonomy): Bacteria > Bacillota > Desulfotomaculia > Desulfotomaculales > Desulfallaceae > BRH-c8a. Next base: position 12,245 of record JAENYQ010000047.1, read on the forward strand.
TCTGTCTCGGCCAGCACTTCATCCGAGCAGTCCAGTCTGCCATCAGCCAGAATGTCCACCTCGATGCCGGTTAAAACCTCAAAGTCTTCCCACTGCCGGTTCAATTCACGAATCCTGGCATGCTGGGCTAGCAACTTTTCACTAGCCATCCCTCTGGCTATCTTTAGCGATTCGGAGTGGTCCGTGATTGCCAGGTACGAGTACCCTTTTTTGCGGGCCTGGTTGACTATTTCCTCAATGCTGCATGTTCCATCGCTCCAATTACTGTGCACGTGCAGGTCACCACGGATATCACCGGTTTCCAGCAACTGAGGCAGTGCATTTCGTTCCGCTGCACCCAACTCACCGCTGTTTTCCCGTAGTTCTGGAACAATGTACTGCAATCCCAGCATGCGGTATATATCCTCTTCCCCTTCTACCCGGGGCTTTACACCCCCGGCACGCGGGAAAAGACCATGCCGGTTTAGACGCCAACCTCGCTGCCAGGCTATAAACTGCAGGCGACGATAATGCTCCCGGCTGCCTGTACCCCAAAGCAGGGCATACCAGAACTGTTCCTCGGGCACTACAGTCAATTCCACGTTCACTCCCCAGCGACTGACCAGCTGCAGCCGGTCTTTTTCCCGCCAGAGTACTTCCCCGATGTTAGGGTGGATGATCATTGAATCCAGCACCTCATCGACATCCCTGGCTAGCACCAGCAAGTCTACACTATCCACCAGTTTGGCCCACCGTCTGACCTGGCCGACAACTTTAACTCTTTGTACTACCGCCATCTGGTGCAGGTAATCTTCCAGTCCCCGAGCGAGCTCACGGGCTAAACCCAGGGTAAGCAGACCGGTTTTTTTTCTCAACCGGGTAAGACTGCGTACAATCTCCTGTTCGGTTTTGGAGCCAAGACCCGGAAGTTTACGCACTTTACCGGCCCGGGCTGCCGCCTCCAGCTCTGCCAGGGTGGCAACACCAAGTTGTTCATGAAGCAGTTGTACTCGCTTAGGCCCCAAACCAGGTAAGGTCATCAGTCCCATCAGGCTGGAAGGTACGTCATTTTGCAGTTCCCTAAGCAATTTCAGCTCACCGGTGGACAATAGTTCACCAATTTTGGCAATAATATTTTTACCCAACCCCGGCACGTTCTTGAGCTGGTTTTGGTTGTACAGGTCGGCTACCGGTCTTTCCAGCCCGGCAATAGATCGGGCCGCCCGGCGGTAAGCCCGGACTTTAAAAAAATCACCGCCCTTATATTCCAGCATGTCCGCAAGCTGGCTGAAAACCCGGGTAATTTCCATGTTGCGCACTAAAAAAATTCTCCTTATTTATTAATATCATATACTTACTTATAATTTGCCTCAAGAAATATAAAAAAACTCATGAAGCCCGCTCCATGAGTTTTATTTGCTTTTCTTTTTGCGCTCGGGTTCCAGCATATTAACTAGATTGTTATATTCTTCTTTTAATGCGTATAATTCTTCTGCCACATTCAGGGCTGTCAGTACGGCTGCCTTATAGAGTGACAACCTTGGATTACGCTGCAACACCTGCCTCATTTTTTCATCCACGTCTCGAGACATATTAACCATCGTCTCAGGCGTCGCGTCCCCTTTCAGGGTATAGCGCACCCCATAAATCTCAACATCTACCCGATTTTGATCAACTGACATGACCTGCCCTCCCCAGCCAATTTGGCACATTGAATGCTATTTCTACATTTAATACCATATTCCTGCCGCGGAGGACAATTACTGATGTTATTATTCAGTACTAGAATTTGAAATACAAAAATACTTCAAGACATATATCGTTCTGTCATGATGACTCCTGAATCTGAGAATTATACAACCTACTCCCTTAGTGTAGCGCTCAGTTCCTTTTCCAAAGCCGCGGTGATCAGAGTTACCTTCCCGGCAACCTCCTCATCAGTGAGCGTCCGGTCATCGGCCTGAAACTGCAACGAAAAAGCTATACTTCGTTGACCCTCTGCCACCTGTTCGCCCTGATATACATCAAACAGCCGTACATCCCGCAGTATAGCTCCACCCTCGCGGTAAATCAACCCCAACAGGCTGGAAGCCGGAACATCAATATGCGCCAGCAGAGCCAGGTCCCTCTCAACACCCGGGAATTTGGGCAACGGCTGATAAACCATTGGACGACCTGCCGTTTCAGCCAGGCGGTCAAAGTTCAACTCAAACACTGTAACCCGCTGTTTCAGAGCGTAAGCATCCTGGGCATCGGGGTGCAGTTCACCAATGATACCTAATTTTTGGTCACCGGCATGAACCTCTGCTGTTCGCCCTGGATGGAATCCAGGCACGTTTGCAGCCGGCCTGTAGGTCACGTCCCGAACCCCGACATCGGCCAACAATACTTCTAGGTTACCCTTAAGGAAATAGAAATCCATATCCACAGAGCGGCTGTTCCACCCGCCCGGCCTCTTGCCAGTCACAGCGGCGGTCAAAACCGTAACTTCTTCAGGTAGTGGTTTACCGGCAGCGGGAAAAAAAACCCGGCCCATTTCAAAAACTGCAGCATCCCAATTACGGCGGTTACTGTTACGCTGCAAAACATCCAGCAACCCCGGGTAAAGCTGGGTGCGCATTACAGATTGTTCTTCACTAAGGGGATTTTGCAGATCCACTGTTTTTCGTAAGGGATTATCTTCAGGTAACCCCAATTTGTCAAATACCCGAGGGCTGTGGAAACTGTACGTAACCACTTCGTAAAACCCGCCCCGGGACAGAAAATTGCGCACTTGTCGGGCCAAGAGTTGAGTAGCGGGCAGGGAACCTGAGGTCATCGCCCCAGTGGGCAGTGTATCAGGCATCCGGCCGTATCCGTGCAATCGGGCCACTTCTTCAATCAAGTCCTCCTCTATGGCAATGTCCGGCCTGTGCCCGGGCACAGTTACCATAAGTCCGTTAGCTTCTTCCTGGACTTCAAACTGCAGACCGGTAAGCAATCCGGTTATCTCGGCCGGTGTTAAATCCACATCCAGCACATGGCGTACCCGGTTCGGACGCAGTAAAATGGTTTTTTCCACCACCGGCGCGGCATAGTTATCCACCACCAGGTCTACAACTTGTGCGGCACCCATCTCTGCCAGCAAGCGGGCAGCCCGGTCAGCGGCCCGCTGACAACCGGTAATGTCAATACCGTGCTCATAACGGGAGGATGATTCAGAATGCAAGGCCAAATCCCGGGCAGTGCGTCGTATGCTCACCGGGTTAAAGTAAGCGGACTCCAGCAGCACTGCACCGGTGACTTCAGTAACCTCGGAATCCAATCCGCCCATTACTCCGGCTACGGCTACCGGCCCCGACGAATCAGTGATGACCAGCATTTCTGAGTTTAGTTTCCTTGCTACGTTATCCAGGGAGACAATCATTTCGCCCTCAACAGCTCGACGCACAATAATGCGGCCATCCTGCAGCTTATGATAATTAAAGGCGTGCAGCGGTTGGCCCAGTTCCATCATTACATAATTGGTTACGTCCACCACATTACTGATTGGGCGCACCCCCACCGCCCGCAACCGGTGCTGCATCCAAGCCGGTGAAGGCCCCGCCTGTACATTTTTCAACAGCCGGGCTACGTAACGGCGGCAAAGTTCCGGTTCTTCGATGTCTACCCGCACCGGCTCATTCCCAGTCGGGACTGTTTCCGGCAAGTCGGTAGACGGCATTTTCAGGGGTTTACCCAAAATAGCTGCCACTTCCCTGGCCACCCCGAGTATACTCAGGCAGTCGCCCCGGTTAGGTGTCAACTCCAGTTCCAGGACCACGTCATCAAGACCGATTAATGGCTTTACATCTACGCCCACTGGTGTATCCGGGGCTAAAACCATAATTCCGTGGGCCTGTTCTGCAGGCATGGTGGATGGATCAAGCCCCAACTCCTGGCCCGAGCATAACATGCCCCGTGATTCTACCCCGCGTAGTTTAGCTTTCTTGATCGCCAGACCGCCGGCCAGTTTGGCACCCACCACTGCCACCGGCACCACCTGGCCTTCAGCCACATTGGTCGCACCAGTAACAATTTGCACTTCTTCCCCACCCATTGTAACCACCCGGCAAATAACCAGCTTGTCCGCATTGGGGTGGGCTTCAATTTGCAATATCCTGCCGGTATATACCTTCTCAATTCCCTTACCGGGTTCCTCAATACCCTCAGCGGCTAAACCCACCATGGTCAGACGATCGGCCAACTCATAAGGTGAGATACCGTCCAGGTCAACAAAATCACGTAACCAGTTATACGAAACGCGCAACTTAAGCAACCTCCCTCGGTTGATCCTTGCTCAAATATTTCCAAAACCGCTTAAAGATAACGATGGGCTTTTCAAAGTAGCACCCATATTCGATTACGCACCTAAAATTGGGCCAAAAAACGCAAATCATTATCAAAAAGCAACCGCATGTCGTCAAGGCCGTACTTGAGCATGGCAATCCGTTCCACGCCAATGCCGAAAGCAAAGCCGGTAACTTCCTCGGGGTTGTACCCGCCGGCCTCCAGAACCCGGGGGTGGATCATCCCACAGCCCAAAATTTCAAGCCAGCCGGTATGGGAACATACGCGACAGCCCTTGCCGCCACAGGTGGTGCAGGAGATATCGACCTCGGCACTAGGTTCGGTAAAGGGAAAGAAACTTGGCCGGAACCTGGTCCTGGTTTCAGGTCCAAACATCTTTTCCGCGAACACTCTAAGCGTCCCCTTCAGGTCGCCAAAAGTAACCCGTCTGTCGATGGCCAAGCCTTCCACCTGGTTAAACATTGGCGAATGGGTGGCATCGTCATCACGGCGATAAACACGGCCCGGAGCGATTATCCGTACCGGCAGGGCTGGGCTGGTGCGCTCCATGGTCCGCACCTGAACTGGAGACGTATGAGTTCTAAGCAAAACCCCGGGCGCCGTAAAGAATGAGTCCTGCATGTCCCTAGCCGGGTGTTCAGCCGGGAAGTTCAGTGCTTCGAAATTATAATAGTCTAGCTCAATTTCCGGACCCTCTTCGATGGCATAACCCATCCATAAAAAAATATCTTCTATTTTCTCCTGGATTACGGCCAGCGGGTGCCTGTTGCCAGTCATAAGAGCAGTGCCCGGCAGCGTTACGTCAAACTTCTCTTGCTCCAACCTAGCTCGCTTAACCCTGTTTTTAATCTCGGATGTGCGACTGGTCAGCACATCTTCCAGTTTTTCACGCACCTCATTAGCCAGCTGGCCGATGCGCGGCCGCTCCTCGGCGGAAAGAGCACCCATGCCGCGCAGCACCCCGGTAAGAACGCCTTTTTTACCCAGGTAACGAACCCTGATCTCGTTCAAATGATCAAGGTCTGTGGCACTAGATAAAGCCTGACTGGCATCTAAAAGCAAGTTTTTTAGCTTTTCTTCCATACTCATCCTCCTCAATATACCCCTAACGTTACTACTAGTAGTAAGAACTCAGAATTAATTGCCTATAATTTTCAAACTTTACTGTCATACAGTAAGTCTTATGTTTTCACCAGTTCTCTCATACTGACTCCTTAATCCTTACTCCTGAGCAGTTACTACCTAACAATAGTACTTATTATTACCAATATATCTGGACATAAAAAAACCGCCCTCCAGGGACGGATTAATAAAATCCGCGGTACCACCCTAATTCAGGCATAAGTGCACAACCGCTCAGCCCAAAAACGATAACCACCGTTTAAGGATCCCGAATAACGGCGGGAAAACCGGCTACACCTACTGAATGAACGTTCAGCTGCAGTTCCGGGATGAATTTCGGCGGGTTGCACTTATAGCAGGCTCCCAGTCAACGGCCTGCACTCCCTGTAAAGGCAATTACCACTTACTTCTCCCCATCATCACTGTTCTCAATTTACTCTAATGTACAGCTAACCTTCTGTACAGAATATACGCGCGGACGGAACCAGTCGCCTCAAACAGCCTCCAAAAAAAGTCGGCGGTTAATAACATTTAACCACAACCTTTCCCTCATTCTTTGGGGACCTTTTGCTGTTACTGATTATATCATACGGTCGAAATCAAAACAAGGAAGTTAACTAAAAAATGAACTGTATTGTTATGCCCTAAATCTACTCTAATTAGTGCTCCATCCGCTGCCGTACCGCCTCGTAAAGTAAGATACCAGCCGCCACTCCGGCGTTCAATGATTCCGCCCTCCCGGGCATTGGTATACGGACTGTTTCCCCAAACGCTGGCCTGATTGAGCTGGAAAAACCCTCGGCCTCTCCCCCCACCGCCAGAACCACCCGGCCAGTGAGATCACAATGGTTGAGCAACCGTTCTGCGGCAGGATCCCCTGCCACTATCTTCCAACCGCCGGCCTCTAGGGCCGCTGGGATGAGACTAGGATCATCCACCAGCAGCAAAGGCACGCGAAAAATAGCTCCCATGGTAGCACGCAGAGTTTTAGCGTTATATGGATCGACCGTGCCTTTTAACACCAGCACGCCACCGGCGCCGTATGCGTCGGCACAGCGAATAATGGTACCTAGGTTGCCCGGATCACGAACTCCGTCAACCAAAACCAGCATATCGCTAGTACCACCCAACAAGATTTGTGGATCCAATTCAGGCCGGACGGATATTTCCGCCACCGCCAAGATACCTTGGGGAGACTCAGTTTCCGCCAATTCCGCAAACAGTTCCCCGTCCACCACATCCGTAGGTACACCCTGCTTCTTTAGGATTTCTAGTAGTCCAACACTCCGGGCGTTTTCGGCCAGCCCTGATGTGTAAATAACCTGTTGCAGCGGCCAGTTTTCCCGGATGGCCTCCTCCAGGAAACGGACCCCTTCCACCAGGAATTTACCCTCTTGTTCCCTGACCCGCCGACGGGCTAAACGGCGTATAAACTTAACGCGGGGGTTGCCCCTGCTAAGCAACATAGAACCTCTTGTACCTCCAACATAATGGTTTATACAAAATTAATTTTAAAACTAAAATAAGCATGGTGGCTATGCCATGCTTATTTGCTGCTAAACCTTATGATAGCTGTTATACCTTGGCGTTGTCCTTGGCCATGCTTACCAGCTGGCCGAAGGCGGTACCGTCATTAACAGCTAAATCGGCTAGAACTTTACGGTTAATATCCACACCAGCGTTCTTCAGTCCGTTCATAAAACGGTTATAACTCATACCATTATTCCGTGCGGCAGCGTTAATACGAGCAATCCACAGCCGCCTGAAATCACGTTTTTTGTTTTTGCGGTCTCGGTATGCGTAAGAAAGAGATTTCATCACTTGCTGGTTGGCAACCCGGAACAGTTTACTCTTGGAGCCCCGGTAACCTTTAGCCAGTTTTAGAATTTTTTTATGTCTGTTTCTTGAAACCACACTGCTCTTCGCCCGTGGCATGTCAATTCCTCCTTTTACTGAAACTCACTTGGAACGGTTAGGGGAGAAGACGCTTTAGTTTTCCCGCGTCAGCATGGTGTGCAACACTTAATTTGCGCAAATTGCGCTTGCGTTTGGCACTTTTTTTCCCCAAAATATGACTGTGGAATGCATGCTCGGACTTAAATTTGCCTGTTCCGGTTTTCTTGAAACGTTTTGCGGCACCACGATGCGTCTTAATCTTAGGCAAGGCAGGTTCACTCCTTCCACGTTACTGCAATAAATTAGGTGCTAAAATAATAGTCAATCAAAAAATGGTTTACCTTCTCTTAAGGCTGACTACTCCTGCTGCTGCGATGATTGTTGCTGTGTTTGTTGCTCCGACTGTTGCTGCGGCTGCAGCTTGGGCGACAGGATCATAATCATGTTTTTACCTTCCAGTTTGGGCGTTCTTTCCACATTGGCCAGATCGACGACCTCGCCGGCCAACCTGATCAAAAGTTTTCTGCCCAGCTCCGGGTGCACTATCTGACGGCCCCGGAACATAATGGTGGCCTTTACCTTATCGCCATCCTTCAAAAAACGAATAGCGTTTTTAGCCTTTACATCAAAGTCGTTATCGTCGATATTGGGGCGTAGTTTAACCTCTTTAACGGTAATGACCCGTTGTTTTTTCTTGGCTTCCTTTTCTTTTTTACTTTGTTCGTATCTAAATTTGCCGTAGTCCATTATGCGGCACACGGGCGGCTTGGCCTGCGGAGCTACCTCAACCAAATCCAACTGTTTTTCTTCAGCCAAGCGCAACGCTTCACGTAAGGGCAGCACCCCCAGTTGGCTTCCGTCCGCGTCTACCGTTCTGACCTCTCTGGCTCGGATAAGGTCATTTATCCGATGATCTTTGGAAATAACATTTCACCTCCCAGCAAAAATAAAAAAGCGGGTTTTCCACCCGCTTAACAATTAAGCATTTCCGTTAATATGCCTGTAATTGCAACCACAGCATATCTTAACGTTGACCCTTGGACTGCACTTTTGGCGTCACGGGGTGAGAAGCGAGCGGCTTCTACTTTTAACCACATTTAACTCGCGTTATTATATCACGGACTCATGGCTCCGTCAACATCAATCGTTTCTAAAATAACTATACCTTGACCCAGGTTATTTTTCACAGGTCGGACTATCTTCCCTGTCTTTAATCTCCTTAACTATTTCATCTGCAAACCGACCCAATTCCACCGCACCCAGGTCACCCCTGCCCCGGTGCCGTACCGCCACCGTACCGGCGGAAGCCTCCCGGTCGCCGATTACCAACATGTAAGGAATTTTTTGCGCTTGAGCTTCCCTGATCTTGTAGTTTACCTTTTCATTACGGGCGTCCAATTCCACCCGGACCCCAAGGGCGTCGAGTTCCCGGGCCACGTTCTCGGCATACTCATGCTGCCGGTCGGTGATGGGCAGCACTTTAACCTGTACCGGAGCCAGCCAGGTAGGAAATGCGCCGGCGAAGTGCTCGGTGAGGATGCCGATAAACCGCTCAATACTGCCGAACACCACCCGGTGGATCATTACCGGCCGGTGCTTCTGGTTGTCCTCACCAACGTAAGTGAGATCGAACAACTCGGGCATCTGGAAATCCAGCTGGATGGTGCCGCACTGCCAGGTCCGGCCCAGACAATCCTTAAGGTGGAAGTCAATCTTGGGCCCGTAAAAAGCGCCATCACCCTCGTTAATCTTGTAAGACATACCATTACTGTCCAAAGCTTCTTGCAACGCATTAGTGGCTTTTTCCCATATTTCGTCCGAGCCCATGGCCTTTTCGGGCTTAGTAGACAGTTCCACATGGTACTCAAAACCAAACTTCTTATAAAAATAGTCCACCAAGTCTATAACGCCAATAATTTCATCGCGAATCTGTGATGGCAGCATGTAAATATGAGCGTCGTCCTGGGTGAAACAGCGTACCCGCATCAAACCATGCAGGGTGCCGGACAATTCGTGCCGGTGTACCAAACCCAGTTCCGCCATGCGTATAGGTAGTTCACGGTAACTATGGAGCCGGCCTTTGTAAACCAGCATACCGCCCGGGCAATTCATGGGCTTAACCGCATAATCAGTTTCATCAATCCTGGTATAGTACATATTTTCTCGATAGTGGTCCCAATGGCCACTGCGCTCCCACAGCGCACGGTTTAAGATTACAGGAGTGCTGATCTCATCGTACCCCCGTTTCTTATGCTCTTCCCGCCAAAAATTTAGCAGCTCGTTACGCAGAATCATACCCTTGGGATGGAAGAACGGGAACCCCGGCCCCTCTTCCTGGATGCTGAACAAGTCCAACTCCACACCCAACTTGCGATGATCCCTGCGCTTGGCTTCTTCCAGACGGTGCAAGTGTTCATCCAACAGTGCCTTTTTGGGGAAAGCGGTACCATAGATGCGTTGCAACATTTTATTACGTTCGTCTCCCCGCCAGTAAGCTCCGGCCAGGTTCAACAGCTTTACAGCTTTCAGCCGGCCGGTTGATGGTATATGAGGTCCGGCGCAAAGATCCTCAAAATCGCCCTGCCGGTAGCAGGAAATCACCACATCCCCGGGTAGATCCTCTACCAGCTCGACCTTATACTGTTCTTGCCGATGGCCGAAATTCTTCAGGGCTTCGTCCCGGGATATCTCCACTCGGGTGAAAGGCAAGTCTTCCTTAATAATTTTGTTCATCTCAGCTTCAATTTTTTCCATTTCCTCAGGAGTAAACTTGTGTGGTGAGTCAAAATCGTAATAGAAACCGTCGGCAATTGCCGGGCCAATGGCCAACCTGGTCCCCGGGAAAAGCCGTAATACAGCTTGGGCCATGACGTGCGATGCGCTGTGCCTGAACGCCTCCCGTCCTTCCTCGCTGTCAAAGGTGAGAAACTCCACTTCGGCGTCACCGTTCAGTCTGGTATTCAAGTCCACCAGGATTCCGTTAACCCTGGCTATCAGTGTTTCTTTGGCTAGCCTGGGGCTGATATCAAATGCCATCTCCAGCAGCGAAGTATCTGGTTCGTACCGTCGTACGGACCCGTCTTTCAAAGTAATATTAATCATTTTGTGACCCCTTCCCAATATGAGTTAAAAACAAAAGCCCCCGGCATATATGCCAGGGGCAGGATTGCAATCCCACGGTTCCACCCTGATTAACCCTAAGGGTTTATCTCAGTTAGGCGTTAACGGTGCCGGACCGGCCTTTGCAAAGTTCGGATATTCGAGTTTCGAAGTTCGATTGGTTCAATATCCGAGCTTCGTTTCCTGTACATTGAACTTACAAGCAGCGGTTTAGAGGTGGTTTTCATACTCCCCGTAAAACAAGGACACTTTCAGCCAGTGATGCCCTCTCTCTGGGTTCCGGTTGGAGATTACTCGTCCTCATCATTACCTTTTTACAAGTATTAAATCTCTAAAGTACATTATATTTACCCTATGAACCGTTGTCAAATAAAACGTTCCTTATTAATTGCCGTCTTTGATGCAAAGGGGGCAGCCATCACAAACGGACACCCGACCGCCAAACACGTTACTCACGGTTTCCACTGTGTTGCGGGGCATCTTGCCGCCACCGGGATGAAAAACTATCTTCTTCGGGGCCACAGTTATAAGAGCACTAATCAACATGTCCTCATAATTAATCTCGTTCTCAGTAATGTTGAGCATAAATTCTTCTAGATAATCACTGTTAATTATCTGGGCATGCTCATCAAAAAGTTTAAATGCACCATTAGGTCTTAAGACCACATTTACCAGTTCCGCCTTCGGATCTTGAACTTCGACGAAGTATTTTAGTAACTCAATAAATTCCTGGTATTCCCGATCCATAATGAAATCGTCTGCCGCCTGATCTGCAATATCATAAAGCTCGCTAACATAATCCTTAAGCCTAAAACGGATAAATCCGTCAATATTTATATCATTATTTGCTTCCATATACTCGGTTAGACGGCGCAGGATAAGTATTTTGTTATGCTTTCTGCTATTATCACATAAATTTAATTTTTTCTGGGCATAATCATAGATGGTGCCTTTTTCATCGTCATTAAAATAGTAATAGTTTTCTCTAATAATATGCTTCAACAGAGTCGCTTCCCAATTGTTCAGAATTAAATCAGTTATTACACCCGCCACACGACGCCTTATCATTGACTCCATGTTTCCGGAACCCGAAATACTGCAGTCCAGGAAGGTGAGCCAGCCCAAGGGCTTTTCCTGCAGTCGAAATTTTAAGCCCCGGCTTTCCAGGGCCCGCAGTTCACGATCAAGTTGGTTCTTAAGCAGTTCCTGGTGATGGACGGCGCCGATGGAAATACATGAGGCCACGCGGTTCACTTCCTTTCTTATAAGCACTATATGTAAATAAGCACTATATGTAAACATTATATGTGAAAGAAAAAAACGGTATACTGCAAGCCATGTAATTGCACTACCAGTATGAGCAGAAAATCAATTTACAATGCCCGGTAATAAATAAACACCATCCAAAAGGCTGGTGTTTATGAGAGATATGTTCAAATAAAATTCATGATTGTTCCCTTTTCTCAGTAATCTCCTTTGCTGAGAAAATTTTTTTATAACATTGTGCACCACAAGGTAAGCACTCATTAAAGAGGATTTAGGCAATTCTGCACTTCGTTCTACAATAACATGACGCTGTACCACTTACCGAATTAACGATATAATAATATTAATTTTTAACGAAGTACGCCCGTTAAATCATGATCCAGTACAAATTGGCAAAATTCATCGCAAGCCCTAGATGCAAATTTTTCCCGGTGCTGGATTAAATAAAACCCGCGAATGGCATAAAAATTTTTAATCCGCAGCGGCTTTAAGGAACCAAGCTTTAGCTCTTTGCGCAGCGTCCATTTGGATAACATAGATATGCCGAGGTTGGCTTCCACTGCCTCTTTGATAGCCTGGGTGCTGCCTAAGGTGATAATGTGTGCGGGGCTAAACTCCAGCCTGCCCAGCATATTTTCCATGGCCAGGCGCGTACCCGAACCTTCTTCACGGATTATAAACACCGCGTCACCAAGCATCTCCGCCACCTGGGCCTGTTCCAAATAACCAGCACTGGCCAGAGCATGCCCCTGAGACACTATGAAAACCAATTCATCATCAAGGAATTTGCTTATTTTTAGTTGAGGGTCCTCAACCATACCCTCAACAAGACCGATATCAATACTGTTTTCCCGGGCGCGCTCGTGCACGAACTCAGTGTTGCCAATTGTTACAGCAAATTTTACGTCCGGAAACTTGCGTGAAAAGGCGGCCATTAAACGTGGTAGTACATATTCTCCTACAGTAAAACTAGCCCCGATGGTCAAAGTACCTGTAACCATTTCCACTAGATCAGAGACTGCTCGCTTGGCCACCCGGTGCAGTTCCAATATTTCCTTGGCGTATACATAAAGCGTGGAACCGGCTTGAGTTAATTCAACCCTTTTGCTGGAACGCTCAAAGAGTCTAGCCCCGTAATATTCCTCAAGGGTGTGGATGTGCTGGCTAATCGCTGGTTGGGATACGCTTAGCGCTTCAGCTGCCCGGGAGAAGTTTTTTTTTCCGCAACAGTAACAAAAATTAATAGTTGATTATCAAGCACGATTTAAAACCTCCCCGCAAATAATGATAAGTTGGCATTTCAAATAATTTTACTACACCGCGGGACAAATGTGAAGCCAATGTATTTAAAATTAAAATAAGCATAATTAATACTTAAGTGAATTTTAGCTGGGGTTTTGGTTGACATCAACCTTCAGACTTACTAATAACCATCATAAAGTATGAAAACCTAGGGTGGGTGAAACTTTCATCTTTCATTACTAACGGGATAGAGTTTATTAGGTTGGGCTGGCCTGCAACCGCAGGAAAAACAATTAGACCCCATATATAATAAACCTTTATCGGTTTGGGGGTGAACCGGTAACAGCCTAATAAGCCCGGTGCCGTAATCAACAACGGCGCAAGCTTTTTAAATTAAGCATATTGGATTATATCTTTAATGTTTTATGCTATTTTATTCATGATATAACTAACGTGAATCCAGGGAAACCCTAAGTTTGTAGCGCTGAATTTTACCGGTGCCCGTACGTGGTAATTCTGTAAGAAAATAAACTTTACGAGGACATTTATAATGAGCCGCCCTTTCCCGTGCAAATTCCTTTAGCTCATTTTCTAGATCCTGCGACGGTGCATATCCTTCTTTATTAACGACAAAAGCTACCGGTTTATCCAAACCAGATTCATACCCTTCTGAAACCACTGCCACCTCTTTGACTGCCGGATGCGCCAGTAGAATACCTTCTATCTCTATCGGTGAAAGCCATAAACCACCAGGCTTGATCATATCGTCAGCTCGCCCTACATACCAATAATAGCCATCTTGATCTTGATAATATTTGTCACCGGTATCAAACCATTCCCCATAAAAACTTTGTTTAGTCTTTTCATGTTTATTCCAATAACAAGCAGCAGTTCCATCGTTTTTAATCCACAGCGTTCCAATCTCCCCCCGAGGTACTTCCTGTTCATCCTCATCAATCAGTTTTCCTACAAAGCCGGTTAACAATTTGCCGCTACTACCGGGCCTTACCTGCCCTGGAATATTTGAAAGATACGTTGCGCCAACGTCAGTCGAACCAACTCCATCTAGTATTTCTATACCAAATATTTCCTTCCACCGTTCAAAAATAACTTTTGGTAAAGCCTCCCCTGCAGATACACATAATCTAACAGAAGTAAGATCAAATTTGCGTTCGGTTTTTTCTAAATAATTAATCATTGCCCAGTAAGAGCTTGGCACACTATAAAATAATGTTGGACGGTATTTCTCAATTGCTTCAAAAATTTTCTCTGGCTCCGGTTTTTCTGGGAATAAAATGCTTGCTGCACCACAAAGAAATGTTGAGTCCAACGAATTGTTTCGGCCGTAGGAAAAATAGATTTTAGAAGTAGAAAATGCAATATCTTTATCGGACAGCGCTACTACTTCGCGGCAAAATGAGGGCATAAAGTGTAAAAGATCATGGTGTAAATGCACAACTCCTTTTGGTGTCCCCGTGGTTCCTGAACTATACAACCAAAAGGCCATATCGTCTCTATTGGTCGGTGCTGCATGTAACTTGGGGGAGGCCTTCTTGATTAAGTTATTGAAATCAAGTTGGTCGGGCTGGGGCTGTCCGACAACGATGAAATGACGCAAATATTTTAGGTCTTTTTGAATCTGGGTAAACTGCGGTGCTAACTCCGAGCTGGTTATTAAAACTTTGGCCCGGCTATCGTTTAAGTAATAAAGATAGTCCTTAGGTAAGCCCATAGTACTAACCGGTACCGGTACCGCACCAATCTTCATTACTCCAAAATAGATAGAAATAAACTCCGGACAGTCCTGAAGACAAAATAGAACCCGGTTTTCCTGCTCAACACCTAGTTTAAGTAGTGCGTTTCCAACCCTATTTGCCTTTTCCGCCAGTTCTCCATAGGTAACAACCTTATCTTCGTAGTAAACTGCTACTTTATCGACTCGCCCTTCTTTTATGTGTCGGTCCAATAAAAAAGTGGCTACATTAAATTCTTCTGGAATATTTAATAAATCCATTATTCAGTCTCCTTTAAATTAGTATTTATAAATCAGTAGTTGGCGGCATTTCAAACCCCAACAGTAAAATCTAAATATCTCTCTCATAATAAACTGCGCTTTTGATATTTCTAAACTAGTTTATACAATTATAATATTATCCCTATTTTAAACATTGAGAATTTTCTGCTAATTAACACCACTTAAAAATTAATGGAAATGGCGTTGAATAAGCCCTCTACCTCTGCGAAGTGATCGGGTACTTTTTCAACGCCGTTGTAGGAACCACTGTTGTATATATCCAAGTTTATTTTGTCACTTCAACCAAACATTTTGCAAGTTTGATTGATTAATGGTGCCAAAGTTATTTGGCACCATTAAGGTGGATTTGTTATCCTAAAACTGCATAGCTAATGTTAAAAATCAGGGGTCAACACGATCCTCTTTTCCAACTTGCCCGCATGCGCTTCTTTAAAGGACTGTTCTATCTGGCTCATCGGCCGGAATTCTACGAAAGGCTTAACTTTAATTTTTTCATCCAGCACAAATTGCAGAACTTCCTGATAATACTTTGGCAGACAGCCCCATGTTCCCATAATCTCAGCATCAAAGGCCATTAGTCTGGATAGCATATATTCAACTTTTTGCATACCATAGCCCACTACCACCAGCCTGCATACAAAGGACAGCAGTTCCAGGCCGATTTCCTGCCCCATTTTGCTTCCGGTGCACTCAAATATTTTCCAGCCATGGGACGGTAATCCAGCTTGCTTACAATAGGCTTTGAACTCATTCCGCACATCTTTTACGCTTTTATCCAGCGTAGTTATTGCATGAGTAGAGCCAAATTCTAATGAGCGCTGTAACTTTTCCTGGTTCCTGGCGATGGCAACCACTGCCTTGGCTCCCAGCACTGAAGCAATCTGAGTCATATAAACGCCAATGCCGCCGGTGGCCCCTATAACTACCACTAAATCGCCTTCACTAAGTTCAGCCTTCTTGGCTGCTTGATAAGGAGATGTAATGGCATCTGCCACTACTGAAAACATTTCCAGTGGGAAGCCTTTGCGGTCTTCTATCACGCAAAGATCATCGGCCGGTACCGGTATATGACTGGCAAAACCGCCATAAATCCCCAGGCTATTGCCCGGCATTTTTTGTTTTACGCAACGGTTACCCCGTCCCGAAGCACATATGGCGCAATCATTGCAAGGCATAACTGCGGGAATAATCACTTCTTTGCCAATCAACCCTGCCTCACCGGCCACCACTTTACCGCTAATCTCATGCCCAAGAGTCAAAGGTGGCTTGACTACAGTAGGTACACCGTCATAATAATAGCCAACGTCAGTGTGGCACACGCCGCAACCGGCTACTTCAACCAGCACTTCTCCCGGCTGCAGTTCGGGTACATCAATACTGGTTTTAGCCAGTTTGCCGGGCTCTACCATTTGCCAGGTTTGGATCTTGGTCGGTATGCTCATATACTAATAAACCTCCTTATTAGATTGGTATTATTTAACTTATTTATTCTGCCAGACCGGCTTGCGCTTTTGCATGAAAGCGTTCAGCCCTTCCAAGGCATCCGCGGTAGGCATTAATTCGTTTAAGTAAATATCATCAATAGCTTTAAGACCCTCAGCAAAGCCTTTATTCAAGCCGGCTTTCACTGCTTTTTTGGTGTACGCCAGCACGAGCGGGCTCATGGATAAGAACTGTTGCAAGAATTGCTCCAGCTCTTGATCAAAAGAGTCAACCGGCACTACATTGTTTACCAGTCCCAGTTGCTGGGCCTTGGCGGCATTAAAAATCTGCCCGCCCAAAACCAGCTCCATGGCATGAGGTAAAGAAGTTAACTTGGGGAGCATGTAACAGGCCACCGGCGGAAACACGCCGACACTTATTTCGGGCTGTCCAAATTTGGCTTTATCCGAAGCAATAACCATGTCACAGAAAAGTACCAGTTCATATCCTCCACCTAAAGCGGTACCCTTAACAGCGGCCACGATGGGTTTTTCATTAGCGTCCATAGCAAGGAATAAATTATCAAGCACTTCAATCATTTTGGCTACTTTATCCGGGGTGTGATCGGCAACGTCTACACCGGCTGAAAAGGCTTTCCCCTCGGCACCTAAAACGATCAGGTTACCTGCTTGCCCCTTGGCCCATCTAAACGCATCAGCCAATTCTTCCATCATTGGAATAGTCAAAACATTAAGTGGCGGACTGTTCAGGGTGATGGAAATTAATCCATTTTCATTACTTACCTTTATTAATTTGTAACTCATACTATCCCTCCATCTACAGTTCACAAAATGCTGGAGTATCCAACTATATACTACACTAGGCAGAGGGGCTAAACCTGCGCCCCTCCACCACCTTCTGTAGCAAAAATATTAACAGCTATTGGTTAAGAATACTTTACTCTTTACGCGGTGCCATTACGGCATCGATTAGTTCCTGGTCAAACGGTTGGCCTTTGGCAAGCCGACGGCGGTATTCAATGAAATCAACGGTATCCTTGCCGGTCAGTTTCTTATTGTTGAAAGCGTTAAAGCCAAGGTAGGCCTCACTGC
>JAENYQ010000048.1 GCA_016841675.1 Desulfotomaculum sp.
TTTAAACCATTTTGTAATTGAAAAAAATAGCAAATAATAATAAAATATAAATATACAAATATATAAAAAAATGAAAGGCAGGTGAACATCCCTTAGCTGTTTGAAAGTTTAATAAGAACATAAATCCCAATTAATGTTGATAAAAAGCAGGGCATAATAAAAAGTCCCGTAATAACAGCACAGGGTATAATAACAAGTCCCGTAAAAAGGCACAGGGCATATATAAGTCCCATATAGGTGCAGGGCATAATAAAAAATCCCATAAAGGTGCAGGGCACAATAAGAAGTCCCGTAACGCTGATAAAGTGATGAAATGGGTAATTTTATCAAGCAGTGTAAGGGTCTTTTATTATGCCCTTTTCAAATGCCCAAATATATGGTAACGCAAGCTCTAACCAACCGTACAATGCCAAAATTGTGCGTGGTAACGGCTGGATTGAAGGCGTTGAGTTTTCCAGGCCCTTAACAGTAGGTGCAACATCAGAAGGGGGTTCCCGCACGGGGATGCAGAGGGGGCAGGGGGTCCCTTGCAGCACCGGGCGGGACCCTGAGGAACGGGCAGCAGAGAACAAGGCCAGGAGTGTACAACGCTCCAAAACAACCGTCAGGCGTAAAGTTAAGCAGTTGTATGGCCAGAATGACGGTAAATTGTACATGCTCACGTTAACCTATGCCGATAATATGCAGGACATCGACCAGGCGCAAAAGGATTTCAGAGCCTTTAAACGGCGCTTAAAAAAGAGAGGCATTGATTTCCAATACATCGCCGTGCTGGAACGTCAAAAACGGGGCGCATGGCATTTTCACATCCTGACAAACGTTTACTTGGAACATGCAAAATGGGAAAAATACTGGGGACATGGGTTCGTTTGGATAGACAAGCCACGCTCAATCCGGCAATCCGTCAGATATATGGTTAAATACCTGCAAAAAACCTTCGAGGACATGGAACACAAGTACCGGAATAGGTATCTTTGCTCACAAGGATTGGGCGGATTTGAAACCGTATACATTAGCAACGAAAAGGCGGAAGGCACCTGGTTCTTCGTGCTCAAAGAGGGCGGAAACTATAAGCGCACAGCATATATGGAGATGTCGGAAGAAGGCATCATCTGGTGGGAAGCATGGGATAAAACCTTAGCAAATGAGTAAAAGATTACCCATAAACCACCCGGGCAAAGAACACCTAATATATAAAACCTAATATATTAGGTACAAACCTTATAATGAGGGTGTTTTTACGAACCAAGTATTATGTAAAACCGCCTCGCTAAAACTACGGCCTGTAACCAGGTACGGGCGGCGCAAAAATTAAGGAGGCGGCACCAAGAGTTAACAGCCGCCCAGTGGGAAAACGCAACCACCCCTGCCCACCTCCCAACTACGTGCGGGTTTACATAATACTTATTATCGGTAGTTGCAGGAGTAAAAAAAACAGCTCTTAATTAAGCCCATTGTTTATTTATTTCCATGTCCAAGAATAACCGTTTAAAAACCGGGCCCTCAAGGGAGCCCGGTTTTTAAAGATCTAAAAAATTTTTACTGATCAATTAAATTCCCTTCCCCACCATCCCCTACCAAGGGGAAATAGGGGCTCTTACTTAGCCTTTTCTAGCTTTCAGGAAGTCTAAAGCTACCTGTGGATATAGGGCCACAGAAACAACGTCTTCTTCCTTGGTCATAAATGGAGCAGCCAATTCTCTGGCTTTGGGCATCTCCGGTTCAAGCATATCAGCCGGGCGGCAATCAATTGGTTTTTCGTCTCCAATTATTTTCTTCCTAATTTCTTCGTTTACCGGAGCCGGAGGACGGCCGTAGTACCCACGCATATAATTTTTTACTTCATCAGTAGCAATGGCATAACGATTACCTACCATTACATTGATTACCGCCTGGGTGCCCACTATCTGGCTGGACGGGGTTACTAGCGGCGGGTAACCGAAATCTTCCCTGACCTTGGGAACTTCGGCCAGCACCAAGGGTAGTTTATCGAGGGCGTTTTGTTCTTTAAGCTGGTTAATAAAGTTGGAAATCATGCCGCCAGGAATTTGGTAAGTCAGCACATTGGTATCAGGGCTGCAGTTGGCATTATCAAAGTCGCCGTAATTATTGCGTACCTCTTTAAAGTATGCGGCAATCTCTGAAATAAGCTCCAAATCCAGGCCAGTGTCGTAAGGTGTATCCTGCAGGGCCACGACCATGCTCTCGGTAGCCGGTTGAGAGCTTTGCATCGCCATAGTGGATACTGAGCAATCGATTACATCAACTCCAGCTTCAACTGCTTTCAAGTACGTCATTGAAGCCATACCGCTGGTGTAGTGGCAGTGTAGTTGGACCATAACACCCATTTCCTTCCACCCTTTGATAATATTAAAGGCGGGTTGCGGAGCCAGGATGCCTGCCATATCCTTAAGGCAAATAGAGTCTACTCCCAGTTCAATCAATTCCTTGGCCATGTTCATGTAAGAGTCGTAATCGTGTACGGGACTAATGGTGTATACCACGGTTCCCTGGGCGTGAGCACCCTCCCGCTTAACTAACTCGATGGCCTTTGCCATGTTCCTGATATCGTTTAGGGCGTCAAAAACCCGGAATATATCTAACCCGTTGGCCACAGTGTGCTTAACAAATGCTTCCAAAACGTCATCTGCGTAGTGCCTGTAACCCACTACATTTTGACCCCGCAGCAGCATTTGCAGCTTGCTGTTGGGATAATATTTGCGCAGAATCTGTAGCCTTTCCCAAGGATCTTCGTTTAGGAAGCGCATGCATGAATCAAAAGTGGCGCCGCCCCAGGTCTCCAGGGAACAATAACCTACCTTTTCAACCTTTTCAGCTACAGATAACATATGCTCAGTGCGCATGCGAGTAGCCAGCAATGATTGATGGCCATCCCGCATCGTGGTATCACAAATTAGTACTTTTTTTGTCTCTCCCATAAAAAAACCTCCCTTATGCATATACTCAAGTAGTCAACCAGTTTCATTATTTTTTTTCACACTGACAAAATAGACAGGTATCCTTAAGGCCAAGCACCTGCTCATATAAATGCATTGCCGACGCCATATCCCTCACGACAATACAATAGAGCTTGCTATTATAATCATTCCTGGCAATTGAAATTATATATTTAATTTTCTTTCCTGTCTATTCCTTATCAACCGTTATACAATATACAATGACGGGAAGAAGAATCGAACAAATCGCATATATATGTATGACCACGTGGCCGGGATGAAAGGTAGTAAACTGCGGTTTAAGAACGTGACATCGGGTTTATTCGAGAGGGATGAAGAAATGCTTATACCATTGTGATGCGTTGCTATAAACAATCAATCCAAAAGGGTTTGATGAAAGGTTTCACAATACCTTGAAATTTTTGGTGTTATTTGGTGTAATATTGTTAAAATTCCCAAACAGGCTATCGGACAGTAAAATTACCGGAACGGGCTAACGGTGACAGCCGCAGGCCCGCCCGTTTGAATAGTTAATAATATCAGGGGGTCCCTTAAATTATACAGGGTAGAATCCGCTGCCCTGCTTGGCCAGTTCGATGTCTACATTGATCTTCTTGGCCATTCTTTCCTCCAGGAATTTGGGCGCTACCTGCGGGTAGATGGCTGCAGAGATGATATCCTCTTCCTTCTCCATCACCGGTGCGACCAATTCTTTGGCTTTCGCAAGCTCGGGCTCCAGCATGTCAGCTGGGCGACAGTCGATCGGTTTTTCATCACCGATAATCATCTTGCGGGCCTCTTCGTTAATCGAGGCCGGAGGACGGCCATAGTAGCCGCGTATGTACTGCTTCACTTCTTTGGTGCACATCTTATAGCGACCCATAAGGACATTTAACACGGCCTGAGAACCGATAATCTGGCTGGATGGTGTGACCAGCGGCGGCCAGCCGAAATCTTCTTGGACCCGCGTCATTTCTTCCATAACTTCGGGCAGGCGATGCAAGGCGTTCGCCTGTTTAAGCTGGGACAGGAAATTGGACATCATTCCACCCGGGACCTGTGACACTAGTATATTGGCATCGGGATATTTTTGAGCCAGGTCGAATTCGGCGTATTGGGGACGTACTGTCTCCCAGTACTTGTTGATCTCGGTCAGTAGAGCGAGGTCAAGTCCGGTGTCATATTCTGTTCCCTTGAACGTCGAAAGCATCGTTTCAATGGCAGGCTGGGAAGTCTGGTTGGACATTGATGAAATGGCGCAGTCAATGATGTCCGCCCCTGCTTCAATACCCTTCATGTAGGCCATGGCAGCCATGCCGCTGGTATAATGGCAGTGGAGCTGGATGGGAAGCGTAATCCCTGCGTCCCTTATGCTTTTAACGATATCGTAAGTTATATACGGCGTGATCATCCCGGCCATGTCCTTAATGCAGATGGATTGACACCCCATTGTTTCCAATTCCTTAGCTAGTTTCACATAATATTCAACGGTATGAACAGGGCTGATGGCGTAACAAATGGTGCCTTGGGCGTGGGCGCCTTCATCAATGACTGTTTTAACGGCCACGTTGATATTCCTGTAATCGTTCAAGGCATCAAAGGTACGGAAGATATCCATGCCGTTGGCGACAGCTTTTTTAATAAATTCAATCAGTACGTCGTCCGCATAGTTTCTGTAACCGACAACGTTTTGACCTCTCAAAAGCATTTGGGTCTTGGTTTTTTTGAGGTGACGTCTGAGTACCTTGAGGCGCTCCCAGGGGTCGTCTCCGCAGAAACGCATGCACGTATCAAAGGTAGCACCGCCCCACACTTCCATGGAATAAAACCCCACATTGTCGTGTTTCTCTGCGATAGGAATCAAATGTTCTGATTTCATTCGGGTTGCCAAAAGCGATTGGTGAGCATCCCGCATCGTTGTGTCTGTAATTTTGACTTTGGCCATCTTTTTTCCTCCCTTTTTCGCTAACCAAACGCTGGTTTTGTTCGGGGACGGGACTGAGTTGTATTGAATTTTATTTCAGTAACGTGCTCCAATAAGCAGGTCCTTCCCCTTTCATACGTTGGGGACATTCCCTGAAGGGGTGTGTCCCCTTTCATACGTTGGGGACATTCCCTAAAGGGGTGTGTCCCCTATCCTTAATATCCGACTATCTTCATCAGGTTGCGAACGGACTGGATGGACTTATCCAGGGCAGCTTTTTCTTCGGGTTTAAGTTCCAGTTCAAGCACCTTTTCAACGCCGTTTCTGCCAATGATGCACGGTACGCCGGTGTAAATATCCTTGGCGCCGTATTCGCCGTTAAGATATGCCGCCACAGGTAGGATTCGTTTCTTATCTTTCAGTACCGCTTCTGCCATCTGAACTGCGGAAGCTCCCGGTGCGTAAAACGCGCTGCCAGTCTTCAGGTAATTCACAATTTCCGCCCCGCCCTTGCGGGTTCTTTCGACAATTGCTTCAAGACGGTCGGCCGAGATTAACTTCTCGACAGGAATACCGCCGGCATAAGAGTAACTCAATACCGGTACCATATCGTCGCCGTGACCGCCGAGCACAAAAGCACTGACATCTTCAAATGAAACGCCCAGTTCCAAAGCCAGGAAGGTACGGAAACGCGCAGAATCAAGCACACCAGCCATACCGAAGACGCGGTTGGACGGGAAGCCGCTGGCCTTATAGGCAGCGTAGACCATCACGTCAAGCGGGTTGGAAACGACGATAATAACCGCATTTGGCGAGTACCGGGCGATATTCTCGGTCACCGAGCTAACGATCTTAAAGTTGGTATTTAAAAGGTCGTCGCGGCTCATACCGGGTTTCCGGGCTATCCCGGCGGTAATGATGACTACATCCGAATTTGCGGTGTCTTCATAATTGTTCGTACCGGTAATTAGGCAGTCATATCCTTCAACCGGTGCCGCTTCCATTAGATCCAGGGCTTTACCTTGCGGAATCCCTTCAACCACATCAACCAGAACGATATCGCCCAATTCTTTTGAGGCTGCCCAGTGTGCCGAGGTTGCGCCAACGTTACCAGCCCCTACGACAGTAATTTTATTCCTTTTCATAACAATTAATCCTCCATTATACAAATTCAATAGGGAATTTTAAGGCTTTTACTAAAAAAAAGCACTAACATCCCCTGGAGCTAAAATAAGCCCTTATTTAACTAATCCGGCAGGGGCTTAGCCCACCTACCGTTTTCTATGGTCTATGAATCAACTGATAACTACCAGAGCGTCTCCGCTGTTTACGGCTTGCCCCTTGGTTACTTTAACTTCCTTAACGGTACCGGCTTTGTCGGCTGCAAGCTCATTTTCCATCTTCATAGCTTCCAGGAGCAGCAATACATCGCCGGGCTTGACAGCATCGCCCACTTTAACTCGGACATCGAGGATAGTGCCAGGCATTGGAGCACATACAGTTCCTCCACCGCCACCTGTAGCGGGAGCGGCCGGCTTCGGAGCTGCGGCAGTAGGTGTAACTATAGGTGCAGGTGCGGCTATAGGAACCGGGGGAGCAGCAGCCGGAGCTGCGCAAAAACCAGGGTTTCCGCCGATTTCTTCGACTTCAACTACATAAATCTCGCCATTGACCTTAATGTTAAACTTTCTCATTACGGATTCCCTCCTAGGTGGGCTAGTTCTTTTTTGTTATTAGTCTACATATAATTTCTGTTTAGTTCACGGCCTAGCATAATTTCAATTATACCGGCTTTTCTCCAGGAGCTGTTACTCTTTTTAACGTTGCTGATCTGGTAACCTTTATCCGCTGAATAACCGCAAAGTGCTATCGCAGCTGTAATGGCGGCCAGTACTTCTGGTTTAATCCCCTCCGTGGCCTTGCCTGTTGCTGACATATTATCCACCTCCTTGCCAATACACTAGCAGGGCATGTTTCCGTGCTTCTTCCTGGGTCTGGTCTCACGTTTGGTAGAAAAATTCTCAAGGGCGTCAATGATGGTAGCCCTGGTATCCCGCGGGTCGATTACATCCTGTACGAATCCCCTGGCACTGGCGATATACGGGTTGGCAAAACGATCCCTATAATCTTGAACTAGTTTTTTGCGCATCTCAACAGGGTTTTCAGCTTCGGTAATTTCCTTACGGCTAATAATATTCACAGCGCCTTCCGGTCCCATAACCGCGATTTCGGCAGTAGGCCAGGCATATACGGCATCGGCGCGGAGTGAACTGCTGCACATGGCAAGGTAAGCGCCACCGTATGCTTTACGGATAATAATGGTGATTTTGGGTACGGTAGCTTCGGAATAAGCGTAGAGCATCTTGGCACCGTGCCTGATGATCCCGCCGTATTCTTGTTGTACTCCCGGCAGGAAGCCCGGAACGTCCATAAAGGTAATGATGGGGATGTTGAAAGCGTCGCAGAAGCGGATGAACCTGGCAATCTTGTCGGAAACGTTAACATCCAGACAGCCTGCCAGCACCTTCGGCTGGTTGGCAACGATACCTACTGAATGACCGTTAAAGCGGGCAAAACCCACCACACCGTTCATAGCGTAGTACGGTTGAACTTCCAATAAATTACTGCCATCAACAACCGTAAGGATAACGTCACGGATGTCGTAACCTTTATTGGGGTCAATCGGGCAGATACTAAGCAACGTCTCTTTGTCCATAACCGGTTCTACAGGTGTAAACACCGGGGGTTCGTCCAAATTATTGGAAGGTAGGTAACTCAGCAGGGCGCGAATGGTGGCGATGCACTCTTCTTCGTTACTGGACATAAAGTGAGCTACACCGCTGACCTGGTTGTGGGTGGATGCGCCGCCCAGAGCTTCCATACTGACTTCCTCACCGGTAATAGCCTTAATCACCTGCGGACCGGTAATGAACATCTGGCTGGTTCCCGAAACCATCATGATAAAGTCGGTGAGTGCCGGGGAATAAACTGCACCGCCGGCGCAGGGACCCATAATGACGGAGATCTGGGGAATTACACCGGATGCGATGGTATTACGGAAGAAAATTTCACCGTAACCGTTCAAGGCATCAACACCTTCTTGAATCCGCGCGCCACCCGAGTCACTCAGTCCGACCACCGGAGCACCGACCTTTATCGCCATATCTAAAACCTTGCAGATCTTTGCGGCGTGAACGCTTCCCAGGGAACCACCGGCCACCGTGAAGTCCTGGGCATATACATAGACCTTACGACCGTCAATTGTGCCATAACCAGTGGTAACACCTTCACCGGGGTTTTTTAACTCTTCAAAGTTATCCTCACTGGCGGCAAAGACGTCTATTTCCTTGAAGGAGCCGGGGTCAAACAGTTCGTTTATCCGCTCCCGGGCAGTTTTCTTGCCGCTTTCGTGCTGTTTGTCAATCCTCTTCTGGGCACCTCCCGCTTCGACTGTCTGCCGAAGCTGACTAAGCTGGTCCAGTTTTTCCTGCATGCTCATCTAGTTACCTCCAATCTAGTGCCTTAAATGATATAAATTGCTAGCCAGGCTTTGGGCAAAAATTAAATCATATCTTACAAGGGAAAACAGCCGTTATTAGTTATTAGACGGCATTATATAATTTAAAAGCGTGCAGCTTGATACAAAAAATTATTTATGGAATCAAATTATTTATGGAATCAGTTGTAGGCTTACACCAAAGTTGATTTCGGTGTAATAACGCTGGGGTGAACGGGTCGCGGCAAACAAATCTATTTCCATAAAAGTATTTGGTCATAAAAGTAATTAATTATTTCCCGGTCGTAATTTTAATAGCAGCGTGCTGCTTTTTAATTTCCTTTCCTCTAATCCCTCTCGCACAGTTCAACCAGTGTACCAAATGTGGATTTGGGGTGCAAAAAAGAAATTTTAGCTCCACCAGCGCCCCGCCTCGGTTTTTCATCAATCAACCTGACCCCGGCTGCTTTTAGCTCAGCCAGTTTTTCCTCCAGGTTTTCTACCCGTCCTCTGTGGTGCTTTCCAGTAGTTCCACTTCACTGTCACCGGTAGGAATAAAAGCAACCTCTACTTTCTGTTCTTCCACAACCTCCTCACTATTAAACCCAGCACTTGCTCGTAAAAACTCCTTGCTGCCGCCATATCTTTGACGGCAATACCAATATGGTCAATCTTCCTTACCACTACAGATTGTACCTCCTGTAAAAATGATACGGATTTCCGGGCAGTAAATCCTTACACCCCACCGGGGAATTCATAAGTGGGACATTCCACTATTGGTTTCCTCTCTAGTTTGACCTTTTTCAGGATCGTCCAATCTTTTCCTTGATGAACTCCGCAACCGTTACGGTGTTGGTTCCCGGCGTGAAAATTTCAACAATCCCCGCTTCCTTTAAGGCCGGGATATCCTCATCCGGGATAATTCCACCGCCCAGCGAATCTACGGTATCAGCCACACCAATTTCATAACCGATGACCTGCTGGGTCCGCAGTGCAATCAGCACAGAACTGTCACTGGGCAGAGCCATCGCTTCGTCCCGGGAATTGGTGTGCAGTGACTGGGTGCCACCCAGTACCGCACTCAGGGCCTGGAAAGCAACACGCATTATGTTTACATCGGGCTGCCGTGCCACCTTAACCCATTACCTCGCGCAAAAGGCCGGGTACTTCAAAGGGCAGGGCGGCTATCTTGGCACCCGCTACCTGCAGAGCTTCCACCTTGGCGTTGAACGTGCCTTTACCCCGTTCAATGATGGCTCCGGCATGCCCCATCCGCTTGCCGGGAGGCGCACTCTTGCCGGCAATATAGGCCACCACTGGCTTGGTCATGTCCTTAATGAATAAGGACGCCATTTCTTCGGCATTACCACCGATTTCCCCCACCAGCACAACCGCTTTGGTCTGAGGGTCGCGTTCAAATTTTTCCAGCACATCCACAAAAGATAGGCCAACCACCCGGTCACCACCCAGTCCAACCACTGTGGACTGGCCCATCCTGTTGGCGGTAAGGTTGCCTACAATCTCGTAAGTCAGGGTTCCGCTGCGAGCTACCACGCCAATAGGTCCCTCAATAAAAAACTGGTTTGGCGGTATACCTATTTTACATTTGCCAGACGAAACAATACCAAATGTATTAGGTCCTACTACCGTGGTGCCATTACGCTTGGCATAATCTACAATCTCCATTTCGTCATGTACTGGAATATGCTCAGTTACAATTACCAGCACTTTAATTCCTGCAGAAATGGCTTCGAATGCCGCGTCCTTGGCAAATGGGGCCGGAATAAAAAGCACCGAAGCGTTAGCATTTTGCGCTTCCACAGCTGCAAAAACAGTATCGTAAACCGGGATCCCATCCACTTCCATACCGCCTTTACCCGGCGATACGCCACCCACAACTTGGGTGCCATAAGCGAGCATCTGGGTAGTGTGGAACCTTCCTTGATTGCCGGTAATACCCTGCACTATCAACCTGTTTTTTTCGTCTATAATGATGGCCAATGTTCTACCACCCCCTAATCGACAACATTCCTATATTAGGGACATTCCAAAGTTGGGGACATTCCTCGAAGAAGCGTGTCCCATTTCCTTATTTGGAGGTGTGTCTCCTTTCCGCTTGACTTAACCACCATTCGCAATTTCTACAGTTTTAGCCGCGGCATCTTGCATTACCTTATAAGCTTGAATACCATGATCGTTGAGGATTTTAACGCCTTCCTCCTCGTTAGTGCCAACTAGCCTGATTATCACCGGTACAGAGATTTCTCTGGTCTTCTTTACCTGAATTAGAGCGTTAGCTACATCGTCGCAGCGGGTAATGCCGCCGAAAATGTTGATAAAAATAACCCGCGGATTAGTTTGGAGTAGTAATTCCAAGGCTTTTGCTGTTCCCTCCGTCCCGGTACCGCCGCCGGCATCCAGGAAATTGGCCGGGCTGCCTCCGTAATGCACCAGAGTATCCAAGCTACCCATAGACATGCCTGCACCGTTAGCCATGACGGCAATATTACCGCCCAGTTCCACAAACGCCAACCCCAGGTCATGAGCCTGCTTCTCAATAGAGGTGCGGTCTTCCACGTAAGGTACGTCCCTTTGTCTGTACAGCGCGTCATCATCCACAGTAAATTTGGAGTCAACAGCAATCAGGTTATCCCTGCTGATAACCAGTGGGTTTATTTCTACCAGTTCAGCGTCTTTACCTTTAAAACATTTGTAAAGCAGAGGCAACAGCTTTGCATAATCAGCAGCCGGTTTGCCGGTAAGACCAATGCGTCTGGCTATCTCGCGTCCCAGGTAAGGGTATACGCCAACTGTTATATCAACATAGCTTTTTACTATATGTTCGTCCGGCACATCTTCAATATTCACACCTCCCTGAGAGGATGCAATAATGACCGGTTTTTTGGCCGAACCGTCCACAGTAATAGCTAGATAAAGCTCCTTGTCAATTTGAATTTTCTCTTCCACCAAAAGTTTTCCCACCTTGTGCCCTTGTACAGTCATTGCCAGTATGGATACCGCGGCTTCGCGGGCCTCTTCGGGAACGGACGCAAATTTTATCCCGCCACCTTTACCTCTCTTACTGGCCAAGATTTGAGACTTTACTACCACCGCTCCCCCGATTTCGGCAGCTACTTGGGCTGCTTCCTCGGAACTAGTTACCATTTTACCTCGAGGTACGGGAATACCAAAAGATGAAAAGATTTCTTTGCCTAGATATTCAAAAAGTTTCAGCCACCATTCCCCCTCTGTTCAGTTCAGAAAGTAAGCCTGGCAAAACGACTAGTTCGTAATGCAAAAACTAAGCTAAAATTTATATATAACCTTAGTATTACACTCACTTTGCGCATTAAAACTAATGCTCTTTAGCTGCATAAATCTTAGTTCCTTCTTCATAAAGATCTCCACCCAGGGTATCGTTGACCACGATAGCCGGAAAATCCTCCACCACCAGGCGGTGTATTGCTTCCGGTCCCAGTTCGGGGTAAGCTACCACCTCGGCTTCCTTAATACACTTACTAATCAAGGCAGCGGCTCCACCAACAGCTGCAAAATATACCGCTTTGTACTGTTTCAGGGCCTTAATCACTTCGGGTGCACGCTTACCCTTGCCAATCATGCCCTTTAAACCCAGTGCTAACAGCCTGGGCACATATATGTCCATACGACCACTGGTGGTGGGCCCCGCAGAGCCGATTACCCGGCCTGGTTTGGCCGGGGTAGGACCAACATAATAAATTATTTGCCCCTTTAATTCCACAGGGAGTGATTGACCCTTATCCAGCAGCTCGATCATTTTTTTATGTGTAGCATCCCGGCCGGTGTACAAAACACCATTTAACAGCACCTTCTGACCGATACGTAGTTTTTCCACCACTTGCTCAGATAAAGGAGTGGTGAGTTTTATTTTGGTTATCATTTTATGCACCCCGCTGTATGATTATAGAATTGCTTCCCGGTGCCTGCTGGCGTGACAATTGATATTAACCGCCACCGGGAGACTGGCAATGTGAGTCGGGTATATTTCCACATGTACTGCCAGCGCGGTGTTAATACCCCCTAAACCCTGTGGTCCAATCCCAAGGGCATTCACATCATTTAAAAATTCACTTTCCAATTTAGCAATGTCAGGCCTGGGGTTTAGCACTCCCACAGGCCTAAGCAACGCCTCCTTGGCGATAAGAGCCGCCTTTTCCATGGTCCCACCGATGCCGACACCGACAATAATTGGCGGACATGGATTTGGTCCGGCGGCTTTAATAGTATCCAGGATAAATTTCTTTACCCCTTCAATCCCTTCCGCCGGCTTTAACATCTTAATGGCACTCATGTTTTCAGTACCACTACCCTTGGGTGCGATAATAATTTTCATTTGATCTCCCGGCACCAGTTTTAAATGTATAACCGCCGGTGTATTGTCACCGGTATTTACTCGTTCCAGCGGGTTGCCTACAATTGAATTTCTTAAGTACCCCTCACTGTAACCCCGGCGTACCCCTTCATTAATAGCGTCTTCCAGCAAACTGCCCTCAATATGCACATCCTGTCCAAGTTCCACGAAAACAACTGCATAACCAGTGTCCTGGCACATGGGAACTTTTTCAGAACTGGCTATTTCCGCGTTTATAATCAATTGTTGAATTATTTCCTTGCCGGTTAGAGAAAGTTCATTATCGTATGCTTTCTTAAAGGCTTCTATGATATCCTGACCCAGGTAAAAGTTGGCCTCTTGACAAAGATTAGCTACAGTTTTTGTTATGTCTCTAGCATCAATTGTTTTTATGATCGTTTCCTCCTTAAAACAGTAAATATCCTTTAAACATCATGCCAATAAAACGAAGAACCCTAATTAGCAAGGCATTTCGCTAATGTTTGCACCGTTTATATATACTCTTGGTATATAATATCAAGGTTAACCTTAGTATTATAGTTTATAAGAAGTACAATTAATGTTAAAAAGTTTATGTTTATATATTTTAGAAATAAAAGGTCAAAAAAATAGTCGACCGTTTATATCGGCTACAAAATCTAATTCTTTATTCGTTTCTAAATACTCAAACTTTCGGATTTTGCCTTTTTTAATTTGTTGTATAATGTAGCCAAAGAGATATTTAACGCTCTGGCAGCCCTTCTTTTACCCTCTACGGTATTGCCGTATTTGGCCAGAGCTTTATTAATCAATACCTGCTCCATCTGGTCGATGGACACCAATTCCATACCCCTCTCGGGCGCAGCTTTTATTTGGCTTACATATTGGATAAAATTCTTTTTAGTTAAGATTTCCTCGTCCACAGTAACCATGACCCGCTCCAAAACATTCTCCAATTCCCGTACGTTACCGGGCCAATCATAGCTGTAAAATAGATCTATGGCATCTTTGGTAAGGCCCTTGACCTTCTTACCCAGTTTACGGTTTAGCTTAACTATTAAATTGTTTACCAGTACTGGCAAATCTTCTTTACGTACCCGCAGGGGCGGAACGGTTATTTTAACTACATTTAACCGGTAATATAAATCTTCCCTAAATTCACCTTTCCTGATTAAGTTTCTGAGATTCCTGTTAGTAGCTGCAATCACACGTACATCAACCCGGATGGTCTGGTTACCTCCGTTCTTCTCAAACTCCATCTCCTGCAATACCCGCAGCAGCTTACCCTGCAGGCTTAAATTCATATCTCCTATCTCATCCAGAAAAATTGAGCCGCCGTGGGCCAGCTCGAATTTGCCAATTTTAGACTTCACTGCCCCTGTAAAAGCTCCTTTGGCGTAGCCAAAAAACTCGCTTTCCAGCAAGCTTTCAGGAATAGCGGCGCAGTTAACTTTAATAAAAGGTTTTTCCCGCCTAGAGCTGGCATGGTGAATAGCATGGCCAAAAAGCTCCTTTCCGGTGCCGCTTTCACCTAAAAGAAGAACAGTAGAGTTACTGCGGGCTGCCCTTTCTGATACATAGATACATTTTTTTAATTCTGTATTATTGCCCAGAATATCCACAAAACTGTACTTACAAGTGGTAACCTGGCCAAACTTATCAGACAACTTTTCAATCATGGTTGTACGCTGACGTAATTCATCCATCAGTTTCATCACGTCCGTGAAATGTTGAAATACCACCACTGCCCCTTCCACGCTGTCATCCACCATAATCGGCGATGCATTACTGATCACCTCGGCATTACTGCCACCCACCTTGGTTCTGTGGCCAAACACGCATTTGCCGGTACGTATGGCCATAGCCAATGCTCCCTCGGGTGAGATTTCAAACACGTTTTGGCCAATCCTATCAACGGGCTGGATTCCTGTTACTCGGGTAAAAGCCGGGTTAACGTACTTAATCACCCCGTTTTGATCAGCCACTTCCACCGCTTCCTGAACAGAATTTAGAATCGTGGCCAGTTCACCCTGAATACGTTTGCTTTCCAACAGTTCTTTTTTTTCTCTGAACAGTTGCACCATCAATTTAACCGCCCGGGTTTCAATAATGGAAAAATCTTGTTCTATTTTTTTTAAATTCTCTTCAATCAATGAATGCTTAACAGTATTAACCACTACGGCAATATTTTTTAAATTTTTGATTGCATCTAAATCATGACATACCGGTATTCCGTCTATATTTAAAAAGTCTGCTGCCGTCGATTGCTCGGGTAGTTCAACAAAACATTCAATCTCCACATCTTTTATATCTTTAAGCAAATTGAATACCGCAACTCCGTCTGTGCCGGTTCCAATGATTACCACCTTAATCTTTTGCACATTAATCCCCTTTTTTGTACATTGGTCACCTTTTAAGGTAAATGGTCACCTTTTAAGGTAAATTTATTTTTATATTCTGCGTAGCAACAATATTTCCTTCTAAAAAATAAAAGCTTAATTGCTATTCCATTTAAGCACGAACTTTCAACAGTAAAACGAGACAAATAAACAGCTCAAAATAAAGTTAGTAATTATTATAATGCACGGTTTAATCTGTGAGTTTTACATAGACAATCTTCCGAACACATGTTTACCAACAGGAATATTATGTTATAATTAACTATAATCCCAGAAAGGTTGTGCTGCTGTGAAAGAAAACCTAAGTCAACGCGAAACAGAAATTATAAGATATATCAAAAACAGTATCCAATCCCATGGCTACCCTCCGTCAGTAAGGGAAATAGGTGAAGCGGTGGGCCTAAAATCGAGCTCAACCGTGCATAGCTATCTTTGCAAACTGGAAGCGAAAGGTCTCTTACGCCGGGATCCCACCAAACCAAGGGCCATGGAAGTATTGGATGACGACAAAGAGAGTTTCAGAGAAATGGTCATGGTGCCGGTTTTGGGCCGGGTCGCGGCAGGTGTACCCCTTTTAGCCGTGGAGAACCGAGAAGACACGTTCCCCATGCCGGTGGATTTCGCGGGCCGGGGCGAATTTTTTATGCTGCGGGTCAAAGGTAACAGCATGGTGGAAGCTGGCATCCTCGAAGGAGATTTGGTACTTGTCAGGCAGCAGCCCAGCGTGGATAACGGTGATATTGCGGTGGCCTTACTGGATGATGAAGCGACTATCAAAAGGTTCTTTCGGGAAGATGGACACATACGCCTGCAGCCCGAAAATTATCAACTTTCGCCCATGATAGTTAATGATGTGACCATCTTGGGCAAAGTTACCGGGTTAGTGCGAAAATTTTAGTCAGTGAACATATTTTACCAATAATCCGGTTATGTCTTATTTCTCAAGGTTTTGCCATCGGCATGGCCTAATTTTTTGTGCATGACATCCTTTACTAATACCCCATTTAGGAACTCAAAAAAAGCATCAGCAGCGTAATTGGCTATTCCCGGGGTATAACGGACTATGAACAACTGGCGGTTCATGTTAATTTCGTTAATCTTGGCTTCGCTGATTTTGCCGGCCGCCAGTGCCTCAACAGCTGCCCACCGAGAGACAAAACCTACACCTAGCCCAGCCTGAACAGCGCTGATTACAGCTCTGGTACTGCCCAGTTCCATCTCTACTTCAATTTTTTCCAAGGCGAAGCCACTCTTTTTCAGTATGCCCTCAATGGAACGGCGGGTCCCTGATCCCTCTTCGCGCAGGATATACTTTTCCTCGGCCAGTTCAATAACATCAATTATCTTACCTGCCCAGCGATGGCCGGCAGGCACAACTAATACCAATTCATCATCCAGCCAAGGGATCAATTCCAGGTTATCCCCACTGACAGCACTGCCCACTACTCCTATGTCAATTTCCCTTTCTTTAATCCAATTGATAACGTCTCCACTGCCCGCAATGCGCATCTTAACCTTTACACCAGGATGGTGTTCACGAAACATACCTATAAAAATAGGCAGCAAGTACTCTCCGGGAATGGTTCCCGCACCGACGGAAAGCCGCCCTGTTTCAAGGCCACGCAATGATTCAAGCCCTGCCCTTATTTTTTTGTAATGACCCAGCATTTGTCTGGCTTCTGGCAACAATAGCCGTCCCGCCTCGGTCAAGAGTACTTTTTTTTCATCACGTCGGAAAAGAGATACCTGCAAATGAACCTCCAATGCTTTAATTTGAAAACTAATAGCTGGTTGGCTCATAAACATTTGTTTGGCTGCCCTAGTGAAACTCTGCATCTCAGCCACCCGAACAAAAGCTTCCAATTGTTTAAAATTCAATGACCTTCACCACCACCGAGCATGACTTCCTCCACCGCGCGTTGCAGTCCAATTTTGGTGTAATATAGAGATAAACCCCCTTGGAAGTAAGCAGCATATGGTTCCCGAAGCGGCGCATCAGCGGTAAATTCCAGTGAAGCGCCCTGCACAAATGTGCCGGCAGCCATGATTACAGGGTGCCCATAACCCGGTATGGAAGCGGGAACGGGAACAACGTGACTGTCCACAGGTGAAGCGGCCTGCACGCCCCGGCAAAACGCCTCCAGGCGCGGTGCAGAACCAAGTACCACCGCCTGGATAATGTCGGTGCGTAAAGCGTTGGGGGCGGGATAAACCTCGAAACCCAGCCGGTGAAAAAACAAAGCACCCCAGATAGCCCCGCGCAGCGCTTCCATCACTAGATGCGGAGCCAGATAAAGCCCCTGGTAAAACATACGCAGCCAGCCCATAGAAGGACCGATATCAGCTCCGATCCCAGGTGCGGTGAGCCGGTTAGCCGACATGTCCACCAACCTTTCCCTTCCGGCCACGTAACCGCCGGTTGGGGCCAGTCCCCCGCCGGGGTTTTTAATCAGCGAGCCAGCCATAATATCCGCACCGTTTTCCAATGGCTCCGTTGCTTCAACCAATTCTCCATAACAATTATCCACAAAGATAATTGTTTCGGGGCTGCGTTTTTTTACAAATTGACAAATTTTGCGCAGAGAGACCATGTCCAGCGATGGACGCAGGCTGTAACCGCAGGAACGCTGCAACATGACCATCTTTACGGGGTGGCTTAACTCTTTATCCAGACCCTGCCAGTCAATCCCGCCGTTCGGCAACAGTTCTAGTTCCCGGTAACTAACCCCTAACTGCGTAAGCGAGCCTTCTGCGCAGGCATGCGCGCCGATAATCTCTTCAAGGGTGTCATAAGGCTTTCCCTGCACCGCCAGCAGCCGGTCACCGGGCCGTAATATACCAAACAAACAAAGGGCGATGGCATGGGTGCCGCTGACTATCTGACCTCGCACCAGTGCTTTCTCGGCCCCAAAAACCCGAGCAAATACCAGTTCCATGGTGTCCCGGCCGTCGTCGTCATAGCCATAGCCAGTAGTATCTCGTAAATGATAAGAGCTGACCTTTGCTTCGTTGAATGCGTTTAAAACCTTTTTATGATTGGCGAACTCCAACGGGTCAAGTTGCTCAAAATATACTTGTGCTTCCCGATCAACCTCGCTGACTATGGTGTCCAGATTCTTCAATTAAGCGTTTCCTCCCAATTGGTATTGCCATACCAGAAACTATTTAGTATTCCGCCAGTTCGCTTATTCTGATTTCTGACTGCTGACTCCTGCGTATTATGCATTAATTATATACCGTATCCCGCGCCACCACCATATCTTCTCTTGTAATCATCATTAGGTCATCCCGGCCGATTTCCGGTAAGGCCACCAGCCTTACCGCCTGCACCCGCATGGCCCTTTCCACCAAGTTGCGAACCAGCCGCGCGTTGCCGTTGTGCTGGTGCAACCGGCATAACGATTCAATAATCAGCCTTAGTTCTTCCCGAGCTCCGTTAGTCAACTGGTACTCCCTCTGCTCCATCATCATATCCGCAATTGACAACAGCTCAATTGTGGAATAATCCGGGAAATTTATATGTATTGGAAAACGTGATCGCAGGCCGGGATTTGTCTCCATAAACCTGTCCATTTCATCTTTGTATCCCGCCAGAATAATGACCAGATTGTCTTTAAAATCCTCCATACCCTTGACAATGGTATCTATAGCTTCCTTGCCGAAGTCCTTTTCCCCTCCCCGGGCCAAGGAATAAGCCTCGTCAATGAATAATATTCCCCCCAAAGATTTTTTGATTTGTTCTCTGGTTTTCTGGGCTGTATGTCCGATATACTCTCCCACCAAATCAGCTCTCTCCACCTCTTGCAGGTGTCCCTTGGGCAGAATACCGGCTTCCCGAAACAGCCGCCCCAGTATCCTGGCCACCGAGGTCTTACCTGTCCCCGGGTTTCCTTTAAACACCATGTGCAAAGCCTGGGCTTCTGAATGTAATTTTTCTTTCTGCCGTCTTTTTTGAATTTCCATAAATGCATATATCTCGTTGATATGCTTTTTAACGCTGCCCAAGCCCACCAGTGATTCTAATTCTTGTCTAATTGCACTGATTTTTTCAATACTGCCATCGGTGCGGTTTCCATTCCCGTCCGGCGTTTGGTGCACCCTGCTCTTCCCTTGTTCTGCCGGGGTCATGGACACCTTTTTACTTATTGAACTGTTCCACATTCTAACCTTGACCAATCCGACCACCTCGCCAGCGTCATAGTAATATCTATGCGCCAGGAATGCACAAACTGCCTAATCATAAAATCCGTTATCCAAAACCCAAAAACCTCCCTATTGGGAGGTTACCTGTTGGGGATTTAGATCGCGGTAAAAAGACAGGGTCAAATTGTCCTTAAGCCAGGTTTAAAGCCCTGATATTAATACCATGTAGGCCATATCATAGTGAGCTCCACCGGGCTAAAATTAGCTGGGTTTGATTTCTGTAAACGATGTGTTCACCGGCTTCATGGGACTGACGGTGGATATGGCATGTTTATATACCATCATTTGCTTACCGTCACTTTCCATAATCACAGTAAAGTTATCAAAACCCTTCACGGTCCCCTTTAGTTGAAAGCCGTTGACCAGAAAAATGGTCACCGGAATATTGTCTTTCCGGACCTGGTTTAAAAAGGCATCCTGCAAATTAATTTGCGTCTTTGTCATTGGGTTACCTCCGTCGGCATTTATTTCTTTTTTATCTCTACCTGCCATTTTTTCCTTGCTAAACCTATAATTTCGTCCGCAGCAAGGTAAGTTGAAACATACTGCCCCATATCTATCCATTTGATGTTACTATATCGCCTGAACCAAGTCAACTGCCGCTTGGCAAAACGCCTGGTATTTCTCTTTAGCATATGCACTGCTTCTTCCAGTGAGTACCAATCATACAGGTAGCCAATTATTTCCTTATAACCCACCCCCTGCATGGAAACATGCTCAGGGCGGTAACCATGGTTAAGCAGCTCCCGCACTTCCTGTACCAGGCCATGCGCAATCATCAGATCCACCCGTTTTTCTATTCTACTATACAGTTTATCCCGTTCATAATGCAAACAAAAAAAGAGTTTATCATAGGAACGATATTCTTTTTTACTCTGGTTGCGTTGCAGCGCGCCGATGAGGCCGGTCTGGTGATATATCTCCAGCGCCCTGATGACTCTTTTTAAGTTGTTGGCGTGGATGCGGTCCGCCGTTTCGGGATCCACCAAACGCAAACGATCGTGCACCACCTGGTTGCCCTTGTCCTCCGCCTCCTGCTTTAACATCTGGCGCAGATTGGTATCGGGGGCCACGCGGTTAAAATCATAATCAAAAATTACGGCGTCAATATAAAAACCGGTGCCACCCGCCAGAATGGGTATTTTATCCCGCGCATTAATGTCTTCAATCGCCTGCCTGGCCTGTTCTTGAAAGTTCGCCACTGTATAATTATCATCTGGATTAACCACATCAATAAGATGGTGCGTAATGTTTTTCTTTTCCTCATTATTAGGCTTGGCGGTACCAATATCCATATGGCGGTAAATCAGCATGGAATCGGCAGAAACCACCTCGCCGTCCAGTCTTTCCGCCACCTTGACGGCCACTTCGGTTTTACCTGTGGCAGTAGGGCCGGCGATGATCAACAACGGAATTTTTGGTTTTGTATCCACGCTCCACCCCACCCTATAAATCATTATTCTTTAAGCAGGATGCCAAATGCTATGGGTGATTTCCTTCCCCCTGTCAGATGGCTAAAACCCAAGTCCCGTAAACGATTCCCCCACCGTATATCCTTTACCACCACCCGCTTTCTGGCTACCCTTAAGGCCAGCGCCGTTACTTCCGACGTTAATGGTCGGTGGTCGGCCAGTGGCCTCAAGGAGTTGATACCGCTTGATTTCTTCAATGGACAGCTAAACATGGGATCGAGATACACCACGTCATAGCTGTCGGGCGGCAAGCTGGCCAAAATGACCCGGTGATCGGCACATTTGATCTCAATGCGCCGCATAGAATCCCGAACCGCCCGAGAGCTCCGGTTATAAGTCCGCATACCATGGCGTACTAGGGCTGCCACTATAGGCGACGATTCCAATCCCAAAACTTGGCCGTTCTCCCCGGTTACGTAACTGGCCACTAACGCATCATTGCCCAATCCCAGGGTACAGTCCAGCACACGCTGGCCGGGCTTGAGGTCCATGGCAGCGATCATCTGATCATTTTTTCCTTTACGGATTTCTACTATGCGCAGCACCGCCAGGCCCGGGTGAAAAAAAAATTCCACGCTTCCGTCGGTAAAAAAAACTCGCTCAGCTTCCACCACAACTAGCCCATCAGCTTCATAATGGCCGAGCAGAGCTTTTAGTGAACGATTGTCCCTGGGCACCCGGGGCACCCCGGTTTCGGCGCTGATCCGGTCCGCCAGGTCAAGTAGGTCCGTTCCGGCGCGCAGTGATGTGGTTACCAAAGTTCTTTTACCGTACCAATTCAATACATACCCTCCGGTCAAGCGCGCTTAAACATAACTTTCAACTCCCGCTGACTTATAGATACTAGAGTGGGCCTGCCATGGGGACAGGTAAACGGCTCGTTGGCTACAGCCAATTGATCCACCAGAGACTGCATGGCCTGTGTGGCCAGCTTTTCCCCCGCCTTAATCGCAGCCTTGCATGCCAATAGTGCGGACAGAGCAAATTTAACCCCCAAACCGCCGGGTTTACCCTGTTCTAATATTGTTTCCACCATTTCAGCTATCAAACGTTCACTTTGTCCAGGACTGCTGTCCCCGGGGATACCACGCAAAAGCAAGCTGTCCCGGCCAAAATCATCCAAAATAAAACCCAGGGCTTCAATCTCCTGTCGGTACTCCCGAAGCAGTTCCTTTTCGTGGGTCCTTAAATTTAAACTTACCGGAACCAGTAAATACTGAACCTGGGGATTGTTATTTTGCAGCCGTTCATGGTATTTCTCAAATAGCACCTTTTCGTGGGCGGCATGCTGGTCAATTAGGTATAGACCACTTTCGTTTTCACAAATTATATACATGTTCAGCAGTTGTCCCACCACCTGTAAGTGGGGAAACTCATTACTCCGGTAATCAGACCGTTCTTCGGATGTCGCAGTTTCGTAACCGTAGCCAACAACCGCTTGTGTTGCATTTCCCACGGGCAAATGACTTTCCATGTTTAGTAAGTCATTTTTCGGCTTGACATCATCCTGTACGGATAACCTGTTTGCTTCGTCAGCAATATAATTTGCAGCCTCCCTGACGCCTTCCGTTTTTGCCTGGAGCGGAACTGCATTTTTAGTTTCTGGGGCTAGTTTTTGATGCGCCGTTCTGTCGCTACCGGTATTATTGGCGGCATTACGTTTATTGTCGGAGGTATCAAAAGACAGCTTAAAAGGTTCGGTCGTGGCAGGTAAACTTAGTTTGTTAATCAAGTTAGGCCCAACTGCCGGGATCAAGTTAGTCTGTCGCAAAGCCCCTCGCACTGTACTGCTAATTAACTTGGTCAATTGTTCCTCGTTAGCTATTTTTATCTCAGTCTTGGCCGGATGAACATTAACGTCAATCTGGCTCGGGGGTATTTGCAATTGTAATATCGCCAAGGGATACCGACCAATTGTAATCAACCCTTTGTACGCTTCGTCCAGAGCCTGATTGACAGCAGTACTGCGCACCAGTCTGCCGTTAACTGACACTGTAATTTGTTGCCTGGTGCTGCGGTTCAGCTCCGGCTTGCCTACATAACCGGCCACGGTAATAACACCTTCAACGGCGGTCACCGGGACCATCAGCTCGGCCTCTTTCACCCCGTAAACAGCAGCAATTGCATCCAGCAGTGTTCCTGTCCCCGGTGACCGGAACACTTCCCGGCCCCGCTGTTCCAAGGCAAACCTAACCCTGGGTCTAGTTAAAGACAGTTTATAAATCAAATCGGCTATCAAGCCACCTTCGGTAGCTGTTGTCTTCAAGTGCTTGCGACGGGCCGGGGTATTAAAAAAAAGGTCGGTAATAACAACGGATGTCCCTACCGGACAACCGGCCGGGCCAAACTCAGCAATGTTACCCCCATGAAAGCGCATAACATACCCTTCATCACTGTGTGAAGTGCGGGTCTTGATCAGCAAGTTAGAAACTGCGGCAATACTGGGCAGTGCTTCACCTCTAAAACCCAAGGTTTCAATACGGCCCAAATCGGCGGCGTCAATAATTTTACTGGTGGCATGACGATGAAAAGCCAGGGGGGTGTCCTCCTGGCTTATTCCACAACCATTATCAACCACCGTTATTGAATCGGCCCCGCCGCCGGCCAGGGTTACCGTTACAGTGTCCGCCCCGGCGTCCAGTGAATTTTCCACCAGTTCCTTAACCACGGAAACAGGCCGTTCCACCACTTCACCGGCGGCTATGCGACAGGCCGTGCTCTCATCCAATATTATAATTTTGGGCATCCTGTTGTCTATCCTTCCGTTGTCCATTCCTGACCATTTTTCTTATCGAAAGACATACAAGTGTCCGTTGACCTGTCTTGCATATACACATAGTCACATTTTTGGTTCTTTTTAGACTCTTCATATATCTCATAAGCCTTGCTTTGGCAAGCCAGGCAGGCCTGAATGGGAATGGAGATGGCAAAAATGTTAACCGGTTCACGGTAACCCCGTTCACCCCGAGATTCAATCAGGATATATCCGGGGCAGTCCGGACATACCTTAACTTTTTCAATCTGTTCTTCTTCGATGTAATCAGTATCGTAATAGATGGATTTTTTCCTTTGATAATATTCACCGGTACCAAAGATTTTTTGCAGGTCAGTTTTATCTTTTTTCTCCCAGGTTTCCAGTAACTGTTCTACCATCCGGTGCACTGTGTTACGCATGTCCTGGCTGTCTTTAAACCTGCCCGGCCAGTAATCCGGCTCCATTACGCAAGAATAATCGATATCAGCCAGCGCTAGAATAATGGCCAAATTAATGTATGGCAG
Source organism: Desulfotomaculum sp. (assembly GCA_016841675.1). Classification (GTDB taxonomy): domain Bacteria; phylum Bacillota; class Desulfotomaculia; order Desulfotomaculales; family Desulfallaceae; genus BRH-c8a. The sequence continues at coordinate 24,100 of JAENYQ010000048.1, forward strand.
CGCTGTTTCGATGGCGTAACCGCCTTCTAATACCGCCAGGTGTGGTTTAAGTTTCCGGGTGAAGTCAGCGTAGGCCCGGGCGGTAAACCTCATGCTGCCCAGCGGATCGGTGTAATGATTGTCCTGACCGGCCGAATTAATGATGATATCCGGCTTAAAATCCTTTACCACCGGCAACACCAAATTATCCACCACGTACATGAACATATCGTCGGTGGATCCGGGCGGTAAAGGTATATTTAGCGTTCTGCCGTAAGCCCCGGGCCCGCCTAGTTCATTGGTAAAACCAGTCCCGGGGAAAATAGTCCGTCCATCCTGGTGAAAGGAAATAAACAACACGTCCGGATCATGGTAAAAAATATCTTGGGTTCCGTCACCGTGGTGAGCATCCGAATCAATGATGGCGACCCTTTTAATACCATGTCTGCGTCGCAGGTACTCCACCAGAATGGCTTCGTTATTGATACTGCAAAAACCCCGGTTGCCGTGTACTACGCGCATGGCATGGTGTCCGGGCGGGCGTACCACGGCAAAACCGTTTTTAATTTCGCCGCTAATAATGCTATCACCAAGCTGCAGAGTGGATCCGGCAGCGATTAGGTGCGCTTCAGTTACCTGACTCTGTACCCGGGGCACGCAAAAATGGGCCCTGGCTACATCATGCAGGGTAGCCAATCGAGGTGCATATTCTTGGATCTGGGGCATATCCATAACCCCTTCTTCAAAAATCTGGTCCCTGGTATACAGGAGGCGTTCCTCCCGCTCAGGGTGAGTGGGCGAAATAGCCCAGTCAAACGCAGGAAAGAAAATTAAACCGGTTTTATCTAAGGACATCTAAAACTCACCCCTTGCCCCGATTTGCCCCATAATTCCCCTTGGAGTCTGCACGCAAATATCGTAAATTCTACCGGTAGTAATCCAATTTCTGACCATCGTAAACACATCCCGCCTGGTCACTTCGGTTTTCTCCAGTGCATTGTCCAAACCATATAACTCCGCCCTTTTCTTCAGCCAATCATTGGCCAGGACCAAAGCATCCTCTTCCGTAAAGGGATCCTTTTCGATCTTGCCCTGGAACCCTTCTTCTTCAACGGTGTACACGCCCTGTTCCGTGTCGGCCCTCAGGCTTACCTGCAGCGTGGGTAAGGCTAGCGCGGCCCCGATGGCGTTGGCCAGTGGTGCATAAGGCGGAATAACTGGATGACAATTGATCCGGGCGGCGATTTGGACAATGAAACCGGCAGCCCCGCCGCCAACCCCGACAACTGTGGAAGGACGTTCTCTGCGCTTTTGCAGTACCTCCCAAACCCGATAGGCCGGCTCGTGCTCCCATTGCAAAAACATTTCTTCAATTTCATGTACAATAACGTCAATTACCAGGTTAACTATCCGATTGGCCACTTCGCTAGCGCAAAGACCGATCGGTTGGCCCAAAATATCCATTGCTTCCACGGCCTTTTCCTTATCGCCCACCATGTTTAAACCCAACACCCGTAGGGCATCGGTAGGGGTAGGCATGGGGCCGCCCAGGCTGTACGGTACGCCCAGCCTTTCAGAATATACAACGATTTCCTTGCCCACTCTTTCAACTACGCTATCGCCACCGACAGGCACAGATTTTACAGCCATGGCGCGCACTTGGGTCAATTGATCATAAACAGGCACCCCGCGAGTGGAAATAAGCGGCTGACCACCTAAAATAAGCGCCAAATCAGTAGTAGTCCCACCAATGTCCACAACCACAGCGGTCTCCCCCGGTGGTATCAGCGCTTGCACTCCAAGCGTACTGGCCGCCGGACCGCTAAAAATGGTTTCAATAGGCACGTTGGTAGCTTTTTTAAGCGGCATGGTACCGCCGTCCGCCTTAAGGATAAATAATGAACCCCCAATACCTCGACTGGTCATGGCTTCCTTGACCGATTTCAAGAATAAGTAATACTTGTCTCTAGTGGCGCAGGTTAGCATGGTGGTCACCACCCGGCGCGGGTAGTTCAGACTTCCGGCCACCTGATGTCCCATTTCTACATGCCAGTTGGGGAAAAGCTTTTTAATCTGTTCAGCAACTTCCATCTCATGCTTGTTATTGCGCACTGAAAACTTGCCCACCACCGCTACTTTCTTGTATCCCCTGGCGTTTAATTCAATGATGGCGTTTTCTATTTCTTCCATGCGCAGGGGCATGATTTCCCGTCCCCGGTAATCAATAGCCCCGGAGAGAGTAAAAGTATCGGAATTATAGCTAAACTGTGTACTACACAAACCAGGCCCGGGGATTAACACCAATCCAACAGGATCGTATTTTTTTTCTGCGATATAATTGGTAATTAGAGTTGTACTAAAAACCGACCGCTCAATTAGCTCGGCAGGTACACCTTTCATTATTTTATCCAGTGCCTCCAGTAGTGACGAAAGAATATCGCTACTGCTGGGTACCTCGGCGAAGGCCCGCACCAGTCCATTTTCAAGCAACACCGCATCGGTACGGGTGCCACCTACGTCGATACCGATATACATCCTTCCACCCCCAGACCCGATAAAATCCGAATATTAAAAAATTAGTTATATGATTTTATTCTCTACCAATGGACATTATCCTGCAACAACTTTTTAATCAAATGTTCGAAAAGCCAAGCGCGACCCAACCTCGATTGTCACTTTAAACTTACTACTCTACCGGTTAAATTTTTCTTTCCAAGCGACCAAGATGTGCAGGGCATCCATAGGGGTAATAAAATTAATATCTAAATTACGCAATTCATCGATGAACAGCCTGTCCTGGCAATCATTACATAGCCTGTCACAATTCTCATTACTATCCATTGGCACCGTTTCAGCAACCATCAGCATCGTGTTGGCAGGCGCCTGCTTTGTTCTTTCCAAATCTTGCATTACTTTAACGGCCCGGTTTAGAATGGATTCCGGCAGTCCGGCCAGGCGGGCCACCTGGATACCATAACTTTTGTCCACCTTGCCAGGCAATACCTTGCGTAAAAAAATTATCCCGTTTTCCCTTTCCCTTACGCTTACCGTAAAATTACCCACATCTGTAAGCCAATCCAGGTCAGTCAATTCATGATAGTGAGTAGAAAAGAGGGTGCGGGCACCAATATGGTCGTGCATATATTCAAACAAGGCCCGGGCAATGCTAATCCCGTCGTAGGTGCTGGTGCCCCTGCCCACCTCATCCATGATGATCAGACTTTTTGGTGTGGCATTATTGACGATGTCCCGACATTCGCTCATTTCCACCATGAAGGTGCTCTGCCCGCCGGCCAGGTCGTCTGCCGCGCCAATACGGGTAAAGATCCGGTCCACTACGCCGATTTCCGCCGTTGACGCGGGCACAAAACTGCCCGCCTGAGCCATGAGGGTAATTAAACCCACCTGCCGCATATAGGTACTTTTACCGGCCATGTTGGGACCGGTAAGCAGGATCAGGCGATTGCCGTCAACCAGGGCGGTATCATTAGGTACAAAACCGCCCGGTCCAAGCATTTGCTCCACCACCGGATGCCTGCCGTCACGAATGTTAATATCACGGCTGTTATTCACCACTGGCCGGACGTACTGCCCTTTGTCAGCAGCCTCGGCAAAAGATAGTAACCCATCCAACACAGCTACCCGCCCGGCCGTATCCTGAATACGGCGCACCTGGGTGGTAATTTTTTCCCTTAACTGCACAAATAACTGGTATTCCAACTGTACTAATAGATTTTCGGCCCCGGTAATCGTTTCTTCATATTCTTTTAACTTTGGGGTTATGTACCGCTCCGCATTAACCAGTGTTTGTTTCCGAATATAATAATCAGGTACTTGTTCCAAGTTGGATTTGGTAACTTCCAGGTAGTAACCAAACACCTTATTAAAGCCCACTTTAAGTGATTTGATGCCTGTTTTGCCTCTCTCCTCAGCCTCCAGACCGGCTAACCAGCCCTTACCGTTCCTGCTGGCGTCCCGCAGGCGATCAATATCGGGATGATAACCGGACCGAAAAATGTTTCCGTCCTTAACCGAAAGGGGCGGCTCATCACCCAAGGCCTGGTGCAGCAGCTGGTTTATGTCTTCCATAGCATCCATTTCAGTCCTGATTTCCATTAACAGGCCTAAACCACACCCGGTCAACAGTTCCTTAATACCCGGCAGCAAATCAAAAGATTTACGCAGAGCCAGCAGATCCCTGGGATTGGCCGTTCCGTAGGCTACCCGCCCGGCCAGCCTTTCCAGGTCGTAGACCCCTTTCAACGCATCTTTGAGCCGTCGGCGTTGAATAAGGTTTCCGGCCAACTCTTCTACTGCGTCTAAACGCCTGTTAATTAGGCCGGTATCCACCAGCGGCTGTTCCAACCATTGTTTTAGTAACCTGCCTCCCATGGCGGTGCCGGTGTGATCCAGTATCTGGACCAGAGTGCCCCGCCTGGAGCCGTCCCGGATAGAACCGGTTAGTTCAAGGTTGCGGCGGGTCGAAGAGTCGATTTTCATATACTGACCGGCAAAGTAAATCTGGGGCATTTTCAGTTGCTGGAGATTTCTTTTTTGTGTATCGTGCAGATACAACATAAGGGCACCGGCGGCCTGCAGACCTGGTATCAGAGGTCCGGCGCCGTTTTCCGTCCATTGGGGGCCAAATTGAAGCCCGATTATTTCACAGGCCCGTGACCGGGTATACATCGTATCCGCCAAAAGGTTCACAACACCAGCCTTAAACCCGGTCAACCTTTCCCTGATATCACCTTTTAACCCTTCCGGTATCAGTAGTTCGGCCGGCTGCAGCCTGAATAGCTCGTCAATCATCTCGTTGACCGCGGTTGGGCCCTCAAACTGAGTTAAGAAAAAATGACCGGTGGAAAAATCAGTAAAGGCCAGTTCGCAGGCGTCACGAGCGACAAATACACAGGCCAGGTAATTGTTCCTCTTTTCATCCAGACACTGGCCCTCCAGGACTGTACCCGGAGTAATGACCCTGGTTACCTCTCTTTTTACCAGCCCCTTGACCTGTCGTGGATCTTCCATTTGCTCGCAAATAGCCACTCGCCGTCCCTTTTCAATAAGTCGGGCTATGTATGTGTCGGCGGCATGGTGCGGCACTCCACACATGGGTACTTTTTTACCCTCCCCGCCATCCCTGGCAGTAAGAGTAATTTCCAAATCCCGGGCCGATTGCACAGCATCATCAAAAAACATTTCATAAAAGTCGCCCATCCTAAAGAACAGTACATAATCGGGATATTTTTGTTTAATTTGCAGGAATTGTTGCATCATGGGTGTATAGGTCAAGGTTATAACCTCCTGCGTTCATTATATCAGGGCGCGAGGACTAATAACAATGAAATACCCAGTCATATTAATATGACTGGGTAACTAATGTACTGGTAGAAAACGCCCATGCCCCGAGCACGGCACCAGCAGGTGGAAGAAAATCTGTTTGCGGGGACAGCCTCATGTCATTAGAAAATTTTTTGTCATTCTTAACGATTTTATGTCATAGTGAACGATTGCGTGTCATTGTTATGAATCCAACCACTGTATGGGCGCATTTAACTAGGGGTGGCTTCATCCACCAC
>JAENYQ010000157.1 GCA_016841675.1 Desulfotomaculum sp.
AAGATCCTTATATCCCTTGCTATAGCTATATTGTAAATTCATGCTTCAGCTCTGGATTCAAGGCAGGAAAAGACAGCGGAGATGTATATATCCGGGTTAGTCTCCAATTCTGAAAAAGGTACTTCAAAAGGATACTTCATCTTCTTCTCCTCCGTAATGTTCTTGTTTTTCGCGAACCAAGGATGTTCGACACGTAGAAGCGTTTAAAAAATCGCCCGTTAGATGCCTTTCAATACCAGGCCATCCCCCAAGTCTTTCTATGGCCCGTGCAACAGATTTCATCTTATCAGGAACTGATAGCTCAGTATTCCAGTTTTTACGTAAGTTCCATATGGCCAAACGGACCAGATGTCCGTAAGCAATACAACGTATGTCGCCCTGGGTTAGTTTGATATTTGCGGAACGGAGAAGTTTTATTTCATCCTCAAGTAATTTAGCAATTTCTTGCGCTGTGAATACTAGTATGCGCTGCGGGACTGAGCCGGTTGAGCGGCAGACAAATACTGTATCGATTATTGACGATCCTGTGCCGTTAATATGAATAGAAGCACCCATTTCCGCTGGGCAAGGGATCGAGGCAGAACATGTCAAACCCGCATCAAGAATTGCCACTGCCACAGGTAAATATGCCTCGATTTTATTGTGATGATAAGTAAAAGCCATAGGTGCTCCCCGTTTTAGTGCAAGTGCCATTTTGACAAAGACGGCAGACATACCCTCCGTAAAATGTGATAGCCCTCGCTCCATTGTAATGTTGCCTGTTAATTCATTCTGATCTCTTGTAGAATGTTTATTAAACACTCCACTGGTGTCTATTGCCAATCTACGAAGCCAAACGTAACAAAAATCCATTAGCTCAGCATATTGAACGTTAGCGTAATACGGGGGATCTGTTAAAACCGCGTCAAGTGATGCAGGCTGTAAATCAGCAAAGGTTGAACTACAGCAATGAAGATTAACACTTCTTCTGTACAGTGTTGCGGATGTGTTCCTATATTCTCCGATCCATTCCCCTCTGATTGCAATTTGGACTTTACGTCCGCTTTGATGCTGGATTTCAAATGGATTTTCACAATAGGCTTTAGCACGATAATACTTTGAGACAATATTTGACCAACCACCACTACCCACATTTGCTCCCTTACTTGGGGGCATTCCCTCGCTAGTAGTGTGTTCCCTTTTCTTATAGCCGTTGGTGATACCGATTAGATTTGATTCACACTGAACCAGTCCCACCGGAAAACCATGTACTGAAAAAATGTCCAATGACTTTAATGCCATTGTGTCGTAACGGCATAGCATGTTCTGATATCGTAACAGGTCAGATAAATTTGTTGCTAGCGCATTACGGATTTTTTCATTGGATAACCCGGCTATAAACCGGCAGCTTAACTCCAAGCCCAATAATTGACGGTTATTAAACATTTGACGGTAATATCGGTATCCCCATCTATGAAGGCGATCGGTTTCATCGCCTGATGGAATTTCATCGTCTGGTACAAAACTTGGTTTTAGAATTTCCTGAGCTTCAGAAGTTTTTCTGTATTTTGCTAAATCATCCTGCTCAGGTCTTTTGAAAAATCTGCCCCGGTGGTTCGGTTTACAAAGGGGACAATGATATTCGATCGCCACCATGCGGTGTTGGGGCGCTCCATATAGAGCGTTAGGATATGTATTGGATTTGCCACAGTGCGGACATTTACAGTGGTTGCGATTCGCCGGGCCGTTTATTATTAGAGCTGTGGCACAAGCATGACAGATCCCTGGCTTCTTCCGATCTTCCACCTCATTTAACTCACCACATGCAGAACAAATAACAATATTTTTCGGATGGCGCCGATTTGAGGCAAGCAAATACCCGGGGAATAAATCAAAAATCTCCCCACACCCATCGCATTTAATTATTTTAACCCATATGAAATACTTGACGTGGGCTTTGAAGGAGCCGCACTTCATGCATTTAGTCCTATAAAGGAACCCAACTTGTTTCTCCAGGTGGCTTTGCAAAGCAACTGCCGCATCACGATAGGCATCTAAGTCTAGATGCTCAATCTCCTGGCGCACAATCCAATATGCCATCGGATTTATGTCATAACCGACGATATCGCAGCCAAGACGATTAGCTTCAATGAGAGGTGTTCCACCGCCCATGAAAGGGTCAGCTATATTGAGACCCTTAAGATTATGGGCTTTATAAAAATCGTTACTAAGCTTACCTGCGGTAAATTCAGACAACAAAAGCCCCCGGAACAATGTGCCGGGGCGTCTGGCAAACCATTTATGTATAGCAATAACCGGACGATAGTTCTGCTGAATTTGCTTTTCGTGAAGGGCTAAATCAGAAATGAACGGAATATCAAAGTTTCTTTCTATCATTATTATTCCCATTCCTTTCGCTTCGCTCAAGGCACAAAACGTAATGAAATG
>JAENYQ010000049.1 GCA_016841675.1 Desulfotomaculum sp.
CTCTTAGATGACAGCTCTCCCCCCGCGGTGCACAATTGTTTATTAAAAATGTTTACCTCATCAATGGGGATTACTGAGTAAAGGGAATAATCATGTTAATTTTTAGTATCCAGTTGGAGGTGTATTAAATAAATAAACGGGAGACTTTAAAAGAATTGTTGGACACTTTGGCCTTTGAGCGGCGGCAGGTAGTGCTGTCCTCCGGCCGCACAAGCAATTACTATTTTGATGGCCGGAAAGTATCACTCACCCCCAAAGGTGCGTACCTGATTGGCGAGGTCATTTGCGACATGATCGAAAATGACCATATTGATGCTGTCGGTGGTCTTACCATGGGGGCGGATCCAATGATAGCCGCGGTGGGCGTAGCTGCCTACCACAGAAACATGGATTTAACTCTCTTTATAGTCCGTAAGGAAGCTAAAAAACACGGCACTATGCGCTTAATCGAGGGGCCGGCCTTAAGTGCCGGACAGCGGGTAGTTGTGGTGGACGACGTAATTACCACGGGAGGGTCATTTGTAAAGGCAGTGGAAGCCGTACGTGAAATAGGCTGCCAGGTTATTAAGGCCGTGACGCTGGTGGACAGGCAGGAAGGCGGCGCTGAAACTTTAGAGAAAATGGGCGTTACCGTTGAACCTGTGTTTAAAGCGGCCGATTTCGGGCTATAAAAAGGTATGACGCTTGGGAAAAGGTAGAGCGAAACGCTAAAAAGGGCGAAATGATTTGTAATTACCAGCTTAATATTGCTCTGCGTAATAATATGAGTGAAAAATGGGCTTGTGATATTTATTGCAAGTCCATTTAATTATATAATATAAATTAATCAGTTGTTTAATCAATTTACAATACTGTTGAGGTGTAGTTATGGCACAAAATACACAATTAGCTTCTGTGGACAATTTTAAAATTCACCTGGCCGGTTTCGGTATGATGGATGTGCCCCCGGGAACAACGTTTCTTGACTTATTGCCCTACGATAAAATGAACAGGAGAGCATCAGTGGTGGCGGCGTACGTCAACAACGTATTAATGAGCTTGCAGGGCCCCCTGGATAGTGACTGTGACATTGAGTTTGTAGATCTGGCAAGCCAGGACGGCATGCGTATCTACATTCGCAGCTTGGTGATGCTGTTGGCTAGAGCGGCCAGTGAGGTATTGCCGGGCTGTAAAATTAAAATGGAACATACTTTGGGTAACGGGGTATACGGTGAAATTAACTGTCAAAATTTTATCCGCCGTTCAGATATTCAAGCCATTGAAAAGCGGATGTGGGAAATTGTGCAGGCCGACGAACCGATAGTCGTTCGCCAGGTTGATAGGGAACAAGTAAAAAAGCTCCTAAAGGAATCCAATCAAACTGAAAAATTGGCGCTGCTGCGTTATCGCAGACATGACAACGTATGGGTGCATACCTGCGGTTGGTTTCATGATATTACGTACGGGAACATGGTGCCCAGCACCGGGTACCTTAAGGTATTTCGCCTGCGTTATTACATGCCGGGTTTCATTCTTGAATTTCCACGCAAGGAAGAACCGTTGGTTTTACCCGAGTACGCAGAACAAGGCAAACTGGCAAATATTTATTACGAATCGGTTAAGTTGGGTAATGTGCTAAAAGTACGCAACTTAATTGAGCTTAATCAAACGTTGGAAGAGGATAACGGCGGAAATTTAATCCGGGTGGCCGAGGCATTTCACGAAAAGAAAATCGGTCAAATCGCTGATGCCATCGCTCAAAATGCAGACCTGATCCGTATAGTTCTTATAGCCGGACCTTCATCCTCGGGCAAAACAACTTTTGCTCAGCGTTTGGGAGTGCAATTACGCATCCATGGTATTAACCCGGTTCCCATTTCACTGGATGATTACTTTGTTGACCGGGAACTTACCCCCCTTGATGAGAACGGGGAATACGATTTTGAATGCCTTGAGGCTGTTGACAATGATTTGTTTAACGACCACCTGATCAGGCTTATTCAGGGCGAAGAGGTTGAGCTCCCCACCTACGACTTTCTTGAAGGTAAACGTATTAACAGCGGCAAAACACTTAAGCTAGAACAGAGCGACTTACTTATATTGGAAGGTATTCATGGTCTGAACGACCGGTTGACATCTTCGATACCCAAGGGGCGTAAGTATAAAATATATATCAGCGCGCTGACCCAGCTTAACCTGGACAGTCATAACTGGATACCCACTACCTACCTGCGTATGTTGAGGCGTATTGTGCGTGATTATAACCACCGGGGTTATTCCGCGGCGGAAACTATTCGGCGTTGGCCTTCCATTAGTCGCGGCGAGGAGCGCCATATTTTCCCCTTTCAGGAGAGTGCTGATGCCATGTTCAACTCAGCTCTGGTATACGAACTGGCAATTTTAAAGAACTACGCCATGCCCTTGTTAGGTATGGTTAGCCCGGGTGAACGGGAACATGCCATGGCACACCGCCTGCGTCGTTTTTTGAGCTACTTCACTCCTGTTTCCTGTGATGGTGTGCCACTCAATTCAATAGTCAGGGAGTTTATTGGCGGGTCCTGCTTTTTTCTTTAACCAGGTACTGAAAATCAATTAGTATGGCACAGACAATTAGAAAACTTTTTAACAGGGAGGGCTTGGGGTGGAAACTATAGCGGAACTATTAACCGAAGATAAAGAAACTACCGGTAAAATTACATTTCAGCTTACTGAACCCAAAGTATTTGATAAAAACATCAAAGACGTTACCGTTTTTTATAAGCTGGTAGGTGAATCCCGGTTTAAGTTTTTTCGCAGCAATGCGTTTGAACTGGTTTTTTTACATTTGACTGAGGATTGGATGCGCCAGGCTAAAGTGGATCTGGGTGGTGTCAATTGTCTGGGCGGCATTGATGTAGAACTGGCCTGGGATGAAGAGAAAAACACCATGTCCGTAAGGGGACGTGGTGAAGATAAATTTGTTACTGTTACGGCTTTGCACATGGATAATTGATCGGGCACGACGTACTGCTGTTGTTGAGTATATGAGAGTAACTATACTTGCCCGACCTTTGTCAACGGGATCTTGATCTGCCGTATTGTTCTTGGTTGGGGTTCGGTGGTAATGACATCCACCACAAAGTAACTGAAATATTTGCGTACCCCTGTGGCCAGGCCATAAGTGCGCAGTCCGCGTTTGTCCAATACCTGGATTAACTCACCATAGATCCACGCTTCCATGGTAAGCCTTTGGTTCAAGTCTGAATGATCAATTCCAATCATAGATTTACGGACTGATGCTTCAAATTCATCAAGGGCAGGAGCAAGTGAAGAAATGTTAAAATCGCTGTAATTCTCAATTATATCAATCATGCGCTCAACTCCTTGACACATTATGGAATATGTTACCATAAATAGACTGAATTATCCATGATTAAAAATGTATAAATTTGTCTCTTTACCAAGAGGATCCGGTGCGGATGTCATGTTGTTTAAAAAATAAAAACCCTGTATATAAATACAGGGTAAACTACTATAGTCATGAGTCAGATAAGAGAACTATTGATAGGCTCATAGTATTTTATATGCTGAGTTCTGACTTTGTATTTCTAAAATCCCGGTTGTAACACTGGGGCAATGTACGGAAGCACCGCTTCCGTTTTGTTTTAGCCTCAGGTAAACCGGGAACCGCTGTTGCCGCACCCGCATCCTGATTTTGGTTCCTCCTGAACTTTAAGGCTGCTGCAATACGGGCAGGTTACATTTGCTGGTCTACTAAAGAAGTATTTAACAGTAAAATCCTTTAAGCAGCTATTACATTTAAATTTCAACTGTGGCATGACAGCACCTCCTTTGTATCTATATATTAGTATATAGGGAACAAGAGGTCAATGGTTTGTTGCCTATTATATTATTAAATTCTTTTCAAATTGGGTACGTGCTATGTAAAGGTGGTAACCTGGTTTATGTCCCAAACTTGTTGGTATGTATATGTTTTAAGGTGTAATGATGGCACCTTATATGCCGGTTGCGCTATTGACTTGCAGGAAAGATTGCAAAAACACAACCAGGGGGTGGCCAGCAAGTATACCCGGTCACGGTTGCCGGTGCAGATTGTCTATAGCGAGGTACTGCCGGACAGGGGAAGCGCTTTGCGCAGGGAGATGGCTATCAAGGCCCTGAGCCGTCAGGAAAAGCTGCTTCTAATCAGTAAGTTTGAAAATAAATAACATGATTATACCGTTAACTCAGTAAGTGGTACAGTGTCGTGTCATTTCTGAACGAACTGAAGAATCTAGATCCTTCGCTAACGCTCTTAGATGACAACTCTCCCCCCGCGGTGTACAACTGTTTATCTCATCAATGGGAATTGCTGATTTAAGGGAATAATTATGATAAATAATAGGAATTCTGAATTTAGAACTTAGAATAGAAGATCAAGCATAGCACCATGTTGAATCGGCTTATTGCGGTTAAATTAGTTTATGGCTATTTAGATGGAGGTAAAATTTAGCATGCTAATTATCAGTGCCTGTCTGGTTGGCGAAACTTGCCGGTACAGCGGGGACGGGTTTAATAAGTATCCGGAATTGCGGTGGTTGGTGGAGAACGGCCAAGCAATCCCGGTTTGCCCGGAAGTGCTTGGAGGTGCCCCAGTGCCTCGGGACCCTTGTGAAATAAAGGGAGGGGATGGTTTTGACGTATTGGATGGTCGGGCACGGGTATTAACTAACCATGGCGAAGACAAAACAGATGTTTTCTTGAATGGTGCCAGAGATGTTTTGGCTGCGGCTCGCCGGTATGGTGCAAGAACGGCTGTTTTGAAAGAGCGCAGTCCATCCTGTGGTAGCAGCTTAATATATGACGGTTCATTTTCCGGCAAAAGGGTGTCCGGCTGTGGATGCACCGCTGCAATTCTCGTTCGGGCGGGGTTGGATGTTTGTTCCGAGGAAAATTACCGACAGAAAATTTGGTTTACCAAGAGATAAGTCTTGACGCTTAGCCGCCCAAAAGGTATAATTTAACCAAACATATGTTCAGTTAAATACCGTTACTAAGTGGGAGGCCGGGCTTATGCACACCGATACAGCGCTTTTAAGACAAACATACAGGCAAATTTCTGCTCCTGAATCCACAGAATGCGAAAGTTTGTTTGTGGAGCAGGTTCAGAACTGGCTGGAAGAGGAAGATTCAACCGCAGCACTACTGGTGGGGTACGGGTTGTGCGGCCTAACGGCCCTATATCTGGTGGGATGTGTAGTTCGTGGTTTGTTAAGCTAGTTTTTGCCTAGCATGATTTTCATACTAATCATTATTGAATTTTAAACTAATCTTTTTTTACAATTTTTTTTAAATACAATTTTTTTTAAAAAAGTACCCAAAAGGTGACAGGCTGTTTTTTTCTGTTTTTGAAAAAAGATGCCTGTCACCTTTTTAATCTACTTTTTTAACTACCTTGCATAATAAATTTGTTGCTATAGGGACACCTTAACATTAAGCTTTTTAGAACTTTTAATAGGGGTGATAGACCTTGTTAATGAATATAGTGGCAGAAGCGATTGAAAAATTTGAAAAGGAATTTATGGAAGCTGCTCCAGAGGAAAAAGAACACTTTATTAAGAGTGCTCTATTCCTTTTACAGACCATTATTGCCGATTCCAAGAAGATAATTTAAGTTAACTATTTCCAGTAACTGTACTAAATTTCCCTTTTATAACTGTAATCTATCAATTATTTGGTTATCCAACAGTTTCTTTTCATATTGTGGTTAGCTGTAAGATGTGATTTATAGGGCTCTAGGCAGGATTACTACTGATGGGCCGGAAATATTAAGAGTAAGAGTATCTTGATGAGCTGTTCTCATGTTATAAGCGGGGGTTGAATTTGGGAAACGTAAAAATACATCTGGAAGCTGCCATTAGCAGAGAAAATTTAGTGTCTGCGCTGCATATAGCAAATGCATGGGGTCAAGCTGTTTTTGGTGCCATGGATGGAAAAACACTTGTTAAAGCTGAAGCAGCAACTGAAATTTCCCCTGTTTACTTCTATGAACCGGGTTGAGACTGCCCTCGCAAGGTGGCTGCCGTAGGCAGCCTGGGAGAAGTATGGACTGAATTTCCCGATGGAGATGAAGCAGAGTTCAAACGCTACTTTGCCTGCTTTTTTAACGCTCCTTGGCAGCAGGTAATGGTGGGAGCAGAAAAACCATTTGCAATGCACTTGTACTGGGACGCCTATTTTTCCGTGCGTAAGATTACACCCGTGAGCAGCCTTACCCTGGCTGATTTGACCGGGGTGGGTCAGGGATTGACCCGTTTCAATATTGTAGTAGGTTAAGATATTTGGAGGAGGTTTACATATGGTTTTTGATTTTCAAAAAACGGTACTGGATAAGCTGGAATCAGACACCTTGGAAGAACTGGGTCTAGAGCATAGTTTTGAATTTTCCTGCAATGACGAGTGTATGGGAAGGTGCTGCCGTAAAATAACTATTCTGCTCGAGCCTTGGGACATTGAAGTGATGGCCAGGCACCTGGACATACCGGGGCAAAATTTCTTCACCAACTACTGTCGTATGGAGTTGGATCGCCAGGCAGGGTGGCCGGCGGTATGGTTAGCCCATGCCGCCGAAGGGCCCTGTGCCTTTATGCTGGAAGACGGCAAGTGCTCAATTTACACTGCTCGGTCGGGTAATTGCCGCACTTTTCCTCTGGGGCGCGCCGTCCGCTATGTTAAAGAAGGTCAGGGTGATAAATTCCACCGGGATGAGCGGATCTTTATGGTGGACCGGATGCAGTTTTGCTTGGGCGGCCGGGTGGGCAAATCCTGGACCGTTCAAGAATGGCTGGATGACGCTGATGTTTTTACCTGGTACCGGATGTCGGACCAGTACACCGAACTTGTTGATTATGCCATGCGGGAGCTCTCTGTGCAGCAGTGGATGAACGATCAAGTTTTACGAATGATTATCCCCTTTTTATACGCCCCGGATATTCTGCGTAAACGGATGGGTGCTGCTGTAGAAGATGTTAATCACGAGGAATTCCACCGGCGGCGTATGGAAGCGGTTAAATTTTTACTTACTGACCTGGCTGCCGGGTTCGGTTTTGGACCCCGGGCAAACCAAGGTGTAGATGGTAATTCCGGCAGTTTTATGGATCGAGTGGGTAAGATACTAGCCCAGGGTAAGTAAGCAAGGGGTCAGCTAGCTTGAGTCAAAGGTCCAGAGTTCAAATCTGTTTATTTGGATACGTTCATGCTCGGGCGTAGAATCATCTGGAACTGATCGTTGGCCTTGGCGGCAGCCACGTCATCAGGGTTGACGCCGTCCATCATGTCGATGGTGCCGGCCTGCATTTCCAGGAAGCGAGCCGATTTGTCAGGGATGGAGCGGAAAACCAGGATGTCTACTTTGGCTGTTTCACCCCAAAATTCTTCGTTCTTCACCAAGGTGACCTTGTCGTCCTGGATCCATTCCACGAACTTGAAGGGTCCGGTGCCCACGGGGTTCTTGAAGAAGTCATCTGGCCATTAGCAAAGTTGAACAATCAATGGTCTAAAACAATCAATAGTCCTTAAATGAAGCTTTAAAAACATTCAAAATATACCGCCGCCGGGGAAACCACTAAAAAAGTGCTATGCTCAGAATGACAATCAGTTATTTGCTATTTTAATAGACTTTTTCAGTAACCTCCCGGTGGGCGGTTTTTTTTTGGAAAAACTTAAGCATTTTGACCCTAATATTTTTTTAGTTTGTATAATTTACTATAGACGTGGCAGGCGGGGTTTTGTACAATGAAGACAAGCGGTCTACTAAAGACCGGAAGGGTATACCCTTAATAATAATATTGTGGGAGAGGGAGGCAAAAAGTTATGTTCGTAGTACAAATCGATGCGGACAAATGTGAAGGTTGCGGCGAATGCACAGAATCCTGCCCGGCTGACATCCTTGGCATGGAAGGCGATAAGGCTACTGTTACCGGCGACCCCACCGAGTGCCTGGGTTGCGAAACCTGTGTCAGCGTGTGCCCCAATGAAGCCATTACATTAACCGAACAGTAAGTCACACAACGAGTTAAACTCACAAAAACCCATGTCCGGCGGGATGTGGGTTTTTAATTTTTGTGCTCCGCAAACCTCACTAAATGATGTCAAGAAGCGACATTATAAATCGTTGTTGCCGAAGCAGAATATGCTTTAATATAGTTCTGTGGAGGTGGACTTATTGTACTACATCGCAGGGATAACCGAAGATGGTTCGGAAAAAGCTTGTGACTTCGGTTTTGACATGATTGAGCGGATTATACTGGACGACATTATGACCAGGTTGACCGGGCGGTTAACCGGTAAGGTTGTAAAAGCAAAAAGGTTCTCATTTTTCGGTGTTAAACCGGAACCCCCGATAGAACAACTATTAGGGATGAGCTCTAGACGGTTCGTTGATGAGTGTAATACTAATATAAGCAGAGAAAACTGCCTGGCTACTGTTTTAAGCGTGCAAGACCTTATGGTGGTGTTGAAACGTGGATTGATTAAGGTACTAAACTCCAGCCGCTGGCGATGCGAGCCTAATTTTACTCAGCCCAATTTATTCAGTGACATAGTAGTTGTTAGCCCCAGGTTATTGTACGAGATGCTAGGCCGGAAAAAGTACGGAGTCTGGAATCACGATGAAGACAGAACCCGCGCATTACGGGTATTATATAAATTTATAAATTTCCTTTATGAAAGTGATGATCTGCGGTACGTTATACTCTACAATGAGTTGATGTGCCCCCATTGGGAAGCGTCCGGGGAAGTGCACTTTGACAACCGGGGTGAACTGGTCCATTTCAACTATTTTGGCCCGGGTAACGGGCAACTTTACAAATATCATCCCCAGGTGGAAGCATGGGAGCGCAGATAACCGGCAGGATTTGCCCCATACGCCGTAGAAAAGTTTATTCTGATATAACCATACAAACTTGGAAACAGGGGGCAAAGGAACAATGGACAGACTATGGGCGCCGTGGCGCAGCGTATATATTGGCAAAGATCATGACTCCGGCTGTATTTTTTGCAACAAGCTGGAAGCCGGCGAGGAAAAAGACCGCGGAAACCATGTACTTTACCGGGGAGACAAAGTGTTCGTCATCCTCAATATTTACCCCTACAACAACGGGCACCTGCTGGTAGCTCCTAAACGGCATGTGGGCGACATTGAAGAATTGGACGAAGGGGAAATGCAGGAACTTTTCGCTGTCACCAGCCAAATGGTAGGCCTGCACCGCAAGGCGTTTAACCCTCACGGATTTAACGTGGGTATCAACCTGGGTAAAGTGGCGGGCGCCGGGATTCCCGGTCATTTGCACATACACATCGTCCCCCGCTGGGAAGGCGACAATAATTTCATGTCTGTATTAGGCGAAGTGCGGGTAATTTCCGAAGCGCTGGACCACACCTTTGACAAGCTAAAAGAAGTAATGTTGGGAAACTAGCCGGGTACTTGAGCATTAGTTTGACAATTTCAAAAATTTTGTAAAATAATAAACCCTTGCAATTAATACCGCAAGGGTTTATTATTTTATGGTATGAATCTTAGTTGGTTCTTTTGCCCGCATAAAAATGTTATCGGCGGGTAACATTAAGCAGGTAATTTTAATTGCCAAACAAACTCATTAAATAGGATTTTATTTCCAGTCTATAATTTCTTGACTTCACCCGGTGCATATGGTAGTATATTATTTGCGCCGGTAAGGCTGGCTGACAAATATGGTGGGTGTAGCTCAGGCGGTTAGAGTACCAGATTGTGGCTCTGGGGGCCGTGGGTTCGAGTCCCATCACCCACCCCATATTTAAATAACACTGGGGCGTAGCCAAGTGGTAAGGCAGCGGGCTTTGGTCCCGCCATTCGGTGGTTCGAACCCATCCGCCCCAGCCAGATTCAAATTTTGCGGTCGCTAATGCCGACCGCATTCAAGACCCATTAGCTCAGTTGGTAGAGCATCTGACTTTTAATCAGGGTGTCCCGCGTTCGAGTCGCGGATGGGTCACCAGGAAACCCCGTGGTATATATGCCACGGGGTTTTTGTGTGTTAGTTGAAGAAAGATATATAGGTTCTTATTATTATGGCAGGAATTTGAGATAATATGTATAAATAGGTAATATCACCGGGTATAAGCAGAAAAGATGCGCCTGGTGTTTTTTTATACTGACATAAACTTGTCCCTCGGCTTTGTTATTATCTGTATATCAATTCGTGGTTTCTGGGAGGCTTTAAATTGCACGCATATATAAAGATTAAAACTGACCCATTTACGGCCATACCCATTCAATATAATTACCTGATCCAGTCCGCCATTTACGCTGCGTTACCAGAAGAAACAGCCGCCCGCATTCATGATGAGGGTTTTAAGAGCGGCAAACGCACTTTTAGAATGTTTACCTTCTCGCGGCTGTTGGGCAAGTTTGTCCTGGATCAAGCAGCAGGAACCATTGCTTTTCCGGAAGGAGCAACTTTGGTTATTGCATCGCCGGATACGAAGTTATTTCTTCCACTGATGAATAACCTACTTACCAGAAACCAAATACGTATTGGACAGGCTGCTTTACGCGTGGAAGAAATGCGTTTTGAAGAGCAGAAAGTAGAAAACGATGTTTTATCGGTGCGGACACTGTCGCCGGTAGTTGCATACAGTACCCTCTTGCGACCTGAGGGTGGTAAGTATACATGCTACTATCAGCCTGGGGAGCGGGAATTCGAACGGCTGATTGCGGCCAATCTGGCTAAAAAATACGAAGCCTTTTACGGCCGGCAGCCACCTGAAGGGGTGGTGTTAATAAAACCGCTGGACAGACCCCGTCTGCATGTTACTTCTTACAAAGGTATCGTGGTTAAGGGATGCACATGCCGCCTCAAATTACGTGGACCGCGAGAATTGCTTCAGATGGCCCTGGACGCCGGACTGGGAAGCAAGGGGAGCCAGGGGTATGGGTGTGTGGAGAAGACTCGAAGGGGGTAGAAGAATAAGACCGGGAAGCTGACTTGGAGTAGGGGAATACGTGTCAGGCGCAGTAATTAGTCAACGCCCCCGGCTTTTCTTGCTTCGTTCAAAGTGTCCAAATAAAATTGCCATATTTCCGGCTTCTCCATCAAATAGCTAAGTTCTTTAATGAGAGGATCAAGATAGTCTCTATCCAGACAGTGCCATTGGCAGTTGATAACCCACCGTACATCCTCAACATCAATAGGACGCTCAGAAATTATTTTATGAATGATCAGATCTTCAGCGGTACATACCTTGATGCCAAATTTGCCAAAATATATTGTTTTTGCACGCTTGATTGCCATCTCTTCGTAAGGTAACCGAGCAAAAATAAAATCAATAGGTGTTCCGTTGCGATCCAATGCGGGTAACACCCTGGTTTGCTCTAAAAATGAAGTAGGGTCAGCAGGGAGAAGCTTAAACTTTTTATTAATTTTCTCTATAAAAGCTGGGATGTTTTCTTCTTTGCACAATAAACTCAAATCCAAATCTTGAGTCAATCTTGCTTTACCCCAGACCAAATTGGCCATGCCGCCGATAACCATATAAGGTATATGCTCACGTTCCAAGAAAACTTTTACTTGTTGAAGGCTGCGTTCAAGGACGTTCATAGGCTTCTCCCAACATGGCAAATGCTTCACGCATTTTTTGCAGCCGCCAAATTTTTTCTTTAATCACTTTTTGACGTAACCAATCGTGGTTTTGTGTCCGGGCCATTAACCAAGCATCACCGTACCATTGGAATACTTTTGCCAGATCCCTTTCAACCAGGTCGCGAGTAGAGGATTGCCAGGCGTTGTATGTTTTCCACTGTTTATTGCGGCTGAAAATTTGTTTGTTACTCTGGAGCAAGAACATAACCTCCTTTTGTTGTTTGATTAATCCTTATAGGTAGAATATCAATAAAATCAAATGTTTCAATTCCTTAGTAGGTAATACTATCAATTAAAGCTTTACATTAATTTTACTATAAGCCCAAAATAGTTGCAAGTTACAAATCAATAAAAACAAATTAAAAACTTGATTCTTTTAGCAATATATAGTATGATTTACAATAAAATGATTGTTTTTGGGGCTAGTCAGAATCCACAAAGAATTAAGCTAGGGGGTGAGGATGATTGAATTTAACCCAAATTACATTCCAAATTGGTTCTATGTTGCCGGTTACAGATAATCTACCGTTCGCTCAATTACCAAAAGTAAAAAAAGAAAACGGGGAAGTGCCTTGTTCTGCTAAACTGGTTTTTGATTTGAAAGAAACACAGCTGTTTTTTAAGTTTCACTCACAAAACAAGACTGAACAGGAACTCTTTTATTTTGGTAACAACAAGGCGGCTTCGGCACAGTTTTTTTTAGTTCGTGCATCAAAGGATATAAAGTATTTGTTAGGTACTGTATTAAGTGATTTGTTCTTAGAATTAAAAAAATACAGCATGCAAAATTGTGAGCTAGGACAATTTTTAAAGGATTTGCAAAAAGCGGAATTATATATTCAAGCAGATAAAACAAAGGAGGGTTATTTAGCGGTTGATAAATGGCGTGAATACCAGGGGGGAAAAGTTTATTTTGATAAGGACAACGGTAATTTTTTAGTTTCAGATCAGGTAATTACTGTTGAAAAAATGATTCGGAATTTTGAGGAGCTTAATCCACAAGAGAAGATTGTAGCAATTATTCCATCCGTTGTTTTTCCGGATGGTTCAGAAATAGCTTTAAACGAGCACCCGGATTATCATTTATTGGTGCGGAAATCCCTGCAATTAGAAATGGATGAGTTCGGTGAAGTAGACAAGAAAAACTTGCGGACATGTCATATATGTCGTCGAATGATGCCCCAAGTTGCTAGTGATAAATACTTAGCGAAGTTGTCACGAACTGGATTAAATAAAATTTTTACTACAACTACAGTTAATGCCGCACGAGGGATAAAAAAAATAGGATATGAAGATTCTTATGCTATTTGCCAGAAGTGTTATAGAAACCTCAGCCAGGGTGAACGATATATCGCTGCTAAACTCTCTGCCAGAATTGCCGGGGAAAGTGTTTTTATCCTACCAGAAGGACTACAACAGCCTTTTTCTACATATGATTATTTCCCTAAAATTAAATATGCTGTAGACTTTGTATTTAAAGCTAAAGATGCAAAAAAGTGGTATGAAGATACAGAAATAGAAGCTGAAGAACTATTGTTCATCAATGATGGATATACTATTAATCTTGTGTTTTATCGATCTGATGGAAAATCTATTAAAGTATTAGATGCATTGGAAGATGTGCCTCCTTTTAGGATAATTCAAATTATGAAGTATTTTGGGATTTGGAAAGATAGAATGCGTGAGCAGACCAAATTCGGCATGTCTTTAGGAAAAATATATAGAATCATTCCTGTACGCTCTAATAAAAAGAAGGAGCAACTGGATATTCAACGCGTATTGGATGTATATAAATCACTTTTATTAAGACAATTAATTAATACAAGACTATTGTTTCAATATGCAATGGAAGCTATTGACAAAGGGCTATCTCAAATCCAAAGGCAGAAATATGATGTCTATCGAAATTTACCGTATTACGCAAAAGAGAACGGCGACTTCTATTTGCGCGAAACTGTAATGAACCATTTGGTGCTTATGCAGGTGTTACAAGAAACCAATGTTTTACTTAAACCTATTTTTATCAAGGATGTGATGGCTATGGAACTGACATTCCAAAACGAGAAGGTACAAGAATCTATTCAGCGTATGGAAAGTTTTATACAAGTGCAGGGATTTAGTGCTGAAGCTAGAGGATTATTCTTTTTAGGAGCGTTACTCCACCGGGTGGCATTAGCGCAATACAGTAAAGGGCACAAAAGTAAACCAATCCTGAAAAAAATTAATTTTCAAGGGATGAAGCCGAGAGATATGCAACGGCTTTTGTTGGAGCTAACGGAAAAACTCTTACAATACAGACGGATGACGGCTTTTAGCGATGCTCTAATGAGTCAGCACCAAGCGTATTATAGCCATGTTGTGGCTGGTTCTGATGCTGAATTGGATGAATTGCAGAATGTGTTCTTTCTGTTAACTGGGTATTCATATATGGTAGGTAGCAAAGTACCGGATGCAAATAAGGAAGAATTACAGGTACAACAAGGTATCATGTCTGAAGAAGAAATTGAACAAGAGGAGATTGAATAAATAATAGAAGGGAGAAAAAACAATGGTTGTAAAAAGCAATCGAGATTTTTTGTTTTTGTTTGAGGCGGTAATGAGTAATCCAAATGGCGATCCTGACCAGGAGAATAAACCACGTATGGATTATGAAACTAATACCCTACTGGTGAGTGATGCCAGACGTAAGCGGGATGCGAGGGATTTTATAAAAAGTAAGGGATACCCTATTTTTGTTGATACCTTGTCGGAAAACAAAGTGACTATGGAGACTATGTTTGACGTAGTAGTTGGGAGTTTTTTGCAAGATAAAGCAAAAAAGAATAACTTTTTTAATAAGTATTCTAATCTAATAGAACTGGCTAAAACTGCGGAGGTCTCTCTTGAAGGGTTAGAACAGTATATACAGAAGAGAAAGGAACTACTTAAAAATAACAAGAAGAAGGCCGAGCTCATCAAATTTAACAATGAATTATTGACAGCTATAATTAAAGAAAACTTGATTGACATTCGTTGGTTTGGCAGTGCTATGGCGGTGGAAGGAGTTTCTAGAACATACACTGGTCCTATTCAACTGGCTTGGGGTTACTCGTTGCACCCGGTGGAATTGGTGAATTCAAATACGATATCATCCATTATGAATGAAGATAATTCAACGTTTGGGAAAAAGTATAAAGTTTATTATGCGTTAACAGCCCATTGCGGGACTGTAAGTAAGCGTAATGCCGAAAAGACCGGGATGACAGAGGCGGATTTAGTTTTATTCCGCAAGGTATTGGTGCAAGGCTTGATGAATAATCAAACGGATAGTAAACAAGGCCAGTCTCCCTTATTGTATTTGGAAATAGTTTATAATCCGGAATTTGACGGATATTTAGGTGATTTAAGGCGATTCATTAAAGTGAGTTATGAAGAAAAACATCCTATTCGTGGGATTACTGACTTACAAATTGATTTCATGCTTTTCAACGATGTATTAAGCAAAATCTCTGGAAAGTATGAAAAAGTATTGTTATGGAAACATCCAGCTTTGGTGGGAGATGTTTTTAAAAATGTACCGGTTCAGGTGGATGAGTTAGATTTACTTGAATCGATTCCGTCCCGTTCATAAGGGGGAATGGTTTTGAATGTTCTTTCCTTTCGTTTAAAGGGGAAAATGGGTCATTTTCGGCGATATTATTCTAATTCTTCTTCGCTAACATATTCCATCCCACCCCGAACAACTATTTGCGGAATTTTAGCGGGGATTTTAGGAATGGAGCGGGATAGTTATTATGAGCAGTTTTCTTTGGAGAACTGTTATATAGCTGTAGCACTGTTGAGTCCGATAAAAAAACAAATTCATACTTTAAACTTGTTAATGGTTAAATCTGATAAAGATTTAAATGGTTCCCAAGAATTTCATACGCAAATACCCACAGAGATGATTCTACCTGCTAATATTCGCTACGATGAATTACATTACCAGATTTGGGTGCACCACAAAAATACGGACATAATGAATGCATTACACAAGGTATTGGGACAAGCTGATTACGGTTATGGTTCTAGATATATGCCCATCAGTTTGGGAACAGCCTATCATTTAGGATGGTTGGAGTATGAGGGTATAATTAAGGGAGTCGAGTGTTGCAGCGACGAGACATTAGAGTTTAACTCGGTATTACCTATTAACTGTTTGAAAGAGCTTTTCCTTGATGATGCGGTAGATAAAGGGGAACGATTTATCCGAGAAGAGCTACCGTTGGAATTTGATAAAGACCGGCGATTAACTACTAACGGAATGGGGGATGTACTCATCAACTTGTCGGCCACTAATATCAAGGCGAAAGTCTGTAGTTATGTTGAATTAGGGCTAAATCAAAGAATTGTTTGGCTAAAATAAGTGAATCCCAGAGGTGAAGAGGAATGGTATGCCATTTTGCTCATTACGATAAAAAAACCGGAGAAAAACAGCTTTTACATGATCATCTAATGAATCCAATTGAGCAGGTGATCCAAGCTATTCCTCCTTCAGTTTGGTTTCCGGAGTTGTCTTATGGAGAATTCAAGGAACTAGCCAAATGGGTTTATCTCCTTCATGACTTCGGAAAGTATACTGATTTTTTTCAGGATTATCTGGTGAAAGGTATTATTTCCACTGATAAGGGGCACTCTTTTATTTCAGCGTGCATGACATATGCACTCCTGCTGAGTACTAACCGACAGGAAGCCACCAAAGCGTATTTGGGATTTTTATGTGTACTGCAGCATCATACGTCATTGCAAGTGACTGGAATTTTAGACAAAGAAGCTCAATCAGTACAAGAACGATTAAAAAGGCAGGCTAAACAAATACAGAAGAAACTTGTTGACATCTTTGTGGAAGCTCCTTGGGGACGATATGTAGACGAACATGCAGTGCTTGATTCATTACAATTACATAAACTTTTTGGAAATGAGCGAATGTTTTGGAAAATGTCCGCCCGATTATCGGGAAAGCGACAGCATGCAAACTATTGGTATTTCCCCCTAGTGTATCTTTTTTCACTTTTAATTGACACGGATAAAATGGATTCAAGTGGGCTTGAACGTAATTGTTTGCAAACCACAGAACCAAAGAAAGTTGTTTCTTATTTGCGGAATAAGAATAAAGGACGAGAGTCCGATCTGATTAACCGACGTGAAAGTGCGCGTAGAACGATAATTGAATCTATTGATGGTCTGACAGATGAGCAAGTTAAAAAACAAAGATTTTTTACTTTAACAGCTCCAACGGGTATTGGAAAAACGCTAGCGTCTTTGCAAGCCGCATTAAAACTTCATAATCGCATTGCAAATTTGGAAGGTTATACGCCAAGAATCATCACGGCAATACCGTTTATTAATATAATTGAACAAACAAGGCATGACTATGAAGCCGTTTTTGCGGATAGCCTTGTTGTGCATCATCGTTTGGCAGATTTTACCCAACAGAAATCTACTAGTAATCAGGAAGAAACATCTGTCGATAAGCAGTTGATGCTTGTGGAGTCATGGGAGGGCAAGGCGGTACTGACTACTTTTGTTCAATTGTTTCATTCTTTATTAACGGGAATCAATCGCCCGTTGAAAAAGATTAATAAAATAGCAGGTAGTATAGTGATTTTAGATGAAATCCAATCTATAGCATATGAAAAAATGCCTTTGATTGGGGCTCTGATTAAGAAAGTAGCAGAATTTTACGGTACCCGTTTTATTCTAATGACAGCTACGCAACCCATGTTGTTGGAACAGGGAATAAAACTATTGCGGGCATTTGTTCCAAGTGAGAACATCGAAAAAACATTGGCAATAGAACTTTTACCGGATTATCCGAGTTACTTTAATTGCTTAAAGCGCACTAGGTTTATTCCATGTTTGGAAAAGAGAATGGATACAAGTTCATTTTGTTGTTTTATATTGGAAAAAATTAATGGATGCAAACAACAGGAAAAATTTCCATCTACCTTAATTGTTGTAAATACCATTCAACGCAGTATTGACGTATTTAAAGAACTCAAAATGATAAGAGAAAAAAGGAATTTTTCACGCAGACCGGTTTTAGCATGTCTTTCAACTAACCTAATACCTAAACATCGTCGCCGTATTATTAATTTTGTAAATAAATGCTTAAAAAGAGGGAAGCCGGTTATTTTAGTTTCTACACAAACTATTGAGGCGGGAGTGGATTTAGATTTTGATATAGGGTTTCGTGATTTAGCGCCGCTCCCATCCCTTATCCAAACCGCCGGAAGAATTAATCGCGAGGGGGCTGAACAAAAAGGAACTTGGCTACCATTATATATTGTACGTTTAGAGAAAGATTGTTCCTGGGTTTATAGTACCAATGAAATGAATGCTACCAGGGATCTAATACACGGAAAGGAGCAGATACCAGAATCAGATTATCAGTCATTAATTGAAGCTTACTACCGTAAAATTGACTCGGTTGGTTTAGATAGTAATATTAAGGATGTTTGGGAATACGGCGTCTTGGGACTTGATTTTGAGGAACTGAATAAGTTTAGCTTAATTGATTCCATAGGTGAAGTTGCAGATGTTTTTATCGAATATGATAAAAATGCTACACAGATTGCAAAAGCGTATCGAGAGCTTTTAAAACAACCAGCTGAAATAGACTGGTCAATAATTAGTAATGTTATCCCTTCATTTGTAATTGAACAGAATGTGTCTAATTATATAAAGCGATCTATTATAAGGCTAGTTAGTGCTAAATTAAGCGATTATATAGTACAGATTAGATTCACAAGGATTAAAGATAATCGTCCATTCGATTTCGGGAGTAACTCTAATCTGTTTTGGGTCCCCAAAAGCGAAAAGAAATTATATTATAGTCTATATACAGGATATATAGCGGAACAGCAAGCATACATATACTAAAACCCTTGCTTTTTTACGGTATGGCCGTGTAACGTTAGCGGCACCACGGTTGGGGCAGGTATCTTAATACCATGCCTAAAACGTTATAACATACAAAATGGTCGGAATATTGAAACTATCATAAAAACATAGTATGATTTGCCTTCGATAATAAAAACGTAAGACAGGTGGTAGCTATGGGTGAAGTAATCATTTCTAGCAAATACCAAATAGTTATCCCGCGGGATGTAAGAAAGCAACTCGGCCTAAAGGCGGGGCAAAAACTCAAAGTGGTGGTAAAAGGCTGGGTGATTAACCTGGTGCCGGAAGTACCACTTTCAGAGTTGAGAGGTTTTTTAAAAGGGATGGATATGTCTGGAATTAGGGATGATGAGGAAGGGTATGCTCCTGGTCGATTCGTGCGACTGGAATTATTGACGGTGAAAAATCCGGTGAATATGCAAAGTATTTACTTGAGGGAGTATAGTCACTCCTTTTATTGTGATTTATGAAGTATACAAGAAAGTCTTACGGGAGCGCGGCGAGGATGTAGCGGTGATGATCGCTGCACAAATGAGCAGTACAATGGTGGTTGAGCTGACTGCCGGCCTTTCGATGCTGACTGCTGGCCTCAGTATAAAAAACAGCCTTCCCATGTTCCCATGGCTGACGCGATTGTATACGCTACGGCAAAGTCGCTTGGCTGTCAGGTGGTTACAAGTGATAAGCATTATAGAGATTTGGAAGACGTCATCTTCATTTGATTCATTGTAATAGGAGGTTATATTGTGGATGCCAGGGAAATAAACGTTAGCGGCACCCTGGTATGGTATTACTATATCTGCCCCAGGGAGGTTTGGCTAATCGGCCATCAGATTACCGCCGACCAGGATGATGCAAATGTATCCTTGGGCCGGTTTATCCAGGACTACTCTTATCCACGCGAACGTAAAGAACTGGCGGTCGGCCAAAGTAAAATGGATGTTTTTCGTGCTACCAGCGAAGGCTTGGTCATCGGGGAGGTCAAGAAAAGCTCTAAGTACAGTAGCAGCGCCCGCATGCAGTTGGCGTTCTACTTGAGCGAGCTAAAGCAACGCGGTATAGCGGCTCGGGGAGAGTTGCGTTTTCCCAAGGAAAAACGCAAAGAAGATGTGGTGCTGGATGAACAAACCGAGCTGGAGTTGGACAAGGTGCGCAGAGAAATCCTACGCATCCTCTACTTACCCGGCCCGCCGGAACCTAAAAAGATAACTTTTTGCAGAAGATGTGCCTATGCGGAGTTTTGCTGGTCGTGAATAAGCAAACGTTCAACCGTATAGTGAACAAGTGCCAAATAAATGTTATTGGGAAGTGTGTTCAATGAAGAAGACTATTTATATTTTCTCCAGCGGCGAACTCTCGCGTAAGGATAATACTCTGTTTTTTGAAACAGAGGAAGGTCGACGCTTTATCCCGGTGGAAGACACCGGGGAGATCATGATTTTTGGCGAGGTTACGGTAAATAAAAAGCTGTTGGAATTCCTCTCGGTAAAAGAAATTGTACTACACTTTTTTAATTATCACGGTTATTACATGGGTACCTATTACCCGCGGGAACACTTAAATTCTGGATTTATGACATTGAGACAGGCTGAACACTACTTGGCAGAAGAAAAACGATTGGATATAGCAAAGGAGTTCGTCCGCGGTTCGGCCAAGAACATTCGTCAGGTATTGAAATACTACAATGGTCGGGAAAAGGATGTGGCTGACAGATTAAATGCTGTTGAAAATTTAATTGAGCCTATAGATGATTGTAAGGATACGTCAACATTAATGGCAGTGGAAGGAAACATACGAGACCATTATTACCAGGCATTCGATGCAATAGTAGGCAATCCGGACTTTGTCTTCCAGTCACGCAGCAGGCGTCCACCCAAAAATTTTCTTAACACTTTGATCAGTTTCGGTAATTCTCTAATGTATACCATATGTTTGAGTGAAATCTACAAAACGCATCTGGATCCTCGCATCGGCTACCTTCATTCCACCAACTTCCGCCGCTTTACCCTGAACCTGGATGTGGCTGAAATATTCAAACCGATAATTGTGGACAGGCTAATATTTTCCCTGCTTGGGAAAAAGATGATTACCAAGGGCGACTTCGACCGAATTACCGAAGGTGTTATGATGAAAGAAAAAGCAAGGAAATGCTTTGTGGAAAATCTAGATGAGAAGCTGAAAACAACTATCAAACATAGGGAGATCGGGAGACCGGTTTCATACCGCAGGTTAATCAGGCTGGAATTATATAAATTAGAAAAGTATTTGATGGGTGAAAAAGAATACCAGGCTTTTGTAGCCAGATGGTAGAATATATGGTCAGAAGGTTGGTGAACCTGCCCTGTTTGTTATATTGGTTTATGATGTTGGGCAAAAAAGAGTAGCAAAAGTGCTAAAAAAATGCCGACAGTACCTTAACTGGGTCCAGAATTCAGTTCTGGAAGGTGAGATATCCGATGCAAATTTTAGAAAGCTTAAAATGGAGTTGGAGCGTATTATCCAAAAAGACGAAGACTCGGTAATGTTTTACTCCCTGCGTACCACGAAATATTCTTCTCGGGATATAATGGGCATAAAGAAAGGCGGCGATGATAATATAATTTAAATTGGATATGGATAACGGGAATGATTGGCGTCGATTGCCGGTAGCGTATAAATCCCTGGACAGCGACGACACTAGACAAACAGCGAAAGCATTGCGGTAACTTGCGTTATGAGGATATCTGAATAAGAAACATAGTTGAAACCAAGCGCAATTCACAAGAGAAGGCTTTATTTTATTGGTATTGCGACGGGTTTTTAGCCTACCTATGAGGAATTGAAACCAACTTCACGACGTGGAAAACAGCTATTATTAAACGTTTTTAGCCTACCTATGAGGAATTGAAACTAAAGAAAAAGCGAACTAGTTAAAATCAGTTTAAAAGTTTTTAGCCTACCTATGAGGAATTGAAACTTTTCTCGTTTGGCCAATAAAAAAATCTTTCCTCATGTTTTTAGCCTACCTATGAGGAATTGAAACTCAGATAAATCAAACCATTCTATTATAATATCACCGTTTTTAGCCTACCTATGAGGAATTGAAACATTTTCACCACCAAACATCAAAGCATTTATTTCCTCAGTTTTTAGCCTACCTATGAGGAATTGAAACCTGTTTACCTTACGCGACAGCGCCGGCAACCTGGCAGGTTTTTAGCCTACCTATGAGGAATTGAAACTAGCATGCCGAGGTGATAACAAATGTCTAAGCTGCTAGTTTTTAGCCTACCTATGAGGAATTGAAACCTTTGATGATACCCCTGGCCGGCATGGTGTTTGCCATGTTTTTAGCCTACCTATGAGGAATTGAAACCCAACTCAGGGCCCGGGCTAAGACCGGACCACCTATCGTTTTTAGCCTACCTATGAGGAATTGAAACTCCGTTAGGCAGCTGGGTAGAAAAAGGATAGATAAATGTTTTTAGCCTACCTATGAGGAATTGAAACTGGATTAAACAGCCCAATCTAATCGAATAAATTTAAGTTTTTAGCCTACCTATGAGGAATTGAAACGCGAGTATTATTACGATAGCCGTAAAACCGGCGTAGGTTTTTAGCCTACCTATGAGGAATTGAAACATTCGAATACATAAGCGGTGTGAGATGCTTAAATCTGGTTTTTAGCCTACCTATGAGGAATTGAAACCCCTCTGACCAGGCTGACAAAAAACTACCAACTTAGTTTTTAGCCTACCTATGAGGAATTGAAACTCACCGCGGCGTCAATCATCGGCGTCGTGGCTAACGTTTTTAGCCTACCTATGAGGAATTGAAACAGGCAAGAGTTCTTGAAGCTCTAAAATGGGGCAGGGTTTTTAGCCTACCTATGAGGAATTGAAACTTCAACATGTCTTCGTGGCCATCAATCATAATTATGGTTTTTAGCCTACCTATGAGGAATTGAAACTAGAATGTCGCGGTTATGAATCGATCAAAGGCGAAGTTTTTAGCCTACCTATGAGGAATTGAAACCATGACAGCTATGGCGGGACTACGGATGAAACACTGCGTTTTTAGCCTACCTATGAGGAATTGAAACTCGTGACAAAGATGAGCAGGCGATAATTGAGCGGGGTTTTTAGCCTACCTATGAGGAATTGAAACCTTCTTCATCTGAGCATGTTATACCGGCGGCCGTCGTTTTTAGCCTACCTATGAGGAATTGAAACTGTGTCGCTGGTAACGCAAAAGAAGTCCTGGTTTAAAGTTTTTAGCCTACCTATGAGGAATTGAAACACAGCAATAGCGGACAGGTGGAAGCATTGGAAGTGGAGTTTTTAGCCTACCTATGAGGAATTGAAACTGGATATGGGTACGGGCAAATCAAGGACAGCAATTGAAGTTTTTAGCCTACCTATGAGGAATTGAAACAGTGAACCGGGGGTGGTGACAATGCCAAGACCACTAAAGTTTTTAGCCTACCTATGAGGAATTGAAACTAGTTGACGGCACTTCATCCAGGGAAGAGCCGCTTAGTTTTTAGCCTACCTATGAGGAATTGAAACTTCGGCACATCGCAGGCATATGTATTACCACGGTTGCCGTTTTTAGCCTACCTATGAGGAATTGAAACGTCAATGGGGTTTCTCCGGCTGGGATAACCGAAAACGTTTTTAGCCTACCTATGAGGAATTGAAACAGTTCGTTGCTGCATATTCTCCAAATAGTTCTAATGCAGTTTTTAGCCTACTTATGAGGAATTGAAACACTGAAGTTACCAATACAATAGTTGTCTATGATTCATCGTTTTTAGCCTACCTATGAGGAATTGAAACTCTTTTTAGCCTTTGCCAGATCTAACAGAATCTTTTGTTTTTAGCCTACCTATGAGGAATTGAAACCCTAACAAATATGATATATTTACATAAGCTTAATATAGTTTTTAGCCTACCTATGAGGAATTGAAACGTTTTACGATTGCTGGTGCTGAAAGTGGTGCATTTGGTTTTTAGCCTACCTATGAGGAATTGAAACTTCAGCAAGACCCCGAAACAGGAACAAAAACAGTAGTTTTTAGCCTACCTATGAGGAATTGAAACGGGGAAAAATGTCGGTAGTGTCGCAGTTACTTGTTCGGTTTTTAGCCTACCTATGAGGAATTGAAACTAAGACTTGTATCAACCATCTCTTCTCCCTGGTAAGTTTTTAGCCTACCTATGAGGAATTGAAACGAGAAAAAAATGAAGGAGATAGCAAGCAGGGGAAAAAGTTTTTAGCCTACCTATGAGGAATTGAAACCCTCCTTTGGGGTGGTTGTATGGGTAGAAGTTCACAGTTTTTAGCCTACCTATGAGGAATTGAAACCTTTCTGCTGTGGCCATTGAGATGGAGTTGGCTTACAGTTTTTAGCCTACCTATGAGGAATTGAAACTTCTATATTGGAATAGACTAATGTCGATACTTAGTCTGTTTTTAGCCTACCTATGAGGAATTGAAACTTTGGAGAGCATAGCTTTCCAACAGGATTATGTCAGTTTTTAGCCTACCTATGAGGAATTGAAACTCAATATTGACACATTTACACCTGGAGAATGGGGTGGTTTTTAGCCTACCTATGAGGAATTGAAACATAAAAAGGAGTTGATACTGTGTTTCTGAAAACATCGTTTTTAGCCTACCTATGAGGAATTGAAACGTGAACATATTCATTAGCCTCCATAATGTTTTTTTAAGTTTTTAGCCTACCTATGAGGAATTGAAACGCGGAACAGAACGTCGACGATGACGCAGCCTACACCGTTTTTAGCCTACCTATGAGGAATTGAAACCCCTTTAGCTGCAACTTGATGGAATTCAGATATGCCGTTTTTAGCCTACCTATGAGGAATTGAAACCTTTTTACCTACGGAAAACTCGGTCCTGGCCACACTGTTTTTAGCCTACCTATGAGGAATTGAAACCCGAACTCTAGCCACCCGTTAGCGCAGTAGCGATTTCGTTTTTAGCCTACCTATGAGGAATTGAAACACCGATTGGTTGGCAGCAATGGCTACCGTAGGGCTGCGTTTTTAGCCTACCTATGAGGAATTGAAACCCGAACTCTAGCCACCCGTTAGCGCAGTAGCGATTTCGTTTTTAGCCTACCTATGAGGAATTGAAACAGGATGCTGTAGAATCAACTCTGAATGCAGTTGAGTTTTTAGCCTACCTATGAGGAATTGAAACTTATGAAAGGGGCGCGAATTGATGAGAATAAAAGAAGTTTTTAGCCTACCTATGAGGAATTGAAACTTCAAATATAGTAGTAAAAGTAATAAAAGTAGCAAGTTTTTAGCCTACCTATGAGGAATTGAAACTGCTAGCGGCGGCTTCGGTTTTTGTATTCCCGTACTGGTTTTTAGCCTACCTATGAGGAATTGAAACCCCAAACTGAGAAATATATTTTAATACCCTTAAATAGTTTTTAGCCTACCTATGAGGAATTGAAACGCGTTTTTTCGTCAATGAAAGTTGCCGGGTGGCCATCGTTTTTAGCCTACCTATGAGGAATTGAAACCCGCAACTGGGACGAGGTAAGCATAAAGGGCCGGAAGCGTTTTTAGCCTACCTATGAGGAATTGAAACTGCTATACAGCAGGCACCTGTGGACGCTGATAATCGTTTTTAGCCTACCTATGAGGAATTGAAACCTAGGAGAGTAACAATACCGAATATTATGTTTAAGGTTTTTAGCCTACCTATGAGGAATTGAAACCCGCAAAGGTGGCGGCAGCCAATGATGCTACGCTGAAGTTTTTAGCCTACCTATGAGGAATTGAAACTCAAAAATGGCAGGCAGGATAAAGATCCCACCTGCCGTTTTTAGCCTACCTATGAGGAATTGAAACTTTTCATGAAGCCCCACACCGCCGCCCAAAGTTTTTAGTTTTTAGCCTACCTATGAGGAA
Source organism: Desulfotomaculum sp. (assembly GCA_016841675.1). Taxonomy (GTDB): domain Bacteria; phylum Bacillota; class Desulfotomaculia; order Desulfotomaculales; family Desulfallaceae; genus BRH-c8a. The sequence continues at coordinate 25,487 of JAENYQ010000049.1, forward strand.
TTGAAACCCGGGAGAATAAGAAAGGCTACGCCATAAGGATAATCGTTTTTAGCCTACCTATGAGGAATTGAAACCCTTATCAGCACCACCATTGCGGGGGATGGTATTGGGTTTTTAGCCTACCTATGAGGAATTGAAACTTTTGGAGCTCTGGCAAAAAGCCCTGGTTGCCGCGTTTTTAGCCTACCTATGAGGAATTGAAACTGAACTTGATAAGCGGGAAGAGTGGACAGAACCAATGTTTTTAGCCTACCTATGAGGAATTGAAACTTGAAGGGGTGGTATATTTTGTTTGACAAGGCAAGAGTTTTTAGCCTACCTATGAGGAATTGAAACATACCAAGCGATGGCTACCTGGAAGCTAAAATTGGTTTTTAGCCTACCTATGAGGAATTGAAACGAATCGGTGTTGATGTTATTTAGCAGCCAGTCCAGAGTTTTTAGCCTACCTATGAGGAATTGAAACTCCTCGGTAATCCACCGCACCCACTCGCCCAGGGCGGTTTTTAGCCTACCTATGAGGAATTGAAACATGTTCTATCTGCTCCCGCAGGGCCTCTGGCTTTGAAGTTTTTAGCCTACCTATGAGGAATTGAAACATAGTTTGTTGATCCCGCTCCGCCTGGGCGGCGGCAGGGTTTTTAGCCTACCTATGAGGAATTGAAACGGCGCTCCAAAACAGTACCACCCCAGAAGATACCCGGTTTTTAGCCTACCTATGAGGAATTGAAACTACAGACCCACTTCTAAGGAGCCTGTTGAAAATATTAGGTTTTTAGCCTACCTATGAGGAATTGAAACTCACATGCCCGACAACCATTGCATTTATCAGCATCGTTTTTAGCCTACCTATGAGGAATTGAAACACCTTTTCCTGTTCCGCTTCAGCTTGCACCTTGGTTTGTTTTTAGCCTACCTATGAGGAATTGAAACATGGCAACTATGGAATGGTTAAGGCCCGGGAGAGGTTGTTTTTAGCCTACCTATGAGGAATTGAAACCGTTGTTGCCTTTCGTACAGCATGCTTTTCTCAACGTTTTTAGCCTACCTATGAGGAATTGAAACCGGGGTCAGTAACCTTCATCGTCACCCCGGAGCCGGGTTTTTAGCCTACCTATGAGGAATTGAAACTCGAATAAACCCCTTAGTATCTGATACGCTTCGGGGGTTTTTAGCCTACCTATGAGGAATTGAAACAGGAATACGGTAGGGGTGATTAGTTCGCCGTTTAACCGTTTTTAGCCTACCTATGAGGAATTGAAACTACTTTTTTTTGTAAATATAATCAATCTCTAAGGGGGTTTTTAGCCTACCTATGAGGAATTGAAACACATATATCACCGAAATTGGATTTGCTAAGATAAATCTCCCTTCCTTTTTTTGGTCATTGAATGGGCTAATGTCAATTGAGCCAATGAGTCAGTATTTGAAACCAATATGGTGAAGTATTCGAGTAATGCACAGACCGCTGGACTTGACTCATGTGCTAATTAAATGTGGTACCCCGACCGACGGATATACGCCAACAAATCACTTGTCTACGGTCGGGTTTATTAAGCCTAGCACATGAGTCAAGTCTCTCCGCTTCGCTCCGACCGCAAGCGGCAGCTACTTACTTTGTACTTAGGGAACATTATTGACCCAAGAGTGTTGCTAATGGACCAACCAACTATGAACCTTGAATGCCAATCGATGATAGCTACCATGTATAAAAAACCAGCAGGAGTGCCCAGATATGTGATAT
>JAENYQ010000050.1 GCA_016841675.1 Desulfotomaculum sp.
GGTGGCCGTGATGCCGATTTTGGGCATTTGGGGCTACTGGGAATCGAAACTTGGGCTAGACAAATGCCGTTAATCAAGTTCAAAGGCAAGCGACCGCAGGTACACCCGAACGCTTTTTTAGCCCAAACAGCCACCCTGATTGGTGACGTAATTGTGGAAGAGGGAGCCAGCATTTGGTTCGGTGCCGTACTGCGGGGAGATATAGGCCAGATTCTGATTGGCAAGAACACCAGCATCCAGGATAACGTCGTGGCCCATACCCTCCCTGATGGAAATGTTGTAATTGGTGCCAACGTTACCGTAGGCCACGGGGCGGTGCTGCACAACTGCACCGTGGAAGACGGGGCCATGATCGGCATCAACGCCGTAGTGCTGGACCATGCAGTGGTGGGCGGCGAGGCCATAGTGGCAGCCGGGTCGGTGGTCAGCGACAATACCCACATACCTCCTCGATACATGGCGGCCGGTGTGCCGGCTGAGTCAAAAAAAGAACTGTCCAGTAATACCCTGGAAAGGGTTCGTCTGGGTCCAGCGGTTTATAAAAATTTGCTGCAGATTTACTTTGGTGAAGGGATTGGAAAAGCCCGTTGAAAAACAACTATCCCTAATTTATGAAGTTGTATGTTTACTTAAAGAGCCACCGGACTGTGCCTGTCCGGTGGCTCTTTATATGCATTGTAGTAAGGGGTTTGCTATTATCTCCAGGATGCTACTCGCTTTTATAGTGTGAGCTCGTTCGCTTGCGGGCGCCCTTCGATAACACCAAACACCTCTGTTTAACGCAGTACTCGCACTGCGCCTTTATAGTTGTTGGCGTAATAGGATGAATCCAGCGATGTTGTAATAACTCCCTGTTTGGTTGAAGCATGGATAAACACTCCGTCGCCGTTGTAAATACCCACATGGTTGATGCTGTTACTACCGTAATAACCAAAGAAAACCAGATCTCCGGCAATCAGATCTCCGCGTGATACCTTCGCGCCGACGTTAAGCTGGGCCGCTGCGTTGTGCGGCAAATTAACGCCCGCAGTTTGATACACATACATGGTAAATCCCGAACAGTCAAAACTGTTTGGGCCGCTGGCTCCGTAAGAATATGATTTACCCAGCAGATCAGAGGCGGTTTTTAGAACCAAGCGCACATCTGTGCTGCTCCGTGAAGTTGTCGGGGTCGAGATACGTTTCTGAATGACGTTTTCTGTTGTTACAACAGTATTTTCAGTAATCTTTGTTTCAGGTTTTTTATATGTATTGTTGTATAGGATATTTTCCTGGAAAACAATATTATCCCTGCCGTCAACTACAGTAACAGTGCGCTGCATGGGAACAGCCGACGCCTCACCATAAACTAAGGCCCAAATAATTACGCAACTGCACAAAACCAATAATAATCTTCTTGTCATAAATGCTCCTTTCGTTCTAGGTTTTGTAAGACCCCAACGTCTTGACCCGAAAGCTGAGGTGTGTCCTATTTCCTTTAAATCCAAAATATTCGACAAGAGGACATGTATTCCTTCTTTAAGATTTAAATGACTAATCTTGCAGCCAAATAATTTTTTTAAATTTAGTAATAAACGGTAACATAATTCATATATATATATTGTTACTGTATGCCACTGGAAAATTATGTGTGTTGTAAGCAACGGTTTATTCTCACCGCCTTTCCTGCTGGTAGGGGGGATGCTTCAAACGGGTTTCAATAATTTGCATATAAATTTTGCACTTTTTTTAAAGGAGGAGTGCGTTCATGGAAAAGTATGATATTTTCCGCGATATAGCGGAACGCACCGAAGGCGATATTTACTTGGGTGTAAGCGGCGGCGTAAGGACGGGTAAATCAACTTTCATTAAGCGTTTTATGGAACTAATGGTTATACCGAACATTGAAAACGTTCACGAACAAGAAAGAGCCAGAGATGAGCTGCCCCAAAGCGGGAACGGCAAGACCATCATGACCACTGAGCCAAAGTTCGTGCCAAATGAGGCGGTGGAAGTTGAAATCAGCCCCAACTTGAAGGTCAAAGTGCGCCTGGTAGACTGCGTGGGCTACCGGGTGGAAGGGGCACTGGGCTACGAGGATGAGGAAGGAAACCCGCGTATGGTATCCACTCCCTGGTTCGACGATCCGATTCCATTTGAGGAAGCCGCTGAGATTGGGACCAGAAAAGTTATCAGTGAGCACTCCACCATCGGCATTGTAGTCACCACCGACGGCACTACCACTGATATCGATAGGGAAGATTTTATCCCTGCCGAGGAAAGGGTAGTCCAGGAGCTTAAGGAAATTAACCGACCATTTTTACTGGTACTTAACAGCACCGAACCCGACAGCGAGGAAGCGCTTCTACTGGCAGACGAGCTGGCCGAAAAGTACGATGTTCCGGTTGTGCCGGTTAACTGCGCCGAGATGAATCAACAGGATATCCTGATGATCATGGAAAAGGCATTGTTTGAATTCCCGGTCAACGAAGTGTCCATTTCCATGCCGCTTTGGGTGGAGGAATTAGAACCAAGACACTGGCTGCGGGATCAGTTTGACGGAGCGGTACAGGAAACGGTACAACAGGTAAGACGCCTCAGAGACATCGACGGGGCAGTGGAAAGACTTGGCGGGTATGAAATGGTGCAGCAGGTTAACTTAAAAAGCATGGACCTGGGCACCGGTACTGCAGCCATTGAAATTATTTCCAAGCCTGAACTGTTTTACCGGGTGCTACAAGAAGAAACAGGGTTCCAACTGGAAGGGGATCACCAGTTGTTCAGGCTGGTCAGGGAACTGGCCGTTGCCAAGCGTGAGTACGACAAAGTGTCTGCCGCCCTGATGGAGGTGCGCGAAAACGGTTACGGGGTAGTCAACCCTTCTGTGGACGATATGCTTCTGGAGGAACCTGAACTAATAAGGCAGGGCAGCCGTTTTGGCGTTAAGCTTAAAGCCAGTGCCCCTTCCATCCATATGATTAATGCCAATATCAATACCGAAATTACCCCCATCATCGGCACTGAAAAACAATGCGAGGAACTAGTACGTTATATGCTTAACGAGTTCGAAGAGAATCCACGCAAAATTTGGGATTCGGAAATTTTCGGCAAATCAGTAAGTGATTTAGTGCGGGAAGGTATTCAGAACAAATTACAGCGGATGCCGGAAAACGCGCAAGATAAACTGCAGGAAACAGTAAAACGCATTGTCAATGAAGGTAGTGGGGGTTTAATTTGTATCATCATATAAAACCGGCCGCAAGGACCGGTTTTTTTTGCCTTTCTTACCCGATGTCAGTTTTTTACTATTGTAATTCATGATTATACCGTTAATTCAGTAAGTGATATAGCATCATGTCATTGCTATGAATGCAACAAGTGAAGAACCTTGCCATTAAGCCTGTCATTCTGAGCGCAGCGAAGAATCTTAAGGACTAGATCCTTCGCTGCGCTCAGGATGACAAGCTTAAGCTGGACGAAGGTAGATTGTATTCATTTATCGTGGTGCGGGTGCGCGTGGTAATTCTGAACGAAGTGAAGAATCTAGATCCTTCGCTAACGCTTAGGATGACAGCTTCACCCTATGTGCATATTTTTTATGAATAAATGTTTTCTCAACAAAGGGGATTACTGAGCAAAGGGAATAATCATGTTTAATTTAAGTGTTAAGGGCAACTTCAACACTTAACTCTACTAAACTGTTCAGTCTAAGGTCGAAAGTCAAAGGTCAAAAGCCACCCAAAAGGACTTTGGACTTTGGACTTTGGACTTTTGACTGATTTTTAGGCCGGTGCCACGCTGCAAAGCACCGTATTAAAGTCGGGGTACGCTGTGATGGGGTCAAAGACATCCATATCAACCAACAAGTTTACGTTCGCGTTGGACCAGCCGTGCGGGACACTTACTACACCCGGTGTCATTTTTTTGGTCGTGCGCACGCGCATTTTGATCTTTCCATTTTTCGTCTCGATCTGAGCCATACTGCCGTCCATCAAGCCGTACTGGGTTGCTGTAACCGGGTGTATCTCGGCCAGGGGTTCCGGATTACTGTTGCGCAACACAGGTACCTGACGCTGTTGAGTATGGGTATATTCCTGGGCACGTTCGCCGCTAATTAAAATGAGCGGGAACCGATGGTAGAGCTCAGGAGTATTAAGCGGGCTTTGAGCTGGCTCAAGATATACCGGTAAAGGATCATATCCATGATCCTTTAAAGTTTGCGAGTAGAGCTCTACTTTTCCGCTGGGGGTGCGCAGTTTCTGATTTTTATAAATATAATATTGCTTTTCTCCGAAATAAGCACCTATTGGGTTGGCCTTTAACTTATCTTTTAATTCGCCAGGTTGTAAAAAGGCATCAACCACCTCTTCGTCATTATGCCACGGGAAGTATTTGCCCAGACCCAGACGGCGGCCCAGTTCACTCCAGATCTTCCAATCGGGCCAGCTATCGCCCACCGGTTCGATCACTTTACTATGGATCATGGCGTACGGTTCACCGTGGACAATCCCGTAAACGTAAGAGAGACCACCTTTCTCCAAAAAAGTGCAGGCCGGCAAAACTACGTCCGCAATTTCAGCGGTCTCGGTGAGGAACGGATCGATGACCGCTAGAAAGTCGAGGCTCGCAAAGGCTTCCTTAAACCGCTGCGCGGCGGGGAAGGAAACGACCGGATTGGCTGCGGTGACGATACAGGCCCTAATGGGGTAGGGTTTACCTTCCAGGACCGCCTGTGGGAAAAGAGGTGCTATCCCGTAGGGTGCCTTGCGGCCCCACAGATTGCTAAAAATGGGGTAATCTTTAGCTCCGAACGGATCTTCCTGATCCTTCAGGCTCAAGTTAGCCAGGGGAATCCGGGGTCCTTCCACCCATCCGCCCGGAACTGCAAAATTTCCCGTCACCGCTTGCAGGATCGATAAAAGACGGGAGTTTTGCAAACCATTCCGGTGCTGGTCAAGGCTGTTGATCCCCTGGATGATGCAACTGGGTTTGGCCTGGGCAAAAATCCTGGCCACATTTTTGATGTCGGCCGCAGGCAACCAGGTAACCTCCTGGGCCCATTCGGGAGTGTATTGTTGGACGTGCTCTACCAACTCGGCAAAACCGACGGTAAAATTGTCGACAAAGTCTTTATCGTAAAGGTCTTCGTTAATAATCACGTTCAGCATCGCCAACCCCAGGGCCGCGTCAGTGCCCGGGCGGATCGGCAAATGGTAGGCTTTCTCGGCCAGCGATATGCGTTTGGGGTTGACTACAATTAACTCGGTATCTCCTTTCTCTAACTTTTTCCGGATCAATTCGCCCACCATGCCCCTGGCGCCGTCGGGATTATGCGCCCACAGAATGATGCACCGGGCATACTCGGGATCATCCACCGGGTAACGGCCAAAGGTGAGCTGGCGGGCCAGGATGCGGGCGCGGTAGCAAATGTTTTCCACCGACAGGAGGTTGGGAGTACCGAAAGCACCCTTGAAACGGCGGGCAAAGGTGGCCACTTCGGTATTCTCCACACCCACGGAACCGCAAAAAACCGCCATTGCCCGGGCACCATGCTTTTTCTTGATATCATTTAATTTTTCTGCACAATATTCTAAGGCAACGTCCCAGCTGACCTTTTGCAAGCGCCCTTTTTCGCGCAGCAGGGGTTTTGTCAAACGGCTGGCCGAGTAAACATAATCGGGCAGAGCTTCCCCCCGCGGGCAAATATAGCCCTTGGTCACCGGGTGCTCCGGCAAACCTTCCACTTTTATTAGGCGGCCATTTTCAACGTGCGCTTTAATCCCGCAGTCCCAGACACACAACATGCAATCGCTGATTTTTGTTTCAATAGACACGAGAAGCACCTCCCTATGAATTTGATGAAAATCCAATTTTCATCTTCTGGATTGTTACTTCAGCAAATTCAGGGCCACCTCAATTAGTACACTTTAAATATGCAAAAAAATAGACAGAAGAGCCTAAATCTAAGCTTCCTGCCTATAAAAATAATATAGATAAAAGCATGTGCCAGATACAATTGTAGCATAGCGATACAATTGTATCTGGCACTACAATTGTATCGCTATGCTACTGGGCCTTGGGGGCAAGATAAGAAACATTAAGCGTCAGTTTTAGCAGCAATTATTACATTTCGCTGTAATCCATACTTCACCAGCTTACGATATAAAGTAGTCCGGGCTACACCTAATTGTTTTGAAACATGAGAAATATTTCCCCTGTTTTCGTGAAGCAACTTAATAATTACTTCCTTCTCGAATTCAACGCCCACTAACTCCGCCTGGTTGTTAGAAGTAACGATTTTCTTAGAAGTAACACCAGCCCTAATAGTAATCCCAGCCTTACGAACATCTTCCGGCAGGTGCTCCGTACTTAGGTATGAATCGTTAAGAAAGTGCAGGGCTCTTTCTACAGCATTCTGCAATTCACGAACATTGCCTGGCCAATCATAAGCTTTGATCAAGGGCCACAATTCCGGATCAATGGAAGTAACGGATTTTCCCATCTGAGTACAAAGCCGTTCTAAAAAATGCTTAAACAATAATGAAATGTCTTCTTTGCGCTCCCTAAGCGGCAGTGAACGGATAGAAACTACATTGAGGCGGTAATACAAGTCCCGTCGAAAATTTCCCCGTTCGACTTCTAAGGCTAAATCTCGATTGGTAGCGGCAATTACGCGTACATTAACAGGCACTACTTTAGTTCCGCCAATACGGGTAATTAATTTCTGCTCCAAAACCCGAAGCAAGGTAGTCTGCAGTTCCGGAGGCATATCGCCGATTTCATCCAGAAAGATAGTTCCCCCATCGGCAAGTTCGAACTTTCCCGGACTACCGCCCTTCTTGGCACCAGTAAAAGCACCTTCTGTGTAACCGAATAGTTCACTCCCAATAAGTTCGCGGGGGATGGCTCCGCAGTTTATAGCTACAAAAGGCCCGCTGGACCGGAAGCTTTCATTATGTATAGCTTGAGCTAAAATATCCTTCCCGGTACCGCTTTCACCGAGTAATAAAACGGTAGAATTACTGCGAGCAGCTGATTTAGCCTGGGTTAAGCACTCCTTAAACAGGGGATCTTCACCAATCATATTTTCAAAAGACAGCCTGGCAACGGCTCCACTCATTCTTTGAGCCAATCTTCGTACCCGGTTCATTGCTGTCAGCACCAAAACAGTGCCTTCTTTTTGCCCATTATGCCCCCGAACCGGACGGGAGGTAGCTGTTATTTTTGCTGTTCCGATTGGTGTGGTGATGTCTTGTTCAAGATCGGTAATAAATTTCTCACCTTTAACAATGTTTTCCCAATCTTCACCAGGTAGGATTTCGCGCACATCTTTGCCTATAACCAGTTCTGGTTTAGTGTACAGTAGATCGGCTGCGGCCTGATTTATCTGAATTACGGTATGACTACGGTCCGTGGCGAGGATTCCTTCCGAGATTGATTCCATTAGTGCTTTCCTGAACCTATTAGTCACATCACGTTCCCGCCAGGCTTTTTCGCTTATTAATTGTCGGTTAATCGCGTCTGCGCCGGCCACGACCATTCCCAATGTATGCGGATGCACTTTTTTGAAAAAACCAGTCATGTTAAGTACGCCAACAATTGTTCCGTCAATATCAACAATTGGTGCAGCTGAGCAGGTCGAAAAATGCGCACAGATACAATAATGTTCATAGCTAAAAACTTGTAGTGGCTGACCTACAACAAGTGCGGTTCCTACACCGTTTGTGCCAGCATTTTGTTCACTCCAACTGGCCCCCGGAACAAAGTTTCCCTGTGCAATGTCATCAATTACCTCTTGATCACCCAAAATTTCTAATAAAAAGCCCTCAGTGTCAGCCACTGTGACTATGAAGCCCGACCCGGCAACGAAACGATATAAAGTTCTTATTACCGGGCGAGCAACTTCTAACCAATCACGGTTCTTGCGCGTTTTGTCTTCCAAAACCTTCATATCTTGAGTTTTGTATACAGACTTCTGAAACGGATTGACTTTATTCTGCCGACATCGTTTCCAAGATTCAAGTATTGTAGGCCGAACATGTCGATAGCTATCCTCTTGACCATCTATAAAGGCCATCCAAGCAGTCCTTAATGTGTCTTGATCGCGCACCACGATATGCTCATCCTCTCTTCAAAATCCCATTGCAATGGATTCAAAAATTAAAATATCAATCTATTTGAGACTAATTATATAGTAAATGATACAACTAAAATACAACTGTAGGGTAGGAAAGTTATTGACAAGTTTAAAAAACTTGGTATTATATGATTAAACAATAATTGATTGGTCAATAATTGCTTAATCAATCTCTTTTTTGGGGGGGGTGGTGGCAATCATATTTAACGACCGGGATACCCTTGGATTTATAATCTGCCATGCAGATTTGAAAATGAAAAATAACCTGTTAAGGAAAATAAAGGCCTTTAATATTACCACTGAACAATGGATGATCATGAATCGGTTGTTTGAAGAGAGTGGAATCAGCCAAAAGGAACTGGCGGAGAGAACTTTAAAGGATCAAGCAGCTCTAACACGAACTTTAGACCGCATGGAAAATAAAGGACTTATCAAACGTCAGGTAAGTCCAAATGATAGGAGATCATTTTTAATCTATTTAACTGATGCGGGAATGGCCTTAAGGAACCAAATTGTACCTATAGCGTTGGAATGTATTGAAGAAGCAGTAAGGGGTTTTACTGAAGCAGAAGTTAAAACCCTAGAGACCTTATTAAGCAGATTAACTTCAAATCTTAAGATTGTTGACTAGCCATAAACCAGATGTGCTTTTTGATTTCTATAGACTACTATTTTTGTAAGAATACTATTTTTATAAGGGGGAAAATGTTATGACAACAACACAGAATCTATCCTATGCCACCATTACTCTCACCGTCAATGGTGAGAACCATTCATTTATTCTAGGGGAAGGCTCCCATGAGGTAACCCCCTCGCATACCTTAGCTCACACCCTCAGAGAGAGGTTGGGGCTCACCGGCACCAAAGTATCCTGTGATGACGGTGCCTGTGGCTGCTGTACCGTGCAGATGGATGGTAAAGCGGTCAATTCTTGCCTGCTTCTGACCGTGGAGTGTGAAGGAAAGGAAATTACCACCATTGAAGGCTTGGGCGATCCCGTAACCGGCACCATAGATCCCCTGCAGAAATCCTTTATCGACCACACGGCCTTCCAGTGCGGTTTCTGTACCCCGGGGATTATTATGAGCGCCAAGTCTCTACTTACAGAGAACCCTGCTCCTACAAGAGATGAGGTTAAAGAATCCCTTGCCGGTAACTTTTGCCGATGCAACAGCCATTACCACGTTTTGGATGCCGTGATGGCAGTAGCTCGAAAGGGTGGTAACAAATGAAAGAATACCGTTATATCGGCAAATCCACCCCGCGGAAAGATGCCTTAGATATCGTAACAGGTAAGACAAAGTTTATCAATGACCTGACCGTCCCCAATATGCTCTATGGCAAAGTGCTGAGAAGTCCCCTGCCCCATGCCCTGATTAAGAGCATTGATACCGCAGAGGCCAAACGCCTCCCCGGCGTGAAGGCTGTCCTCACCTATCAAGATATACCCGACTGGATGGCGGGATTTCCCCTGCACGTGCGGGTCCTGGACAGTAAAGTCCGTTATGTCGGTGATGCGGTGGCCCTGGTGGCTGCGGAAACAGAGGATATCGGCGAAGAGGCCCTGCGGCTGATCAAAGTCGAATACGAACCTCTCCCTGCGGTCTATGATGTAGAAGAAGCCAGGCAACCCGATGCCCCCCAGTTATATGAACAGTTTCCCGGTAACCTTTTGCCACAGGAACGACGCATGTTCGGACCCCACACCTTGCAAGAGGTTGTTACTGGTGATGTAGACAAGGGTCTGGCCGAGGCTGATTTTATCATCAAGGGAACCTGCGCTTACGAGAATATTCCCAATCCACTGCCCCCGGAACCGCCGGGAGTAATCGCATCCTGGGAAGGGACGGATGCCTTAACCGTTTGGTCGGCATCACAAGGCCCCCATATGTTTAAAGTGACCCTCCAAAGGCGGATGGGAGCCACCAATATGCAATCTATTGGCAGCCCCGTAGGAGGGAGTTATGGTTCAAAATATATGTCCTGGCAGTATGTTTTACCTGCCGCCGCTCTCGCCAAAGCAGCAGGCCGGCCAGTGAAGTTATATTACGGCAAGACGGAACACCTGGCTGCCTTTACCGTACGGCTGGGATCGCGGATCCATGGCCAGGTGGGGATGAAGAAGGATGGCTCTGTAACGGCGCTGTCGGCAGATTGGTTGGTAAACACAGGCGCCTTTTCAGAAATTACCCAGGGTATGGTTGCTGTGGGTTGCGGTGAGGCGCAGCTCATGATCAGATGTCCCAATTGGAACTTCCGACCCCAAATGGTATGCACCAATCGCACGGCTTCAGGGCAGGTGCGTGGTTTTGGCGGTCAGGAACTGAAATGTGCGCTGATTCCCATCCTCACCATGGGCTTGGAAAAGGCCGGCATTGATCCGGTTGAATTCTTCAAAAAGAACTATGTGAAACCAGGGGACGGCTATTACTGGCGTGATGGAAAATGGTGGGTATGCAATGGCATCGACTACACGCCGGCAATCGAAAAGGGTGCAGAGACATTCGGCTGGCAGGAAAAATGGCAGGGGTGGCTTAAGCCTACATCTATCAATGGTGCCAAGCGAAGAGGTGTTGGGGTTGGCGTGCACGGGAATGCCGATGTCGGTGAGGACATATCCGAGGCATTTGTGCGCCTTGATTCCAATGGCACGGCCACAATTTACTCCGGCCTGGCTGAACACGGCACAGGTCAGCGCAGCAGCATTTGTAAGATGGTCGCTGAAATACTGCAACTTCCTCTGGACCGGGTCTTTGTCACACCGACGGATTCAAGCGTTAACCCCTTCGAGATTGGACCCGTTGGCTCAAGGGGCACCTATGCCATCGGGAGTGCGGTGATTGCCGCTGCCGAAGATGCCAAAAGACAGCTTTTGGAGCTAATGGCCCAAAAATTCAAGGTAGCACCGGAAGACCTGGAGACACAAGACGGGATGGCTTATGTGAAAGGGAAACCAGAAGCTAAAATACCATGGATTAAAGGGATGGGCTACGATCGCACTATTATGGGGCATGGTCGTTTTGAGCCTGATTTCACTTTGCCCAACTTTATGATGATCTTTACCGAAGTGGAAGTTGATACCGAAACAGGTAAGGTAGATTTGATTAGGGTCGTAGGTGCTACCGACGTCGGACAGATTATTGATCCGCCTTCTCTTACCAATCAGCTGAACGGCTGTCTGGGTTCTGCCGGTATCGACAGTGCCCTCTTCGAAGAGACGGTTTTTGATACCCGCCTCGGACGCGTCATGAACCCTAACATGATTGACTACAAGTGGCGCACCTTTGCCGAACTCCCCGAGATGGAACATGAAATTCTGGAAACACCATTCCCCAGTCATCGATTCCACGCCATCGGTGTAGGTGAGATTACCCCGTCTCCCGGCCCATCTGCTGTCCTCATGGCTGTATCTAATGCCATAGGGGTGCGGATGGCTGATTATCCGCTGACACCCGATAAAATCTTAAGAGCTTTGGGGAAGGTAGCTAATGCGGAGAGGAGAGGAAAATAATGAAAACATTTGCCCATGTTAATGCCGGCTCGGTGGATGAAGTTACTAATTTGCTCGCGCAAAACCAGGGAAAGGCTAAAATAAATGCCGGGGGAACTGATCTCCTTGGTGTCTTAAAACACCGGATCCTCCCTGAATATCCTGAAATGTTGATCAACATCAAGAAGATTACCGGCCTTAATATTATCGAAGCAGACGAAGAGTGGATTAGGATCGGTGCATTAACCACTCTTGTAGAGATAGTTAAATCGCCCCTCATCGAAAAAACCTGTTCCCTGCTCAAAGAGGCTGCCAGGAGTGTCGCCTCTCCACAGATCCGAAATATAGCGACAATTGGCGGCAACCTCTGTCAGGATACCCGCTGCTGGTACTATCGCTACCCCGATGAAATTGGCGGGATGATCAAATGCTTCCGGAAAGGTGGGAAGACGTGCCCTGCCGTCGCCGGTGAAAACCAATACCATGCCATCATGGGCGCCAAGAAATGCTTTGCGGTTTGCCCCTCCGATATGGCAGTGGCCCTTACTGCCCTTGGTGCTGTATGCACCCTGGCAGGTGTCAAGGGCGTGCGCACTATTGCCGTTGAGGAGCTCTATACCCCGTTGGGGAATGTGCTCAGCCCTGATGAGATGATTACAGCCATTCATATCCCGAAGCCTGCCCCTGATGCAAAACAGACCTTTTTCAAGTTTACGCTTCGTAAGCCGATTGACTTCGCCATCGTTAGTGCTGCATCCATCATCACCATCGATAAAGGAATCTGTACCGATGTCCGCATAGTTCTGGGTGCAGTTGCCCCTACCCCTGTCCGGGCCTTGAAGGCCGAGGAGTTTCTTAAAGGAAAAGCACTGTCCGAGGAGATTGCAGACCAAGCAGCGCTGCTCGCAATGGACGGGGCAAAACCCCTTGCCAAGAATGCGTATAAGCTGGAAATTGCCAAGACGCTGGTTAAGAGAGTGGTTAAAGACAGCGTTGTTACTGTGAATAGTTTAAATGATCCTGTATAATGAATAACTGTAAATATGAATATTGAGAGGAGAGGGTTCCCACGTCTAGCACCATGGAAGAAATATTACCCAACCTGTATCGGATTGAAATTCCGCTTCCTAAGACCCCCCTAAAGTTCCTTAACTCTTACGTAATTAAGGGGGATGAACGAAATCTGGTGGTGGACACGGGATTAAACCTTGAGGAGAGCTTGGTATCCATGCGTTCGAGCCTGAATGACTTGGACGTGGATTTAATGGAGACTGACTTCTTTATCACCCATGGTCATGCAGACCACTTCGGACTGGTGCCGGACCTGATCACTGATAATTCAGTGGTGTATTGCAGCACCCAAGATGCCTATGTTTTCGATCCGGTGCATGATAATAGCGTTTTATGGAACAGCCTAAAAAGCTTTTCTATTCTAAACGGCTATCCCGAAGGGGAGATCCAGGGGGCCATGGAAAGGCACCCTGGTTACAGTTACACCGGTCCGTCCAACCGGATTGATGTAAGTTATATAAAAGAGGGCGACACCGTGTCTGCCGGAGACTACACATTTAAATGTATAGAAACTCCCGGACATTCCAAAGGTCACTTATGCTTATACGAGCCAAATCAAAAGATTTTAATCGCCGGCGATTTGATCCTCGCCGACATAACCCCCAACATCTCGTTATGGTCGGACGATGAAAACCCTTTGCAGGATTACCTTAACAGTCTTGATAAAATTATGGGTTATGATATTGAGTTGGTGCTTCCCGGGCACAGAGTGGTTATAAAAGAATGGCGAAAAAGAATTGTTGAACTAAAGCAGCATCACAATAAAAGGGTTGGTGAAATACTTACCAGCCTGGAGACTGGTAATAAAAACGCCTACCAGGTAGCATCACAAATGTCCTGGGATATGTCCTACAAAACGTGGGATCTATTTCCTCCAACGCAAAGGCTGTTTGCAACTTGGGAGGCTATTGCCCACTTAAAATATCTTGAGGAAGAACAATTAATTGCAAAAGACACCAGCGGTGGGAAATATGTATTTAAATTAAGTAGGACTATTGCGGGCCGTAAAAACTAACAGCATTAAAAGGGAAGAGATGTAATCTGTTCCCTTGAAGAATTCATATTACCCCCTCGTTGGTACCGTTAATATGGTTTTAATTAATTGTGAAAAACAAAATTGTTACTCGAGTGCCAAAATATAGTTCTTATTAAGTACGTGAAGCACTAAAAAAGTCGGCTTATCTTAGGGTAATTTGCCTTCCGGAAGATAATAACATACCATTACTTTATTAGAAGTTTTAGTTTTGAATCAGGTTTTTCCGGTTTTCTGAAGTCGCTTGATTTTTGGCCAGGAATCTTGTAATAGTTTTGCCTGTAGTAATCAGCATTTATTAAAAAGGTAGTTCGTAGCAAGTCATCGTTTTTCAATGAAGAACAGCTTATAATATTAATAAAACAAACCTCATTTTTATTATTTTTGGAAAAAAATAAAGTAGGGGGCCATTAGCATGCATTTAAGCCGCGAGGAAATAATTTTGGTTGCAGTGAAATTATTTAAAAAAAAAGGTTATGCTGCAACTAGTGTTCAGGACATATCAAATGAATTAGGTTTTACAAAAGCTGCTTTGTATTACTATATTGAAAGCAAAGAAGAGATCCTCTGGGAAATTTTCGACAGAACGTTGTCCACCGCTGAAAGGCGCATGCAAGAATTAATGAAAATTGACATGGACCCTGTTAGTCGTTTAAAACAAATAATTATCAATCAAATTAAAAACAATCATGACGAAAAACAATATATGACTATTTTTTTTTCGGAAAAATCTCAACTCCCAACTAAAAAACTTAAGCAAATTAAAGCTCGTGAAAGGCAATACGTTACTATTATTTCCGATGTAATACGCGAGGGTTCAGCTCTGGGAAAATTTAAAACCATTCATCCCCTCACCGCCACTTTTGGCATTTTGGGAATGTGCAATTGGATGTCTTACTGGTTTAATGGAAAAGGCAATCTTAAACCGGAACAAATTGCTGAAATCTTTATTGACATAGTCCTATCCGGATTATGTCAAGATGAAGATATCAACGAAGAGTAAAGTTGTCACTTTTAATCAGAAATAGTTTTTTAGCAGACAAGGGTTTATTTAATAACATTTTATAGATATTTAAACTTAATATAACTTTTGAATCGTATATTTAACCATTCACTGTCTCTATTCGGCATCTGGGATAGAAACTGTTTATATTTACTTTTACATGAAGTATGGTTTTACTAACCGGTTAATAGAATTTGAGACGAGAGGAGATTAGATGATTGTCACCATCTGAATACTGGAATCCCAGAACTGAATTAATGTTGCGACACGACCTACAAAAACTACAGCTCAATAAATTGCAACATATTATTGGCTGGGCGTATGCAAATAGTGAACTGTGGAAAAACAAACTAGATGCAGTTGGCGTAAGGCCTGAGCATATTAAAAAATTGGATGATATTAACCTAATACCTTTTTTAACTCGCCAAGAACTAAACCAATCGCAGATCGAACAGCCAATTTTCGGCAATGCCATGGCAATCTCACCACATCAGGCTGTGCGTTACCACCAAACTTCTGGAACATCCGGGAAAGCACCATTGAGAATACTGGATAGTTGGAGGGACTGGGAGTGGGTTTCCGAGGCTTGGTGTTACGGCCTGTATGGATTTGGAGTTAGGGAAACGGATATCGTTTATTTTGCTTACGGCTACGGAAATTTTATTGGGTTTTGGGCTGCGCACTACGCTTCAGAAAGACTCGGAGCTTTGACCTTACCAAGCGGCGGCATGTCCAGCAAAGAACGTATTAAAATGATAATAGATATGGACGCAACCGTCCTTGTTTGTACACCGACTTATGCTATCCGACTCGCTCAGGTAGCCGCTGAAATGGGAATAAACTTAGCTAAGGATTCGAAGATTAAACTGCTTATTCACGCTGGTGAACCAGGGGCTAACATACCCGGAACTAAAAAAATGCTGGCAGATGCTTGGGGCGCAAAGGTAGGCGACTTTCCTGGAATGTCCGAGACTGGTGGCTCAATAGCATATGAGTGCTCGGAACAATGCGGAGGAGTGCACATTCTGGAGGACCATTATATTCAAGAAGTAATTGACCCGGATACAACAAAAAGCTTAGGCTATGGACAAAAGGGTGAACTTGTATTAACATCGTTCGGCAGGTCTGCTTTGCCGGTTATTCGCTACAGGACGGGTGATTTGGTTGAAAGGGTGGAAAGCAATTATTGTAGTTGTGGGCGCACGTTTGATTTATACAAAGGCGGTATTTTAGGCAGGGCCGATGATATGAAACACGTTAAAGGGGTAAATATTTTTCCTTCTGCCGTTGAAAGCATCATTCGGGAATTTAAAAAGGTTAATGAGTTTCAGATTATTATTTATACAGAAAGAGATATTGATCAAATAAAGGTAAAGATTGAACCTCTTCCAGGGTATGATCGGTCAGGTTACCAACACCTTCAAGTAGCAATTTTAGAGCAATTGTATGAAGCCCACCATTTAACCTTTGGCGTTGAAATAGTGGATCCTGGAACTCTACCCCAATATGAGCTAAAATCGCGAAGGCTTCAAGATCTTCGTAATAAATAAATTACCAATTGAGGGGGTTTAAAATGCTGTCCTACCGGGAAGACCCAAAGCTCATAGAAGAAAAGGTTAGCCAAGTCTACATCCTGCTTAAAGAATTATGCCAGGTGGATGATTTCCCTGCAATCCGCTGCAACTCCAGGCGGGCGCTGGGGACCATGTGGCAGGTAGCAAATCACCTTGAAATAAAATTTGAGCAACTTTACGAACACCATGTTTAGAATTGTATAAAACCTACTAACTGGTTAGTAGGTTAAAGTATACCACTAAATAACATGCAAGGAGGGATAAAATTGCGATTACCGGAATTTATATATCATGAACCGGAGAATTTACAGGAAGCAACCAATCTAATAAGCGAGTTTAATGGTCGGTACGGTATAATAGCTGGTGGCACAGACTTAATGGTAAAGATGAAGCAAAGGTTGCAAAATTCGCAATACTTGATTAGTTTGGATAGAATCCCGGCTTTAAAAACCATAAAGGAGAAAGCAGACAATATCATCATCGGCTCAATGAACACGCTTGATGATATTGTTAACTCAGAAATAATCAAGGAAAAATTACCGTGTTTAAAGCAGGCTGCTTGGGAGGTGGGTTCCCCACTCTTACGTTCAGTTGCTACGATTGGCGGTAATATTTGTTTGAATACAAGGTGTCGGTTTTATAACCAATCATATTTTTGGCGTTCTTCTCGGGAAACATGTTGTAAAGCAGGCGGTCATGTTTGTCATGTAACTAACCAAGAGGATGCCTGTTATTCTACCTTTGTCGCTGATACTGTTCCAGCGCTTATTGCTTACGATGCTAGTATTAAACTTGTCGGGGTTGATAAAACAAGGAAACTATCACTGGCTGACTTTTACACGGGCGATGGTCGTATGCCGAATCAAATTTTAAAAGGGAGTAATGAAATTTTAACTGAGATTGAAATTCCGATACCAAAAGATGATATTAGAAGTGTTTATCATAAATTCCGTGTTCGGGAATCTATTGATTTTCCTTTGGTGGGAGTTGCGGTGATGATGAAGGGCATTGAAGAAAAACATTGTCAGGATGCCCGCGTAGTATTCACCGGAGTTGGATCCGCCCCGGTGGAAGCAAAATTGGCACGGGAAAAAATCATTGGCCAGCAATTAACCCCCGATTTGATTTTAGAAGTTGCAACAATGGCTGTTTCAGAATTACATCCGGTTAAAACTGACCTAATGTCACCAAATTATAAACGCGGAATCGCCCAGGTTTTGGTTGAAAAAGCATTACGTGACGTTGGGGGGGTTAATAATGGAAAAGACGATTAATTTGACGGTGAATGGTGAGACAAGAAGTATTGCAGTCGATGTAAACCAAACATTATTGGAAGTATTGCGTGAAGATTTGGGGTTGACCGGAACCAAAAAGGGATGTAATCAGGGCGAGTGCGGAGCATGCACAGTACTGATGGATGGAAAACCAGTCAGTTCATGTTTGGTTCTTGCAGTTAAAGCCGACGGAAAAACCGTAATGACAATTGAGGGCGTGGCCAAAGACGGGAGTTTGCACCCGATTCAGGAAACTTTTAATCAAAAGGGTGCAATTCAATGCGGGTTTTGTACTCCCGGAATGATTTTGACGACTAAAAACTTGCTTGATAAAAACCCCAACCCATCACTGGGTGAAATAAAAGAAGCTATTTCGGGAAATATCTGTCGTTGCACCGGGTACGTGCAGATTATAGAGGCGATTACATCGCTAGCTAAAGAAAAAAACGCACGGGGGGGTGTGTAACTTGACTGACTATAAAGTTGTCGGAAAAGGACTACCCAGGATTGACGGACCGGCGAAAGCTATGGGCAAGGCAATTTATACGGTGGATGTTAATTTACCGGGGATGCTTTATGGTAAAATTTTAAGAAGCCCCTACCCGCACGCAAGGATTTTGAATATTGATACCACTGCGGCGGAACAACTACCCGGCGTTAAATTTATTATGACCGGGAAAGATGTTGGTGATGTACGATATGCGTTTGTGGATACGCCGCGTTATCCGGCAGATGAACATCCCCTTGCTATAGATAAGGTTTGCTATATAGGAGATGAAGTGGCAGCGGTTGCGGCGGTAAGCGAGACAGTAGCAGAAAAAGCATTATCTTTGATTAAGGTTGAATATGAAATTCTTCCTGGAGTTTTTACAGTTGAAGAAGCTATGAAACCAGATGCACCATTGATTCATGAAGAACTATTAGAGGGTACTTCGGCATGGGAAGACTGGGGGGTTGCCCAAAAAAAACAGCAGCGTGAAGCGGAAATTAACGTAAATAACATGAGCGGTCATTCAGCCATAAGCTTTGGTGACGTGGAACAAGGTTTTAAAGACTCCGATTATGTTCGGGAAGATAAATTTGAATTAAAAGCAACGGCTCATTGCCAGATGGAGCCCCATGCAGCGGTAGCTAGCTATGACCCCGTTGAAGATAAACTTCATATGTGGTTATCCACCCAGGGGATATTTTTAAAACGGTTTCTTTTGAGCAAGACCTTTAAAATGCCGATAGGTAAAATAAGAATTCACCATACTTTTGTTGGTGGAGCTTTCGGTGGTAAAATTGACTTATTCCCTTATGAGTTCTGTGCGGCTTATATGTCTATGAAGTTGGGGCAACCGGTAAAGATTGAATTGGAAAGAGAAGAAGTGTTTATGGCGACCCGCCAGCGCCACCCCATGGTGATAAAGGTTAAAACCGGTATTAAAAAGGATGGAACTATTTTAGCCCAGGATATAAAAGTTATAGCTGATAATGGCGGTTATAGGGGTTCGGGTCCGATTGTTGTATTCCTATGTCATGGTTTTAGTTTTCCGATTTACAATGTTCCAAATTACCGGTATGAAGGTTTTTCAATATATACCAATAGTGGCATTCGTGGTCCGCAACGAGGCCACGGCGCTCCACAGATAAGATTTTCTATTGATTCACACTTAGATTTGATAGCCCGAGATCTTGGTATGGACTCCGTTGATATCATGTTAAAAAATATCAGACACCAGGGGGATTTACTGCCTAATGGTGACCGGTTAAATAGCTGTGGTTTAAAAGAATGTTTAGAAGGCGCAGCGAAGTCAATTGATTGGGAAAATAAACGTATGCAGTTTAAAGCTCAACCGCAAGAGGGTAGGTATAAAACAGGAGTAGGAATTTCGTTATGTGCCATGTTTAGTGGCGCCATGTATTATCCGTTTGCGTCAGCGGCTATAGTCAAGATGCATGATGATGGAACGGCTACTTTATTTACAGGTGCTCAAGATATCGGACAAGGAAGTTATACAACCTTGTCCCAGGTTTTAGCTGAAGAATTAGGTATTGGATTGGAAGATGTCCATCTTGTTGCCGGGGATACTGAGCTTTGCCCCATTGATATAGGCAGTTTTCTTAGCGGCACAGCTTTAGTTACCGGCAGTGCTGTAAAACTGGCGGCAGCGGATGCGAAGCGTCAACTACTGGAGTGTGCGGTAGAGGTTCTTGGTGTTGATGATATCGGTGAGTTAGAAACACAAGATAAAAGAATATTTGTAAAAGATGACCCAGAAAAATCAATATCTTTTACTCAGGCAATTCAGACGAGCGTATTTAAAAAAGGTGGAAATCCCATTATCGGAACAGGTTCTTATAAGGGGTATTCCGAAACGGACCGGTATCCAAGTCTTGCCAAATGCAAAGGTTTATTTACCGGGGCATATGGGTTTGCGGCCCATGCGGCAGAGGTTGAAGTGGATATCCTGACGGGTAAAGTGAAACTTTTAAAGGCGGTTACTTATCATGATTGTGGTTTTTCACTGAATAAAACAATTGTTGAGGGGCAGGTTCATGGGTGCGTCTCGATGGGTGCAGGCCAAGCAATTTCCGAAGAAATTGTCTTAGAAAAAGGACAGCTTTTCAACGCATCTTTTCTTAATTACCAAATTCCCATTTCCCTTGAGACACCAGAGTCAGTAGATCAACTGGTTGCAACATATGAACCGACTGGGCCTTTCGGCGCCAAGGAAGTTGGTGAAGGAGCTCTTGCTGGAATTTTAGGAGCTATAGGAAATGCTGTGCATGATGCGATAGGGGTACGGGTCTATAGCCTGCCTATTACTCCGGAAAAAGTGTTGCGAGCTCTGAAAAACTAAAGATTAAAACCAGATATGAAACCTGTTTTTTAAATTTACAGGTTTCATATCTGGTTTTGAAAAATTATTTTCAATTAAGACCGTACTCAATCATAAAAAAGCCATCCTTTGATAGCAACTTCCACCAAGATAGGGGGGTTAGGGTAAAGCTTTAAGAAACATTATTCAATTGTAGTCGGGAGGTTGTATTGGAATTTCTGCGACGGGCTAATTATCCAGTGAGTGGGTTTGAAATCGTTCAAACATTACTCAATGACGATTAATTATTTCGCATATGTTCTGAATATTTTAAATCTTCTCAAGTATTAAAAAGTTTATCTACCTAATAATAGCACCGTAATATCTTGATAGCGTAATTTAGTAATATATACTTAACACTGAAGAATTTTTGACAATTGCCTGAATGAGGCCCAGTAAAGTTCAAGAGCGTTGAAGAATTATGCAGAGGAAAGAGCAAATATGCTTTTACGCTGAATGATGCTTAGTAAAAAAATACCAGGAGGGATATAAAATATGTTTAGACTATTATCGTTGAAGAATGTATTAGTAGCGCTCATTTTCCCGCTGTTACTGGTAGCCCTTGTTTTAGGGGGTTGTGGGGCCAAAGAGGATACGGAATCCGAAACAAAAGCGGAAATATTTGAGTTTTCTCTTGCTCATTTCCAACCAGCCACCCATGAAGTTGAAACTATTCTTATTCAAGACTGGATTAAGAGAATTGAAGAAGCCACGGATGGTCGTGTAAAAATTACTAGTTACCCTGGTGGAACTTTGCTTCAAGGGCCCGAAATCTATGAAGGTGTGGTTAGTGGTGCAGCTGATATAGGACATTCATGTTATGCTTATACAAGAGGGCGTTTTCCGGTCATGGAGGCTATGATGGTACCGGGTATCGAATATAATAATGCAAAAGTATCGGATTGGGTGGCAATGGATGGAATAAAAGAACTTAATCCCGCAGAAATCAAGGATGTCAAGCATCTTTTCACGTGGAGTACAGGCAGGGGAGACATATTATCGAAAGTGCCAGTTAGAAATTTGGATGACTTGAGTGGTGTTGAGTTAGGAGTTACCGCCGGTGAACGTGCGGATGCTCTGAAATCGCTGGGGGGTACGGGTACTGTTATGCCAATGCCTGAGCATTTTGAAGCAATTTCAAGAGGAATAACCAATGGTGTAGTTGCCCCTATGGAAACGCTAAAAGGTTTCAGACTCAGCGAAGTTACCAACTACGTAACCGAAACCCCTTTTCTTTATAACCAGCTTCTTTTTATGGTCATGAATAAGGATAAATGGAATTCGCTGCCAACGGATCTCCAAAATATTATAGATGAAACTAACGAAAGCTTTTATAAAGAAGTTGTTGCTGGATTTTACGATAAGCTAAGTGAAAACGCGGTTAAATTGGCTCAAGATGAATATTCTATTGAAATTATTACTCTTTCTGACCAGGAAACGCAAAAATGGATGGCTCTTCTTAACCCTTTGCTCGACAAACGCATTGCTGAGTTGAATGAAAAAGGCTTACCTGGAAAAGAAATTATGAATACAGTTCTGAAATTAGCCGACAAATATAACCAGGAGTACGATAATTCAAAATAATTTTTATTTTCAATAATAAACTATAAAGAAACAGTATATCTAATTACGTGCTGTAGGGGAAAGGTTTGATCACAAGTTAATTGGTATACACCGTTAAGCCCAATGGGGAATGTGAACACGTTGTATACCGACAATCAAGCATGCTTTAATAAATATGTTCACAAATTGGGGGGGTAAAAAAATACCCCCCCATTGTGAGGCTTGCAATAAATCTTTTAATGTTTTTGTAACTATTCTATACCATATGAGTAGCGCTGTAATTTCTTATATAATACCATTTGTTGGGGGTGGTAAATAGTGGGTTCGATTGCTACCAAATTAAGTAAAGTTATAGATTATGTGGGCAGGATCTTAATCGGATCAATAATGGTTTTAGTGATAAGTAATGTAATACTCCGCAAGTTAGGACATCCGATCGATGGAACTTATGAATTGGTTGGCTTTCTTACTGCTACGGCAATTGGCTTGGCTTTGGCTAACTGTGAAGTCCGGGAAGGACATGTTAGCGTAACCTTTCTAACAGATCGGTTTTCTAGAAAAAATAAAATTATTACAGGTATTTTTATAAATATTATAGTATTGATATTATTGGCTATGGTTTTCATAATGATTGTTAATTATGGCAATAAAATGGTTATTACCGGTGAGGTAGGTATGACTACACAAATACCTTTCTATTACTTTGTTTTTATTATTGCATTTGGCTTTCTAAGTTATTTTTTGGTCGTCTTAGGGAAGGTAATCGACTTGATTAGAAAGGTGGGTAAGGGATGAGTGCTATTTCTATAGGTATACTAGGCATAATAGCATTTTTTATCTTCATAGCTTTGAGAACACCTATTGCTCTTGCAATGATAATAGTGGGTTATGTGGGATATAGTTCAGTTACTTCTTTCACAGCCGGTTATAGAATAGTATCAGCAGATATTTATGCAACTTTTTCTTCTTACTCTTTGGCAGTTATTCCGATGTTCGTGTGGATGGGTTTTTTAAGTTATTACGCGGGCATAGGCACTAAGGTTTATTCTTTTGCTTATAAGATAGTTGGCCACATGCCTGGAGGGCTGGCTATGGCCAGTCAAATAGCTTGTGCTATTTTTGGAGCTATTTGTGGGTCGAGTACGGCCACCACCGCAACAATTGGTTTGATTGCTTACCCGGAAATGAAGAAATATAACTATAACGATATACTAGCCAGTTCCTGCATAGCTGCGGGCGGTACTTTAGGTATATTAATTCCTCCGAGCGTTATTTTAGTGCTTTACGGGATAGCTACCGGTCAGTCAATTGGCAGTTTATTTTTGGCCGGTATACTGCCAGGTATTCTTTTAACAACTTTGTTTATCATTACCATTTGGTTAATAACTTTACGCAATCCTTCTTGGGGACCTCCTTCTCCCGAAGGCAAGTCTAGCTTAAAAGAAATATACACTAACTTATACACTAGCGGCTTACTTGAAGTTTTTGTTGTTTTTGCAATTACATTTGGCGGTTTTTTTGCAGGCTGGTTCACGCCTACAGAAGCAGGCGCTGTGGGAGTGGGTGGTGTATTACTAGTAACTTTAATCCGAAAAAGTTTAACCTGGGAAGTTATTAATAAGTCACTTGCTGATACTACAGTTACTTCTGCTATGATTTTTTTGTTAGTGGCTGGGGCAACAATTTTTGGTCGCTTTATGGCCATAGCCCGTATTCCGTATGAATTGGCAGCTTGGGCTGGGGCTCTTCCTTTCGAGCCTTTTATCGTAGTGGCTGTAATTTTATTTATTCTTTTGATTCTTGGTACTTTTATTGATTCCTTACCGCTCATGTTGCTCACTATTCCTATTTTCTATCCGGTAGTCGTGCAAAACTTGGGTTATGACCCAATATGGTTTGGTATAATCATGGTTTTAGTAGTAAGTATGGGATGTATTACTCCGCCGGTAGGCATAAATGTTTACGTAATTAAGGGTGTGACAAATGTACCATTGAATGATATTTTCAAGGGCATATGGGGGTTTTTAATTGCAATATTAGTTTGCTGTGCTCTTTTAATAGTCTTTCCACAAATAGCTACATTTTTGCCTTCTCGATTAACACCTTAGTTCAATATCTTATAATAGACCCCATAAAGTCGTCACACTGTGTGACGACTTTTTCTTTCAAAGTCACCGTCAATAGACAATCTGTTACTGTACAATGACGGTGGATTGGAGTAATATGGTTCAGTAAATAGTGCATTTCGATTTAAGAAACTTAGCAGGTGAATGCATTTTTCAAATAGTTTGCTACCTGTTCAATTAAAGCTTTTCCCTCATCAAAAATACCTGCCATACCAAAAAATCCATGAATCATCCCGTCATAGCAGAAATAATCGACCTTTACACCAGCTTCCCCAAGTCGATTGGCATAAGCCTCCCCTTCATCATGGAGAGGGTCATAACCTGCTGTAACTATCA
The DNA here is from genome assembly GCA_016841675.1 of Desulfotomaculum sp. GTDB lineage: Bacteria > Bacillota > Desulfotomaculia > Desulfotomaculales > Desulfallaceae > BRH-c8a. The sequence goes on from JAENYQ010000050.1 coordinate 24,451, forward strand.
GTGCCTGAGGCAGGCAGCTTAGATCTTCAACTAGGAGGGGTGAGGCGTAAATATTTGCTTTATCTTTTTCTGTCATAAAATAGCATTTCTGAATCTGTTTGATGTCTTTTAAAGTAATAAAATAGCCTGCGGCAAATTCATGGTGTGAGGGGTAATCATTTAATTGATCTGTACAAGGATATAATAATACTTGGGCGCATAAAGACGGTCCCCCGCGTTCACGAGCTAATAAAGCCATAACGGTGGCAAGGTTGCCACCGGCGCTGTCACCGGCAGTTGCAATCCGCGCAGGGTCTCCCCCAAAATATTCGGCATGCTCAAAAGCCCATTTTATAGCAGTGTAGCAATCTTCCACTGCCGTAGGGAATTTGTATTCCGGGGCTAGACGATAATTGACTGATATAACTATGCAATGGACCGCATCGGTGAGTGCTCTAAGTGGAGCATCGACAGTATCGAGATCTCCCATAATAAAGCCTCCGCCATGAAAATAGACCAGTATTGGCCAAGGGCCTTCTCCGTCCGGTGAGTAGATGCGAATTTTTATTTCTCCATCTTTTACGGGAATCCAGCGGTCTTGAACTTTTGCCACCGTTGGTGCAGGGATATTCGTTCGATTAATTGATCGCTTTAATGCCAAACGATTTTGTTCGGGGGAAAGCGTATGCATTGGAGGCACGCCTTTTGCGGCCAGGTAGTCAAGAAATGCTTTTACCTGCGGATCTAATGTCATTGAAAAACACTCCTAATATTATTACAATATGATGTGATTAAGATGTGACCACTACGAGCTATCCCCATTGATGAGATAAACATTTTTAATAAACAATTGTGCACCGCGGGGATAGAGCTGTCATCTAAGAGCGTTAGCGAAGGATCTGGGCCTTAAGATTCTTCGCTACGCTCAGAATGACAGATTTGTTGTATTCATAGCAATGACACGGCGCTGTACCACTTACTGAGTTAACGGTATAACCATGAATTTTAATTGTTCCAGTTTTTAATTGCTAGTGGATTGTTTTTAAATTCTGCCTTCTATAAAATAATCCTGCTTAAAAACTTAAAAGCCACTCAACCCCATGTCATTGAAGAACGCAGTGAAGAATCTAGATCCTTCGCAAACGTTTGGGATGACAACGATTTACTTCGTAAACTATGCAAAGGAGTAGGCCGCAAAATGTTTAAAGCCAACAAACTGGCCGAAAAAATATATTTCATTACCGGAGAGCGGGATGCCAAATATCCATACTGCCACGGTTTATTGATCGATGCAGATATAAAGGTTTTGATTGACAGCGGGTTTGGCCACAAAAGAAGGAAAGCTATCCAAACTTATGTCGATGTAGATGTAATCATTAACACCCATTTTCACTACGATCATACCAATGGTAACCGTTTTTTTTCCGGGGCCCAAATTTGGGCTCATTATCTTGATGCCCCGGCTTTGAATTCTAAAGAGTCTTTTTTAACTCATTCCGGTTTAGGACGGTTAAACCCCCGAATTACGATGGAAAAGTACTTCCCTGACTTGGTAAAAGAAAGGCCCGTGGCGCGGGAATTAGTTGATGGGGAAATATTGGACTTCGGCGGTGTTGTGCTGCAGGTTATCCATTTACCCGGTCACACTCCAGGACATATAGGTTTTTATCATCCTAAAGATGATATTTTGTTTTGCAGTGATATTGATTTATCTTCTTTCGGCCCTTGGTATGGAAGCGTATGTTCGAACTTGGCTCTTTTTATTGATTCGATCCATAAAGTAAAAAGCTTAAACCCCAGGGTTTTGGTTACCAGTCACACCGGGATTATTACCGACCGGATCGCAGAAAGGCTGAACGCTTACGAAAATATCTTTGCTGAACGGGATTACCGGATATTAAGTACCCTGGCCGTTGAGAAAAACCTAAACGAACTTGTGGATGAAAAACTAATCTATAAAAAGTTTATTAAACCTGAAAGATTAATCCGCTTTTTTGAACAGGTAATGTTGGAAAAACATCTGGAGCATTTAATTAGTCGGGAGAAAGTTATACTTACCGCAAATAATTGCTATAAAGCATGTTAATATGTTCAATAGCCAACATTGTCATTGCTATGAATACAACGAATCTGTCATTCTGAGCGCAGCGAAGAATCT